>NZ_JAMYPW010000010.1:0-127083 GCF_040320565.1 Mesorhizobium sp. M0664
CACGAGCAAGTCCGCTGACCGAACAAGGCTGTTCGACCAACAATTCGAATATCGTGCGCCTCGTCGAGTCTCCGAGCGCTGTCCAGTGTTTCGCGTTAGTGGCCACTAACGCGAACTTAAATCGATGGGCCGGCACTGTCAACCTGGAGTGCTCGATGGTACGGAACTCAGGCCGTTGGCCCGCCGGAAAGCGGTGCTGGATTTCCACATTCGGAAAGAAAGAAGACTACTCCGTGGCGATCTCATCCGGCCACATCTGGGCGCCATGCAGGACGCGAAGGATGCGAACCGTGTCGGTCGTCACAACATAGGCGGCGATATAAGGCGTGCGCGGGATGACGAGCTCTCACGTGCCCGCGATCCGGCCGGGTCGCCCGCTTTCGGGAAAGTCGATGAGACGGCGCGCCGCAAACACGATCTGCTGTCGACGTCAACTGCCGCGCTCGGATTTCCGCTTCGATATGTGTGAAGATGTCATCGCGATCGGAGAGCGCAAACCGCGCCCAGACGAGCCTCACCGCTCGCCCGCCACGGCCCTGCGAAGCGCTGCCGCCCGCCGTTCAGCAAAATGGGCCTCGGCGTCCGCGTCCTCAACGACAACAGCGACGCCCATGATGCCTGGTTCCGCGCCAAGGTTCTGCAGGCGCTCGAGGACACCCGGCCCGACGTGTCATGCAGATGTATTACGTTCTTCGTCAGTGAAAGGAGACCCGGCCACGGCATCGAACGCACTGGTCCAGACCCGAATTAACGCGGAAGTGAAGGAACGCGCCACGGTGGTTTTGGAAAGCATGGGACTCACGGTTTCGGATGCCGTCCGTATCCTCTTGACCCGGACGGCGAACGAGGGCGCCTTGCCGCTCGAACTCGTCGGCATGGGCGCGGCAACAGCCCAGCTCGAGCGCGCAGGACCCTCCAACCGAACAGCCGACGACAATCAGGCGGTCACCTTTCACCAACTTTAGAACTTCGGCGGCCCATTCCTCGATACGGTCGCCCAAGGGGTACAGCGTCGGCGCATAGGTTGATCCCGGAAGAAGGTCTGTCTACCCGGCCCACATGGAGCCATCGAGCGGAAGCGCATGAAGGAGGCTGAAGGTGTGATGCCAGATAAAGCGGGCAGAGGTGCAGTCGCCTCGAAAGGCCGGCGTATTCTGCAGATGATTGACCTCAGTCGCCGGCCCCCGATCCAGCTGTTCCAGTTCGTGAAGAATATCGACAGGAGGACCAACCGTGACGTTCATGATGACCGCCGTTCCGGCGGAGCTCGATAGAGGATGATCCGTCCCGTCGGCAGAACCTGGGTGAGGAGATCAAAATCGCGGACGTTGCCGGTCAGCACGCTCGCACCCAACTGACACCCCTGCGGGAACACGAGGGCGTCATTTAGGAAGCGGCGCTCGTGCCCCTCCCTGTTGGGCAGATTGCTCAGCCGGAAGAGCAAGCCAGCCAAGACCCCGGCCTGTCCCCAGATCGCATCGTCCGGTGCATGAAGTCGGTGGTCCGGAATGTCCTCTACCGTGGCTTCAATCGTCTCGAGGACAGCTTTTGTGGAGGCATGCTTAGGGTCCAGCTGACCAAAGGCTTGGGTCAGCTCAGACAGGCAGACAGCGGAATGGTGGCATCGGCGATAGGTAAGCAGCGTATCGACTTCAACCGGCGATCGTCCCTGCAGGACATCCAGATAGACGCTCGTATCCAGAAACAGCGGTCCCCCGATCGCAGGTTCGTCAGCAACCCATGGGAGATCGTCGTCGGCCCTGCGCTTCAGCGTTCCGTTGTGCTTTTGGGGCTTTAGCGATCGGAGGGTTTCGGAAAGATCAAACCCCAAGATCCATGTCCGCCGGGATACTGCCCTTACGTCCGACCAGGCGGGCGCCAAAGTCATCTTCGAGGGCCAGGCGCGACAGCGCCAATTCCAACAGCTCCGTGTCCGAGGTGACGTGGGCGCGCTTCTTGGCCGCCTCGATCAACTCCGCGGGCACCCGCGCCGAAAGACGGGTATTCTTCGCGGCGCCGAGGAGGCCGGCGGCTTTCGCTTGCTCCAGTACAAGTTTATTGCGGGTCGATGCGACCGTTGCTTCGCTTTCTGCAGCCGTCCGTGTCTGCGCAGCCATGAGAACCTCCTGTGTTGAACAGAATATAGATTGCGTTGAACGCATAGGCGAGGCTTCGTAGCCGCTGGCCGTCGGGACCATCGCTCCGGGATGATGAAGCGGGCGTCTGACGCTTTCGCACTCATCACGCGGGCCAGTATTCGGGGCTTGCGACCCAACCCGTGAAGGGCGGAGAAGTCCTCCTCGCATTGCAGCGACGGGCAGTCCAAGGTCGCCGACGCGCTCTCAACGGGTGCGCGTTTTCAGCTCTACCTGGCCCTGCGGCTTGCCGGATATTACGAGTTCGCCCAGGTTCGACCCTCTGCGCCATTCATTGCCGACGACATCGTGGAGACCTTCGACCATTTCCGGTCCGAGGAGGTTTTTCAGGTTGTTTGGTCAGATGGCAAGCGCTGGCCAGGTGATTTATCTGACGCATCACCAGCACCTGTGCGAGATCGCCAAGGCTGTTGTTCCCGGCGTTACAATTCACGAGCTCACGAAGTTGGCTGCTGCGGCGTGGGATGAGTTGAGGCTGCAAACTGAAAGTAAACGGCCGGGCCGTCAGAAACACACCGCGAAAGGACGGCGAGTGCCACGGTGTCGGGGAACGCATTCCCATCCTCCGCCGGCAAGCCGAAAGCTCCAAGCTGGGCAGCCCGTGCGAAGCCTGGGCGGCTGGCTCACTCCACGTGGGTTCCCAACGTTCGGCCTAGCAGCGCACGCCGCTGCTCTCGCCGGTCCAACCCGCGGGAGGTCTTGGCATGCCCACCTTCATTCCGGCCATTGCGACAACGCCGACGGCGACGGCGATTTGACGCTCTGGGAACTGGCCAACCCAGCAGCTGCGATACGGGCAGTTTTCTCAGAGTTGGGTACCGTCACGCAGGCCTGACCCAGCCGGCAGCCGGGATTTTCCCGGAACGAATTCGTTAGTTCGCCTTGCATGGTCCGAGCTGCGGCGTCGGATGTCGTCCAGCTATTCCGGTCGCGCAAAGCTGACAAAATTTCACACAACTTTATAGCGGCAGCCAAAACCCGTCACTTATAGTTCGCTCGGTATCGCTTCTAATGCTAATGCCACCCGTTCAGGTCGGTACACCAGGATGACAAAGCAAAAGCACAGCGCCCAGACTCCCGCCGTTTCGCGAGGAGAAATCCAATGCTAATGACGCAGTGCCGCCGACCATTCCTGCCAAGCGTCAGACGTCGCACCGGAAAGACGGCATTCTTCGTTGCGCAAAATCTGCAGACCGCTCCAGTGCCATGCCGCGCTATGTCGAGCAGCACCGGCACTTTTCTGATTTTCCCGGAAGAGACCGCCAAATGGTGGACGTCCCGCGCCATTGCGGCCTGGTTGGCTTTGGCGGTCAGCCAGGTTCTTGAGCAATCCGCGCGGCGGCGGCTGATGCGCCGGAAGGCAGTCGATTCTCGCCGCAACCATGAGCATAAGATCCAATTGCAGCCGGCGGAAACACCAGAAATCACAGCCAGTGTTGAGGCGTGCCGAACCCATATTGCCCACTTGCTGCAAGACCTGCGACACGCGGGTCCGTCCGAAAAAATCATGCCTCTACCGGCAACCGGTTCGATCGCTTGATCTGGGCAAGCGCGAAGCTGGACTCGATCGAGGAGACGCCATCGAGCCGCGTCAGTTTTTCCTTCAGGAAGCGCTCATAGGCGTGCAGGTCGCGCACCACCACACGCAGCAGATAATCGCGCTGGCCAGTCATCAGATAGCAATCGACCACCTCGGGCCAGCGCGCGATTGCCGCGTTGAACCGGTTCAGCTCGCTCTCGCGCTGGCGCTCAAGCTTGATCGAGGCAAACACCGAGATCGGCAGATCGACCATGTCCTGGTCGATCAGGGCGGCATAGCCAGTGATCACCCCCATATCCTCCATCAGGCGGACCCGGCGGGCGCAGGGCGAGGCCGAAAGGCCGACCCGCTCGGCAAGCTGCTGCGCCGTCATCCTGCCATCGACCTGCAGCGCGGCAATGATCTTTCGGTCGATATTGTCCAGTCGACTTTTTGGCATCGAACGTCACTCCATTGGCTGATATTGGCACAACCAGCTAACGCAGCTGCCAATCTCATGCAAGTTTAGCGACAATTGGTTTTTGCTCAGCCCTAGGATTGAGACATCGCAACCGGGAGTCTTGCAGCATGGACAAACAAAAACTGGAGGCGCTTTCGGCACTGGAGAAAAAGGTGCTCTGGCTGTCGACATGGATGATCCATAACGCCAATCACCTGCGGGAAAATACGGACGGCTTGAAGATTGGCGGACACCAGGCATCCTCGGCGTCGCTGGTGACGATCATGACCGCGCTCTATTTCTCAGTGCTGAGGCCACACGACCGCGTCGCGGTAAAGCCGCATGCCTCGCCAGTGTTTCACGCCATCCAGTATCTTTTGGGCAATCAGACGAGGGAGAAGCTCGAAGGATTTCGCGCCTTCGGTGGCGCGCAAAGCTATCCGTCGCGGACCAAGGATGTCGACGACGTCGATTTCTCCACCGGCTCCGTAGGCCTCGGCGTCGCGCAGACACTGTTTGCCTCCCTTGTGCAGGATTATCTCGGCGCCCGCGACGAAAGCATGCCCGAGGGCCGCATGGTGGCGCTGATCGGCGATGCCGAGATGGACGAAGGCAACATCTTCGAGGCGCTGCTCGAAGGGTGGAAACACGGCCTGCGCAACTGCTGGTGGATCGTCGACTACAACCGACAGAGCCTCGATGCCGTGGTTCGCGAAGGCCTTTGGGAACGCTTCGAAAACATTTTCCGGAATTTCGGCTGGGACGTCGTGATCCTGAAATACGGCTCGCTGCTCGAAGCCTCCTTCACCGAACCGGGGGGCGAGGCGCTAAAGGCATGGATCGAGGCCTGCCCGAACCAGCTCTATTCGGCGCTGACGTTTCAAGGCGGCTCCGCCTGGCGCAAGCGCCTAGTCGCCGACATCGGAGACAAGCCGGGCCTGGCATCGCTTCTCGACCGGCGCTCCGATGCCGAGCTCGCCGCGCTGATGACCAATCTCGGCGGCCACGACCTGCCATGCCTGATCGAGGCCTTCGGGACGGCACGCGGCAACGATCGACCGACATGCTTCATTGCATATACGATCAAGGGCTTCGGCCTGCCGCTCGCCGGCCACAAGGACAACCACGCCGGCCTGATGACCAGGGATCAGATGGCGGTCCTTCGTGCCTCGATGTCGGTCGGCGACGGGCGGGAGTGGGACGCCTTCGAGGGATTGGCTGTTGGAGATCTGGAGCTGCAACGATTCCTCGACGCCGTTCCGTTCGCGGCAAAGGGCCAGCGGCGCCGGCACGCCCAGCGCATCGTGGTCCCTGGTCGTCTCGTCGCGGAAGCCAAAGGCAGCGTCTCCACGCAGGTCGGCTTCGGCAGAATTCTGGACGAGATTGCGCGGGCTGGCGGGCCGCTCGCCGACGCGATCGTGACGGCATCGCCCGACGTCACGGTTTCGACCAATCTCGGCCCCTGGGTCAACCGGCGCGGCCTGTTCGCGCGTCAGTCACTCGCCGACACTTTCCGCAGCGAACGCATCGCCTCGGCGCAGAAATGGGAATTCGGCCCCTCCGGCCAGCACATCGAACTCGGCATCGCCGAGAACAATCTGTTCATCCTGCTGTCGGCACTTGGGCTGTCGCATTCGATTTTCGGCAAACGGCTGCTGCCGATCGGCACGCTCTACGATCCGTTCATCCAGCGCGGTCTCGATGCGCTCAACTATGCCTGCTATCAGGATGCGCGCTTCCTGCTGGTCGCCACGCCATCCGGGGTCACATTGGCTCCGGAAGGTGGGGCGCATCAGTCGATCGCCACACCGTTGATCGGGATGGCACAGGACGGGCTTGCGGCCTACGAGCCGGCCTTCGTCGACGAGCTCGCCGTCATCATGCGCTTTGCGCTGGATTATATGCAGCGCGACGGCGACGCCGTGCAGTCGGAGCGCACCTGGCTGCGCGACGAGACCGGCGGCTCGGTCTATCTGCGGCTCTCGACGCGCCCGGTCGAGCAGATCATTCGTCCCATGATGCCACAGCTCGAGCAGGACATCATCGACGGGGGCTACTGGCTGCGGGCTCCGGGTCCCAATGCCGAAGTGATTGTTGCCTATACCGGCGCGGTTGCGCCGGAGGCCATCGAAGCTATCGGCATGATGGCCGAGGACCGTCGCGACGTCGGTCTTTTGGCCGTGACTTCGGCCGATCGCTTGAACGCAGGCTGGACAGCGGCAAGTCGCGCGCGCGAACGCGGCCTCGTTCACGCCAGGAGTCATATCGAAAGGCTGTTTGCCGATCTCCCTGCGCATTGCACCATCGTCTCCGTCACCGACGGTCATCCGGCGGTACTCGGCTGGCTGGGTTCGGTGTACGGCCATCGCACGCGCAGTCTCGGCGTCGAGCATTTTGGCCAGTCAGGGACTATCGGCGACCTTTACCGCCACTTCGGCATCGACGCCAATTCCATAGCCACAGCCGCCGACCGGATTGCTGGTGGGCGCCCCATCCGCCATCTGCGCGCGCTGGATTGATGCTGACGACATTCTGTGGCCGAGGCCTGATCGTGGATCTGAAATCATGCCACTCGCTGCTCGGGTAACGCAATGTCTGAACGGCGCGCCTCTGTCGGACCGGGCTAGTGCTGAAGCCCGGTGATCATGGCGACGATCTCGTTCTTGTCGGTCTCGCTGGTCTTGCGCACGCCGATCTGTTTGCCACGTCGCAGAACACAGATCCGATCTGAGAGCCTGAACACCTGGTCGAGGCTGTGGCTGATGATCAGCACGCCAATGTTGCGCTGCTTCAGCGACAGAACAATCGTCTCGACCTTGGCGGTCTCGGCAACGCCGAGCGCGGCGGTTGGCTCGTCGAGCAGGATCAGCTTGCTTGCCCAGTGCGTGGCGCGCGCAATCGCCACGCCCTGGCGCTGGCCGCCCGAGAGATCGCGGATGGTGGCGTGAGCCGATGGGATACGAACGTCGAGATCCTTCACCAGCTTTTCGGTGTCGTCGATCATCCGGCGTCGGTCGAGCAGGCCGAAGCGGTTCACCGGCTCGCGGCCAAGAAACATGTTCATGTAGACGGTCTGCTGATCGGCGAGCGCCAGGTCCTGATAGACCACCTCAATGCCGTGGGCGCGCGCCATGGTGGCGCTCGACATTGCCACCGCCCGCCCCTCGATGATGATCGTCCCGGATGTCGGAGCATGCACCCCCGTCACGATCTTGACCAGCGTCGACTTGCCGGCACCGTTATCGCCGACCAACGCCACTATCTCGCCGGGATAGAGCTCGAGCGAGAAATTTTCGATGGCGGTGAGGCCGCCGAAATTCTTGCGGATGTCGCGCAGCTGCAAAACAGGGGCCGTGCCGGTCGTGGTTGCGTTCATCACTTGCTCCTAGACAGGCCAGGCAGCGGTTTCGCCAAAACCGTTTTCGATCGTTTCGACTTGGGGCGCCCCCTTTGAGACACCGGAGATGCCGACCACGTAGGCGCGGGTCACGAACGCCTGGCCGCGAAAGCCGAACACCGCCGTGTCGCCGGGGCGTGGTGCATTGGCGCCGCTAGCGTCAATCATTGCGTAATAGTCGATTGCGGCAGGCGGCGGCACCTCGACGCTTCTGAGCGCGGCGGCGGCCGTGGTGGGTTCTGCGGACACGATTGCCTTCACCTCATAGTCCGGAAAGATCGGATCGATATAGAAGCCGCCACCCAGGCAGTAGGCTTTGCCGCCAGACAAATGCGAGACCTCGGTCAAGTACAGAACGGCAGGGAGCTCCGGCAGATCCTCCATGACGTGCAGCGCGGTGGTGCCGGCCAATCCATTGCCCGGTTCACATTGCGTGGCGCCGGCTTCCGCCAGCGCGCCAAGCAGGACACTCGACGTTGTGCCGGGCGCGTTCACCTCTATGTCGCTGCGGCCGGACTTGGCGAGCGCTTCGGCAGCTCTGCCCAGTGTCGCCAGATTGTGTGTCGGCAGGACCGTTCGCGTGGTCTGGTCGAACAACAGCGCCGGGAAGGTGGTGATGCCAGCGAACCGGGCACCGTCGAGACCATCCAGTTTTTCGGCGACAGCGGCGATATCGGCCGCCTCAAAACCACCTTCGTGGCCGCGGTAGAAAACGTCACCATCGGCGCGGATGCGGGCAAGCAGGTTTTGCGTGTACCCGGCGAGCCTTGCGCCGGCAGCGGTTTCTTCAGCCTTGGTGTCGTTGAAGACGGTCCAATAGTCCGGCCTGAACGTTTTGGCCGCCGCATTGGCCTCGTGCCTTGCGATCTGCTGCAGGTGGCCAAGATGACCGAGCCTCAGGCCTGCTCTGTGCGTTGCCCGCGCGCAGGCCATGTCGACGGCGACGGCCTGATCGATGCCGCCACGCTTGAGCGCATGGCAGAACGAACTGGCGCGGCCGACCTGCTTGGTCATGGCGAAAATCTTCAGGCCGAACCGGTCGGCCTCGCGCTTCAGGACCCGGGCATTGCTTTCGACGGCATCGAGGTCGAGCACATAGGAATTAGCCGGCAGCTTTCCTTCCTGGTGCAGGCGCATGGCGCTTTCTATAAAGCTCGGATTGCGGCGCCGCAGAACATCGAGGAACATGACAAAACTCCTTCAACGGGACTTTTCGCGCAGCGATACGGCGACGGCCGCAAGAATGATCAAGCCGCGCACGATCATCTGGTCGGAGACGGACAGGCCCATCAGGATGAGGCCGTTGTTCAGCATGCCCATCATCAGCGAGCCCACCAGCGCACCGACAATCGATCCCTTGCCGCCGTTAAGCAGGGTTCCGCCGACAATGACGGCCGCTATCACCGTCATAAGGTCGGTTTCTCCGAGCGTGTATTTCGCAGCCTGCAGCCGGCCGGCATAGAGCAGCCCGGCAAGGCCGGCGAGCCCGCCGCTTGTGGTCAGAACGGCAAGCCTTATCTGCGCCACGCTGATGCCGGAAACACTGGCGGCACGGCTGTTGTCGCCGGTGGCCAGCACATGGGCGCCGAAGCGCGTCTCGCGAAAGATGAGATGCGCGATCGCAACGGCAATTACCGTCCACCAGATCAAAGACGGAACACCCAGCAAAGAACCCGAGCCGAAGAAACCGGTGAAAGCGTCGTTGGTGACCGGGATCGACCGCAAATCGGTCATCGAGCGAGATACGCCGGCAAACAGCCCGAGCGTCGCCAGCGTTACCAGGAATGAAGGCAACTTGACGTAAGCCACGAGGGCGCCGTTGAGCAGGCCGATCAGCAGGCCGGCGCCGAGGCCGGCCAGCACCCCAGCCAACAAGCCGTAGACGTTTATCGCCACCGCGGCGGCAAGGGCTGCCACGGCAACGATCGAACCTATCGAAAGATCAATTTCGCCCGCCGACATGACAAAGACAAGGCCGATCGCCATGATCGTCACGGGTGCCGTCTGCAGCACGATGTTGGACAGGTTGCGGACCGTCAGAAAACCGCTGTCCTTCAGTACGATCGCGAAGAACAGAAAGATCGCCAGAAATCCGAGATAGACGACATATTGCTGCAGGTTGAAGCGGCTGACCAAGCTCGCTGCCCGGCCGGGGCTGGTGTTGACACTCGACATTCTCACTTCCTCCGGCGGGGCGCCATTGTCCGCCGCTATTTCATGGCGGCCGCGATGGTCGCGGGCACGTCCTTGTTGAGGGACCGCTTCCACCCGTCCTTGACAGTGTCCTTGGTGACGGCGAGGGAATCGACCACGATGAACGGCGCGGCCTTCTTGCCGATCAACGAGGCGGCCGTGGCGCGCGCCAGCGTTACGCCGATGTCGTAGGCTTCGTCTGCGATGAGTGCGGCAACGTTGCCGCCTTTCACCATGTCCAGTGCCGCCGGTTCGTTCAGGTCGAGCGTGACGATCTTGGTGTGGCTGTTGCCGGCCGCCCGCAATGTGGACAGCACGCTAAGCGCCGGCTCAGCCCAGGTGACATAGATACCGTCGAGGTCCGGGTGCTGTGTGATCATCGCCTGCGCGATTTCCTCGCTGCGCGCGGGGTCGGCCATTCCGGCCTCGGCCACGATCTTCATGTCGGGATAGTCCTGCTCGATCGTGTGCTTGAATGCTCCGTCACGCTGGTTGGTGACGTAGAAATCGGCATCGTGAAAGATGTAGCCGACCTTGCCCTGCTTGCCGAGCGCGTCGGCCATTGCGATCCCGGCCTTGTTGCCCATCTGGAAAAGGTCGTCCGAAACGATGGTCACATAATCCTTGCCGTGAACGTAGCCTGCCGGCGAATTGTCGACGAATCCCAATTTCACGCCGGCCTGGCGCGCAGGATCATAGACGGTGGCCGCACTTGCGGGATCGACCGGTAGGGACAGTATAATAGAGGGCCTTTTGGCGAGTACTGTCTCGACGTCGGATTTCTGACGGGCCGCATCAAAGCCGGCGTCGGTCTGAGCGACGACCGTGATGCCGAGCCGCTTCAACTCGTCCTGGGCGCCGCTGTTCACCGCGTTGGTGTATTCGCTCATCTCATGCCAGACCAGCGCGGCGGTGTATTTGCCGTCCTTGATCTGCTGCTCCTCAGCTGGTGTGAGCACGACGCTCTTTGCCGGCGTCGGCTTTTCCCCGTTCGGTCCCGTGGTGGTGCCCTCGGCTGCGAAGGCGTTGGCAGCGACGAGTGCTACCAGTGCCGACAACATTCCAATTGCTATGCGCATGTCGGTTCCCCTTGTTTTTATGATGTCGGCGGCCCTGATTGGCCGCCGGGCATTGCCCTGTCATTTGGCCGCGTCGAGCACCGATTGCGGCGCGTCGCGGTTCAACGAATCCTTCCAGCCCTGCGCAACGTTCTGCTTGGTCACGGTAAGCGCCGGGGCAACGACGAAGGCCGGGGTCTCCTGGCCGAGCAGCGCCTTGACGCCGACAGCGGCCATGGCGCGGCCGAGCTCATAGGCCTTGTCGGCCACCAGTGCGGTCACATTGCCGCCCTTGACCATATCGAGCGCCACCGGTTCGGCGAGGTCGAGCGTGACAATCTTGGTCTTGGTGTTTCCGCTTGCCCGCAAGGCCGACAGCACGCCGTCGGCCGGTTCGGCCCAGGTGACGTAGATGCCGTCAAGATCGGGATGCTGCACGAGCATCGCGCTGGCCAGCTCTTCTGCCCGCGCCGGATCGGAGATCCCCTGCTCGGCGACGATCTTGATGCCGGGATAATCCTTCTCGATCGTTGTCTTGAAAGCCTGGTCGCGCTGGTTCGTCACATAGTAACTGGCGTCGTGGAAGATGTAGCCGACCTTGCCCTTTCCATCGAGCGCCTTGGCCAGTGCATCGGCCGCCTGCTTGCCCATCTGGAACAGGTCGTCAGTGACGATGGCTGCATAGTCGGTTCCGTGCTTGTAGCCTTTCGGCAGATTGGAAAGGAATACCAGCTTGGTGCCGTCGGTGAGCGCCTGACGGAACGCCTCGGCCGAAGTGACCGGATCGAGGGGCAGTGACAGGATGACGTTTGGCTTCGCCGCGAGCGCGGTTTCGATGTCGCTGCGCTGGCGCGCGGCGTCAAAGCCCGCGTCGGTGGTGGCGACGATTTGAATGCCGGCACGGGCAAATTCATCCTTGGCACCGGACGTGACCGCATTGGTGAAGTCGGAGGAGGTGTGCCACAGCAGCGCGGCCTTGTAGCCCTTCTCCTTTACTGCGGCCAGGTCTGCATCCGACAATCTAACCTCGGCGCTGGGTGTCGCCGTCTCGCCGCTCGGTCCCACTGTCTGTGCGCCGGCTCCACCGGCCATGAGCATCAGGCTACCTGCAAGTGCTGTAGCAACAAGTCTGTCTATCAGCATGATAGTTCTCCCATTTTCGCTCTCAGTTGTCCTTCATTCCGTAACGCCGCAATACTCCACCATGAACCGGGCGAAGCCGATGACGCCGGCCAGATATTCCTCGACATCGACGTGTTCGTTGAAGGTGTGGCAGTTGCGAATATCGCCTGGCGCGCAGTACACGGCGGGGATGCCGAGCCGGTTGGTGAAAAATGATGACTCTGACCAGAATGGCGCGCCTTCGATGGCGCCGCGACCAGCCATCGATCGGGCCATGGCGGCAGCAAGAGCGCCGACCTCCGGCCTGTCAGGTGCAATCTCGGCGGCGTTACCCCCGAGCGGATGATCGCGACCGGCCGGATAGGCGAACGCCAACATGATTTCGGGATCGGTGATGGCGCCGCGCACCACTGCCTCGATTTCGGCGGCGGCCTCGTCCAGCGACTCGCCGGGCAACAGCTTGCGGATCAGCGACAACGTGCAGCGTTCGGGCACCGCGATGTAGCCGCCGCCCGCAAGGCCGGTGATCAGCAGGAAGCCACGCCCAATCAGCGGGTGCTCGGCCCTTGTTGCAACATCTTCCGAATGCTTCCACAGCGCGCTCATGACGGCGTGGCTTGCACGCAAGGCATCCTTGCCGAGTTCGGGTACGCCGAAATAGGCTGATCGTCCGGTGATGGTGATGTCGGTAATGAAGAAGCCAATTTGGGCCGGATAAACCGAAAGGCGGGTAGGCTCCACATAGACGACGAAATCGGGCGCCACGATTTCGCCTCTCTCGATGCGGCCGACGAAGTCCTTGATGCCGGCGGAGACGCCGGTTCCAGGCTGGCCGCTCTCCTCGTCGCCGACGAAGGCAAAGGCAACGTCGCCGGCCAGTTGGATGTCGGCTGTGTCTAGCAGAGAGAGTGCCGACAGCGCGGAGCAGATGCCGGCCTTGAGGTCGCCGGCGCCGCGGCCCCAGATCTGCCCGTCGATCATTGGCGCGGCAAACGGATCCTGCTTGGCGGTGCCAGCCCAGTGCTCGCGCCAGCCCTCGACATGGACCGTATCGGTGTGGCCGATGAAGAGCAGCCGCTTGCCGGCGCCGGCACCTTTGCGCTCACCCCAGATGTTGGGCCGGCCGGGCGCGAATTCCGCGCGCCGAATTTCGCTCAAGCCAAGCACGCGCATCCGGTCTTCAAGGAAGGCGACAAAGTTTTCTTCGTGACCGGTTATGCTTTCGCGGCCGATTGCCCCCCGCAGAAGCTCAACCGCTGCGTCGCAATCGAGGGCCGCGCGCAAGCGAGTGGTGATGTCCTTTGAGACAGTCATAGCGTGGCCTCGCGCAGCACGGCCGAACTGGCTGGGGGAAGCGAAATGCGTCCGTCGGGCGCGTCGACGCCGAACAGTGTGTTGTGCAACTGGCCGAGCCCGATCGCGGCAGCGCCGATGAGCGCTGCCCGCGACCCGAGTTCGCTGGCCTCAACGGCGATAGGGTAGGGGAAGCAGCGCGGCAGCAGGTCCCTAACGCGCAACAGGATTTCCGGCCGCAGCCCGATCGAGCCGCCCAGGACGACCTTTTGCGGATTGGCAATTGCCGCTATGGCCACAATGCCTTGCGCCAGGTAGCGCGCGGTTTCGTCGAGCACCGTCGCGGCATGCCTGTCTCCGGCCAATGCACTGTGGAAAATCGTCGGCACGTTGACGATGTTGCCCGTCAGCGCTGCGTAGCGTTCAACCATGGCGTTGGTTGCGACCACGCGCTCGAAAGCGCCGGCGCGCAACGATGTCGGCGCGAAAGGATCGGCGCCAATCGGCAAAAAGCCCATCTCGCCGGCTGCATTGCTGGCGCCCCGCACCAGATTGCCTCCAACCATGAGGCCGCTGCCGATACCGGTACCCAGCGCTATGAAGGCGAGATTGTCGATACCGCGGCCGCACCCCTGCCAGTTCTCGCCGAGCACCGCCAGATTGACATCGTTCTCGATCATCACATGAAACCCGAATGCCTGCTCGAAAGCGCGAACGACATTCATCGTGCCAAAGCCGGCAATATTCGGGGCAAGCAGAACGCGGCCCGTCTTCTTGTCGGGTGCACCGGGAACACCAATCACCGCCAGCCTTATCTTTGTGCGCGAGATTCGGTGCCTCTCGGCCGCCTGAAGCGCTAGATCCACGATCTGGTCGACGATGAACTGTCCGCCCCGAGGATCGGTCGGCGCCGTTTCCTCCGCGAATATCTGGCAGGCAAGATCGGTGAGCGCGACCCGGACTTTGGCGCCGCCGAGGTCGACGGCCGCGATGTAGGCCGCGTCAAATACGAGTTCGTAAGTGACAGCCGTGCGTCCGACATGTCCGCTCGTGCGCCCTGTCTCCTGCACCCAGCCTTCCTGCTCGAGTGTCCTGACGATCTCGGAGATTGTCTGCTTGGACAAGCCGGTCTGCTTTGCGATCGAAGCGCGCGAGATCGGCCCTCCTTGCACGATCGCCTCCATGACGGAGCGCTGGGAGAACTGACGAGAAATGCGCGGCAGGTCGTTCAACAGCAGCTCCGATTAATTCGTTCTATGACCGAACTTAATAGTCATTTTCGACGGCCGTCAACTGGCCGCTCAGGCTCTTCATCGGCGGGCCGCCGACGCATATGCGAGGCCACGGGGCCATGCAGGAGGTAGATAGTCACCGCACCAATTGCGGCAGCTTATCTTTGGTGATTTCGACCAAGGCTCTTACCGCCTCTTGTTTTGCAGCTTCGAGGTCTGGCAGATCGGTGCCTTTGACGTCGGGGAAGACTTGCCCGGTATCGGTGAAGTCGAAGAAAAAGCGAGGCATCCCTACAAACACAATAAACGCAGGAAAGGTTCATCTTGCTTCACGATTGGCTATGCAGCCGGCGCCCCGCCGCTCTAATGCACGCAGCCGCTAACGACCGTGGACTGACCTCCGATGATGTCCGCGACATTTGGTTAAAAACGTACGCGGCCAGACTCATCGCCCTGATCCGCCTAGAGTTACTTCCGAAAGGAACGCTCTCATGCTGCCATTGCCCCACGCCGTCGATCCAAAGGTAGTTGCTGAGATCAATAGTTTGCTAGACGATCACACGGGGGCGGTGCCAGTGCCCGTTCACAAACTGGCGGCGGTTGTCCGGCTGCGCCTCAAAAGCCATCTTTCCATCGCGACTATCGAGGAGCTGATCGTGGACGAAGCCGAGTGTCGCCACCTGCCCATGCTGTTCGAACTGCCGGGAACGGAAGCGGCTGTAGTTTCAACTGCTCTGAGTCGCGCGACTTGAAGGTTAGGGTTTGGGCATTCGGCTCTGGCAGGAGAGCCCACCGCGCGTCCGCCCCAATGGTGACAGCCTATGACCAGCAGCAGCTCAACTAGTGGTACTGCCTATCCTGGCGACCTGATTCTGTTGAAGCAGGTCTTTGATCGTGTATGCGCCGAGCAAGGCATTCCAGTAGGAAGCGAGCAGGCGGAGCGCCTGAGCGTGAGCGCAATGGCACTCTTCTCGGACGGCGAGTTCGACGAGGCCGTTCTCTATGAACACCTTCGGTTTGTTGCCCGCTCTCTGCCGAGCAGGGACCGAGCATGACCTACCATGATTCGGATGGTCGGCGGGTTCGTGCCGCCCTACTTACCCCTCATGGCAACCCATTGGTTCGTCCCTCCGGTGTTCGTGAAGACTGAAACCGGCGACAGGCATGGCTGCGACAATGCGAGGGCAGCCCTTGAGCAGCTCAAGAGGTGGACCCGCAGAGGACCTCGCTGGCATAAGGCGGTGACCCTCTGCCTGTCAGATCTAGAGGGCGATCCGATTGACCCTCAGGTGGTACGAAAGGCCTTCGAGGCTGCCGCCAAGGAAGCCAAGATGTATCTCTCCCCGTAGGAGGAGGAGAAATTTCTCCCAAAGATTCAGTCCTTTATTTCGTACGATTCGAACATTGATTTGTTCGAGAGGTGACCTAAGTGGCCGCTTGGGTTCTCGCTGAGGTGGGAGGCCTCGTATGAACGTTTGCACGGACTGTCGACCCGACAAGGTGACGGCCAAACACCTTGTTCACGAGCTAACCCTACAAGTCCCTCGCGGCCAAATCATCTCCATAAAAGACACTATCGCAGCAGTGCGCCGAGATGGGCCACATCTGGCGGAAACTGACTGCGAGCTGGTGGAGCTTATTGTCAATGTTGCCCCAGCCTTTGGCCTGTTTGTCGGGTTCGATCTTCGCGAATAGCCGCATGGCAACCCATTGGTTCAACCGTCTATGGGATCGAGAGGGGCGCGGGGAACTTCGCGCGCGCACCCACCAAATTATTCGCATCCCCTTCGGAACCCTTTCGCAACGAAAGTGTTTCAGACCGAATGTGGGAACGACGTTATGCCGGCACGACCAACAGCAGCGACAGCCTTTCAACGGCTGATCAGCTCAGAAGATAATCGTCAGCTGCTCCGCAACAGGCTTGGTCTCGAAGTCGACGAGAAACTGCCGGCGTCCCTTGCTGCATTGTTGCAGGAGCTTGAGCGGCGAGAGCAGGTCGAGGCTGATTGGAGCGCCACCACTTTGGCAGCGCGGGCTTCTATGGCCTTCGACGAACCAGAAGGAACCTTCAGTGACCCTTATGGCCATGCTGCGTAGGGGACGTGCCTTCCGGGGGATGATCAGTTCGGAAGGCTACTGCCGGAAGCTGCGCAGGCTCCTAAGGTTTGTGGGCGAACCAACTCTGACACCGACGCTTGCCGCACTGGCGCGGGAGCTTTCAGAAGAGTTTGAGCTGCGGAAGCAAGAATCGGCCGACGAAATTCCTCGCCCTACAACCCATTGGTTCTCCCCTCCGGTCCTCAAGACCGAGCGTCCCGGGATCATCCACCACGTCAACAACGCCGAGACGGCCGGCGAGGAGCTGACGAAGTGGACGAAGCGTGGCCCTTGGTGACCTCGCGGTGCGCGTTTGTATGGCCGCGATATTCGACGAGAGGGAACCTGAGGAGGCTCGTAAGGCATTCCTGGCTGCTGCCGAGGTGGAGGGGACGTTACGGTCGCCTCTGATTAGAGCTGGTGATTGGAAAGTTTATCAAAACTCGCGACCGGAAGCTGGTTACTGAGGAAGTCCCCTCTAATTTCCGCCCGTGGCAACCCATTGGTTCTCCCCTCCGGTGTACGTCAACACCGACGTTGGGCCACCTACGGGTGCGACAATGTCGAGGGTGCCGCCGAGGAACTTATGAAGTGGACCAAGACGGGACCTAAGTGGAGGAAGGCTGTGCAAGCGTAGAAGCCCTTCAGGACCGTGTGGAAGAGGTCCGTCAGGCTTTCGAGGCTGCTGCCAAGGAGGAGGGGTGTTACGCTCCTCTGGTTAGGTCTCCTGTGTCCCTGTGCCCCTCGACTACACCCTGAGGAGAATTTCAGGGGAGCGTTGGGATACCGGCCTAATCGTCACTCCATGTCGGGCACGTCGCCCCGAACCAAAGAGTGTCGTTGGCTCGCCGTATTCGCCCAGCGCCGGGTTAGCGCAACGCGACCCCGCAATGTCACGGTATGTTTCGTCCCCAGAGCTTTGGCGGTCCTTTATCGCTCGGTCTTAGGTCTGCTGCTCGGCTGGCCCATAGGCTGCGTGGAAGTCGCCGTTCTCATCGCGGGTCGAAGGTGGTAACAACAATTAGCTTGGGGCCTTCTGCTGAAGAAGGAAGCTGGCTTTCGGATTGGTGAAGCCTAGCAGAGGGCATGAAAGTTTCTCCGCAGGCGAAAGAAGCGCCGAATCGACTCAGAGCAAATGCGGGATCATTGTCCTCACGCATCAACCAGGTGGGGAGAAAAATGGCAAAAAACGAAACCACGACCACGGGCGTCGCAAGCGCGGCGTCCAAGATTCTTAGCAATCCCAAATCAACGAAAGCAGAAAAAAGCGTTGCTGCCTCAGCTTTAACTCAGGCGAAAGATAGGGGGCCGGGTCGCTCTAGCCGTGGGAAAAAGGCTAGCAATTGCATACAAAGGTAGGCCGGCAAGCGGGGCAACTGCCCCCGCCCAAAAATGCAACAGTTACCCACTTTGCGTTGCCGGCCAGTATCTCTGAATTTTCAGCGATTGCCCCTGAATAATCTTAGCCTCTATACCCATGGATTGGTTAAGCGGCTAAACGCCGGCCTGACCTGATGCGTTATGATTGCCCATTGGAGAAACTGGGCGCCGCACCCAGCAGCCATGGCCTGCATGAAGGTGCTCGGCGGCGATAAGGCCCCGGAGATTGCCCGCGTGGCATTTCTCAGCGCCACCAAGGAAGCGAAAATCTTGAACGCCTGACATCACACACGTTCTGATCCTGGGCTGTGTTCGCGTGTCGGCGCGCCGATGCCTGGCGTCGTCTCGGCGCTCTCGGTCGCTGCCGTCCAAGCGGCGAAGGCCGGCGATCTGCTGTTTTCGATCGAAGCTTGAGATGGAACGGCGCTGCATGCCGAGCGCGACAGGACCATCGCCGAAGTCCAGATCAAGGCCGGCGACCAGATAATGCCAACGATCTGCTGATCGCATTCGGGTGAATGAGGGTGCTACACCTGAAGGGAAATTGGCCGCACACACCCATGTCGCAGGGGATGACCAGCAAAGTCGGCCTTGGAGTAATCTAGGGTCAAATAATCGTTGTTTGCAATTGCGCAGGCCGAATTTTCCAAATAGGAACGCCGGAGATCAACACGGGAACGAATTTGATGGATGAAGCAATTGGGCAGCGAAGGGCTGATCTGCTAGGGATGACAGCAGATATCGTCGCAGCCTATGTCCAGAGCAACGCAACGCCCGTGGCGGATCTGCCGAATTTGATCGCCATTGTCAATTCTGCGTTGTCTGGCCTGGCTGAGCCGGTCGCTGCACCATCGCCAATACTTATGCCCGCGGTAAATCCTAAGAAGTCGATCTTTCCCGAATACATTATAAGCCTTGAGAACGGGCGCAAGTTCAAGTCGATGAAGCGCCACCTGGGCTTGCTTGGCATGACACCTGATGAGTACAGAGCCAAGTGGGGTTTGGCGTGGGACTATCCTATGGTCGCCCCCAGCTATGCGGCTCAGCGGTCTGCGCTTGCCAAAGCTGCCGGTCTCGGCCGCAAGGCGGTTGAAAAAACGCCGCCAAAAAAAGCACCAGCAAAGCGCAAGGCCAAAGCCTGACAGTGCACGACGTTCGGGCCATGCCATCAGGTCTAGATGGTCTAGGTGGCCTGGCTGGGAATGAGCTGCCTGGCTTCGCGGTTCAGTAAGCGCCGCTCACGCGACAAGACAAGCTTCAGCACGGCTTGCGCTTCACGTCCTTGTATCCTGACGGGGCAGGAGAGGTCGATCAATGTGCGATCGACAAGTCGAGCCGATACATCGTCGCCATCGACACAGAATCGAATCGTATCGATAAAATCGCACTACATCGATAGGTCGCGCTCTGCCGATGCCACAAGCAACAAAGCCGCTGAATCCAGCAGCGCTCCGTGCTTCAAGGGCATGCCCATACGGGTGCTGGGTAAGCCTAAATTTCTTCCGCGAGCAATATCCTGGCCTCCTTGGCAGCAGCGATGAACGCCTGGCGCGCTATCCTTGGTGGTTTTTCTCCACGGATTACGGCAAGGCATGCTTCGATTGCGGCGAGCCGCGACTTGCCCGCCGGCCTCGGCCAATCCCTCAGCAGAACTTCGGCCGCGTCGGATACGGACGCAACAACTCTGTCGCGATCGATCCGGCCGGGTTGAACGACGACGGGCTTTCTGAAACGTCTCGTACGCACGACAGCCTCCAAGAACAAGCTATGTTAGCTTCTGCAGATCCTTTGCGCCACATCAAACGTCGGCAAGTGGCAGAAGGCATGCGCTTGGCCAGAAGCTGCCGCCGCGATGGACGCTGCCCAGTGCTTCAGCATGTCGGGCTTGGCCCCGACTTTCGAGGAGCGCATCGCCAAGAGCGGCGTTACCCAATAAATGATCCACAAATACCCAGTGAAGGGGAGTTCGCCGAACACCGCGAAATGGAATCTCGGGCTGAATTTACTCCATGTCCGGCACGTCGCCGCTGGTGAATAGCACGGTCGGCGGACCGTAGTCGCCAACGGCCGGGTCGGCGTCGCGGCTCCATGCTATTACGCCAACGTGCTTCCCTGCGAGCGCCTGACCGGTGCGAATGGCGCGTTCCTCGCTTTGCTGATCGGCCGGACCAAAGGCGGGAAACAGTTCGCCGTCCTCGCCTCGATCGAACGCCACGACGAGATTAGCTTGGGCTTCTTTTGACCGGGCAGAATATGATCAGACATGGCGGGAACCTATCACGAGGATTGAGTCGCGTTCGAGACTCGGGCGGTGTGCGTGCAAGGGCACCGTTTTAAGGAGCCTGTGCGCGTGGCACTCGTCAGGTCGCGGAACACTATCTACACTGTGGAGCGGGTTGCCGGGTGAAATTTGCTGCTCAATTTCGGCGACGAGACCTGACTGCCTTCAGCAGTTCGCTCTCGTCAGTGTGAGCATTTCGAAAAGTCGCCACTACCGTTTCCGCCAGGATTTCGCCCTGTTGGCTTAAAGGGTCGAGGTGTTCGTCTGCGCAAATTCGATCGAAAACGCGCTGGCAAATAGCTAAATCATGAGGACTAAGGCAGGTGCGATTGGTACGCAGGCGCTGCGGCATGTGCGACCCCTCAGGCCCGCTGCCCGTACAGAGCAGCGGGCCGCTACAGCTAGGCCGGAGGAGGAGAGTTCAGTCTCGCAAAAACGTTTGATGTAGAGTGCTTGTTCCCGGCTAACGAAGTTGGTAATTTTCGTACAGTGCGCCAGCTGGGCAAGGCAGCTTCCTCGATTGGCAGCACGCCGGCCGGGCAGGTGTCCTCGATGCCATGCGCACCAGAGCAGGGCGGCAAGGCCTTGCGGATTATCATCGGCATCCATGCTTTGATCTGCGTTCGCTAATCCGCCCCATCTCTACGTGACATCTTTTTGCGGCGAACAGGCGTCCAGTCGGTGATCGTGTCGGCATCCACGGTGATTAGCCCGCCAGCTTTCACCGTCACCTTTCGATTTTCCTCGTCGACGCGCGTGACCTCGCCGGTCAGCTGTAGCTCGTCACCTGGTTTGGATCTTTTAGGAGCAGGGACTGAATGCGGAAAACCATAGGACGGGATGCTGACACTAGCTCTTCCGTCGTCCAGCAGCTTCAGCACCGTCACGGTGATCGCCACCTCATCGCCGATATTGATGTCCGCAACTTCCCAAGCCATGCCCATGATTCTGGAGCGGCTTTGACGGCAGTCAAGGGATTGCTAATATGTGGAAAATGCCAACGCCGCCAGCGTGCACCTTGTTTCGGAACCGATTCGAACCAGCGATATTGATTAAAATCATACTGTGTGGAGTGCGGGCGCATGCTCACCGAGCCTTGGCGTTGGCCGGCTGTCATGTATTGAGTTCCAAATGCCCACCCTGGTCGAGAAGCCGCCCAAGGGCCAAGGGTGGTTTCACGACATCAAATATGATGGGTATCGCACGCAGTTGATCATCCAACGGGGTAAGGTGCAGACCTGCACACGAAACGGCTTCGACTGGACTGACAGATACAGCCCAATCGTCCGGGCTGCGGCTGAATTGAACGCAAAGCGGGCAATCATCGACGGCGAAGCAACAGTGTTTGGCACCACGGGGCGTCCGGAGTTCTTCGCGCGACCCAATTATCCGATCACCCGGACGAATTTCTGAACCAAACGTTCCTGACTGTTGCGGCCTAGCACCGTGCCAATTTGTACGACTCGTACATGGCCTTGATGTCGCTCAGGCAGGGAGTAGAGTCCACTTCGGCGTGTGCCTGGGGAGGGCTGGATGAGCGTCGCGCAAAGGGTAGGTCCACTTCTAGAGCAAGCAATCAACGTACTCCTCAACAGGGCGGACCTTGGCGACACGGTCTCGATCAAAGTGGCGCTGCGCGAAGCTCGGGAGGCTGCGCCTTATTTGGTGGCCTCCGACGAAGAATTAACCGAGGCGATAGTCGAGGCAGCAACGGCCATGGGCCTCTACGTGGCTTTCGACGGTCGCGAGTAGCTGTCAGCCACCTCCAGGGACTGTGGCATCGCAACAAAGCGCGCCGTCCTGCGCCATTTTCAACAGTTAGAGGTAATCCGCAATTACCTTCGCAAGCTGCTAAATCTGCCTGTAGAACGGGAACTGGCTGAGCAAAGGTATTTGCTGGAGGAACTTGATAAGGTCGACAAGGAGTGACCGCATGGCCCTCCACTGGTTCAACCCTCCGGTCCCCGTCAAGACCGAGCGTCCCGGGATCATCCGCAACGTCAACAACGCCGAGGCAGCCGGCGAGGAGCTGATGAAGTGGACCAGGCGTGGCCCTTGCTGGGACCTGGCGGTGCGCGTTTGCATGGCCGTGATATTCGACGAGATGGAACCTGAGGAGGCTCGTAAGGCATTCCTGGCTGCTGCAAAAGAGGAGGGGATATTACTCCCCCCAACTAGCTAACTTGGATGCGGTAAAGGTTCTCTGGCCAGCACCGCCTTGGCGAAAGGAGCCCGCCGCCGCTGAGGGAGAGGCGACGGACCCCCCTACAGCGGCTGCACATCACGAAGAATCCGCTGCCACCTCTAAACCCGCGAGGGGCCTACATCGTTCCCCTACAACCTGGGTTGATCGGCAGGCTGGTTCCGCTTTAAGTTTCCTCTAGGTCTCGCCATTCGTTCTCCCCTCCTGTGTACGTCAGGTCCGACCACCCAAGTGTCCGCGTCGGGATCAGCCACGTCGAAGGTGCGGCCGAGGAACTCATGAAGTGGACTAACCGGGGTCCTCGGTGGGACCTTGCGGTACGAATCTGCACGGCCGCACTGGCCGATAACGTGTCACCTCAAATGGCTGCTAAGGCGTTCCTGGCTGCTGCAAAAGAGGAGGGGACGTTACTCCCCCCAATGGCAACCAGCGGACTGTTCTAACCAGGAGGCCCGTCGCCCATGAGAAAAACGACGGACGCCCAACAGCGGCTGCACATCCAAGAGAAGAACCGACCGCTGCAAGTTCTAAACCCGCGAGGGCCTACATCGTTCCCTATAACCTGCGTTGGTCGGCAGGCCTGTGCCGCTCTAAATTTCCGTATGGCTCTCCATTGGTTCAACCCTCCGTCTACGTCAGGACCGACAGACCTGGCATCCGGTACGGGGTTAGCCATGTCGAGGGTGCCGCCGAGGAAAGCGGAGTGAATGCCGGCGCTGGTGCTAACATAGGCGGCAGCAGGGGCATTAGCGCCGGTGCCGGCGCTAATATCGGCGGCAGGAGTGGTGTCACCGCCGGCGCCGGCGCAAATGTAGGTGGCGCGGTCGGCGTTACAGCGGACGCAGGCGTCAATGTGGGAGGCACGGGTGGCGTCGGCGTGGGCGTCGGTGTCGGCGTGGGTGCCGGGCACCCCGCCGAGCGTTGTTGCTCAGCTGTCCAGCAGCCAGCTGATTCGCATGAAGAAGCGCTGCGCCGACGTGCTCAGCAGCGAAGGGACGTATGACAGTGATCTGCGTCAGCTTTGCATGCTGATAGCGCGCCGCTGAGGAGAGTGCGGCGTTAACGGGAGCGTCGAATCGGCCGTGAGGCTTTGACCACACTCTCCTCGCCTCGCGGCCGGCCCGTCACTCGCAAAGTGGCGGGCTTCTCTGCGTGAGGGTCACTGCGCTGAGCGGCTGCTGAGTACGGGCAGTGCCGACACTTCGGTGTAATTTACTCTTAAGCCTGGTCCGGTCAGAAACGGCATGGACGAGATTTTTGAGAAGCTTCTGCATCTCTACGACAGCACGCCGGTATTGGCTGCGGCGTACGACGGCTTCGATCGTCTGCGCTACGCAAATCAAGCCTTTTCGTCCAGCTTTCTTCCTCGACGCCCAGGAGACGCCGCTTTGGTCCGATCTTATGCGCCGCAATTTGAGACTGGCAGAGGAACGGTCATTCGCGCAGGCGATTTCGATGCCTGGCTGATTTCTATACAGTCGCGGCGGGGCAAGATGGGTCGCCATTGCGCCATTGTGGCCACGCACCCAAAACAATGTTGCGCCTCGCAGCCAAATCCCCGCTAAGATTATCTGGACGAGCTCCTAATGCGCGCCCTTAACCCGCATCTTGAGGCCGTAAACACTTCCGGTCGCAGTGATAAAGAGCAGATCGTTATCTTTGCCACCAAAGGTCACGTTTGTCGTCGTCTCTGGTACGTCGATTTGTTCGATCTTGTTTCCCGTTTGATCGAATACAGCCACGCCAATCTGGGTGAGATAGACGTTGCCTTTCGAATCGATCGTCATGCCGTCAGAACCTAGCTTGCAGAAGAGGCGTTTGTTCGTGAGCTCGCCATCGGGCTGGATATCGTAGGCGTAAGTCCTACTCGCGCCGTAGTCCGCCACGTAAAGCAACTTGCCGTCGGGCGTGCCAATGATGCCGTTGGGTTTCTTCAGGTCGGTCGTGACACGCCTGACGGTCTTGCGGTCGGGCGTCACGAAGTAGACGTGTTGGCCGTCTACCCGCGTGCTGGAGTCTCGAGATGAATAGAAATCAGGGTCGGTAAAATAGATACCGCCGTCCGGACGAATCCACAGGTCATTCGGGCCGTTGAAGAGCTTGCCGTCGAAGTTCGTCACCAGCACCGTAACCTTCTTGTCGGGCGCAATGGACCACAGTTCGCCCTTATCGGGGGCGACGGCGATGAGATTGCCGACCTTGTCGAAGTAAGTTCCATTCGCGCGTCCCGCTGGCTTGAGCCAGTCGGAGAATTTCCCGTCTACCGCGCTCCACTTAACGATCCGATCGTTCGGGTCGTCGGTGAAGAACACGTTGCCATCAACATCCGCCGCCGGGCCTTCGGTGAATCCATAACCTTCGGCCAACTTTTCTAGCTTTGCGCCAGGCGCCACGATGGGCGACTCCGCTGCAATGGTGGACTTGCTTGCAAGGAACATAATGATGACAAGTACAAAAGTGCGGCCGAGTGCTTTCATGAGCTGGATGTTGGTCAAAAACCGAAAGTCATCAGCGGCCTTGCCGGCCAGCAGTTTTGCCATTTTGTGATTTCCTCCCAATAAACCGGCGTTCCAACCCAGTGGCGCCAATGATAATTGACGACGTCCACCGGTTGTTCGGCGTAAAAATCATTATCGCGCTTACTCAAGCCTTCGGCAACACTGGCTCAGCCCGGTGCCGCTCCGTGTCTGGCGTATCGTCATACTCCTCTGATCCGCCCTCGTCCCAGCAGTCCTCGCGATCCTTGACGCGCTTCAGGACAATGGTCTCGCCGTGCGGGTGTTCGTCGAGGTACTCGATTCCGACCCCATGCTCAGCCATTCGATCACAAGCCGGGGACCGGGCCGGATGACCGTCGCCCTTGCAGCCCCTTCCACCGGCGCATCGATCTGCTGAGCCATCTTTGGCTTCAAAAATCTTGCTGTACGCGCGTGGCCGATAGCGGCTCTTTGTGCCGAGAACACGGTTGGAGCGCGTTACATAGATGTCGCCAAGATGCTCGGCGAGATGATGGTGCATGACGTCCGACAGCACGGCGTCAACGGACAGGTCGAACGTTTGCTGATCCCGATCGCGGCGCTTGTTCGTCCTGAGCCCGAAATGGGTCTCGCTGTTTAGGAGCAGCCCGATGTCTTCTTGGATGATACCCTTGGAGTACTCCGATGCGGCGAACCGATAGGCGTTGAAGGGACTGTCGCCCTCTTCCTCTTCATCATCGAGCTCAACCACCGTCGGCGTAGTCTCGTCCATCTGCAAAACTTCTGGCCTTCAAAATAGCCACCTCGCATACGAGGGCAGATGAACAGCGAGGCAAGGTGTCGCGGCAGCTCTCCTCGCTACGCTGCCCTGTCCCGCTTTGCCAACTCGGTCAGCATGGCTGCACCCGGAGCCCAAGAAACTCGGCCTGCCAGCTGTCCGCCTGGAGAATGTGCGTGTGCGCGCCGCGATGTCGGCACAGCGCAACAAGACCGACAAGGCGGATGCTCAAGGCATCGTCCACATCGTGCGCACCGGCTGATTCCGCCAAGCCTGCATCAATTCGGAAAGCTGCTACTGAACGCGGCTTTTGCTGATGGAAGGGACAAAGAGAATAACATTGGGCCGCCGTTCGGTCTCTCAGTGCGCCCATTGCCAATGCCAGCCGCCGGTCCCACGAGGAGGATCGCAGCCATATCCGCCAGCAGCCGGCTGTCGATCACAGGCCATCGGTGTGAATACGTTGGACTGGACCGACGAGTGAGGCTCACGAAGTCATGCTTGCGGCTTCAGCAAATTGGACCGCCTCGGCCGACTACCTCTGATGCCGAGGGGGGAGGCTGCATTCCGGCTTGGCCGGAGCATGTTGCCATTCACTCACTCATATTCTGAAGCGAGTCGTGCTTGACGATTTCCACGCAGCGCAGGCTAGCCAAGCGGATGACGCCTTTCTCCTTCAGCCTGGTGAAAACCCGCGAGACCGTCTCGATGGTAAGGCCGAGGTAGTCGCCGATATCCATGCGCGACATCGGCAATTCGACCTGCGGCAATCCCCCTTGCCGTTCGGCCATATCAACCAGGAACGCGGCGACGCGTTCAATGGCGTTCTGGCGACCTAGGACCAGCAGGTGCCCCTGCGCCCGTGTCAGGCCTTTGAGCGCCAATGGCAGCAGCAGCTGCGACACGTCAGCTCCGGCGGCAAAACGGAAGACGCGGATGCCGGTGGCATTGATCGCTTCTGCGAAGAAATGATGCGTTGTGCCGCCTTCGAAGCCGAATGTCTCTCCAGCCAGATGAAAGGCACTTATCTGCCGGCGCCCGTCAGCAAGCAGGCGGTAGATGCGCACAGCGCCAAACTCGACCTGATAGAAGGCCCCGGCCTTTTCGCCCTGGGCATAGACTTCCGCACCGGCGGGAAAGAAGCTGAGCGGCTGCAGCAGCGCGGGTTGGAGTGCCTCCCGCGGGCTCGGCTGGGGCGACCGCGACCGCGCTGCGATTTGGGAGGTTGTGTAAGCGTGCATGGCTGTTTTCCCGGTTGATCCGTGTCACAGCAATCGCGCGAATCCTTGTGTCACGAAATTCGGTTATGTCCCTACGGGGAAGTACCTATACCACTGCTTGGGCCGGCCCAGCCGTCCCTTTCGGTGATCGAGGCGGTCGTTCTGCTATTCACTTGCCTCGCGGCCCGACACCTGCTCGACGAGGATGCGAAAAAACACATGCGGCGTGCTGTCCGACACAGGGGGCATAACCGGCTTGAGCGCTCCAGGCTCCCACCAGTCGGAGTGCTTGCTCAGCACTGACCATGCATGGTCACGCTCGAGCTTGTGGCCGTCCCGGTCCGGCAGTTCCTCATAGCGGCCATCGACAACAACACTTCGCCATCCTCGCCCTTGGCCGCGCTCGTCGACCTGGACGGATACAAGCGGATTGGCTTGCATCCATTCGATCTTCTTGCCCGGCATGGAAAATGCATAGAGGTGATTGTCCGCATGCGCGTAGTACAGGGGCACGACGTAGGGCTGCCCATTCTTTGCGCATGCGAGCCGGCCGACACGGTTGGCCGTCAGCAATCTCGTACATTCCAAGGGAGAAAGTGTGCGGATCAGCATCGATGCAGTCTCCTATTTCTCGCGGCCATCCCAAGGGTTGGTTGCCTTGCCGCTTTGAATCATGACCATCCTGGTGCTTTCGAGCTCATGTCGGCAAAGCGCACATTCGCGCATTTGGCAATTGCGGAAAATGATTCAGATCAAGGCGCAGTCAGGCGCTTCTGGGATCATGAGGAGATGTGGAAACCAATCCTCACCGCTCCGTTTGGGCGCAACCTCAAACTCGCCGTCTTCGACGAGGATGGCGAGCATGCGCTCGTGTTTCCCTGCATGAAGGAGCGGGAAGGTTGGACGAACGCCTTAACTGGCACATGGGTCGACATCCGCCCGACCCACTGGCGCGACTGGGAGTCTCACAATATGCCGGCACTCGACGGCAATCCCTTTGGCGACCATCCCTAGCCTACGGCTTGGATTCAACGATCAATGCCATGCGTACGAGGTGCGACAGGCTGCTCGCGCTCATCTTGCTCATGACATTGGCACGGTGGATTTCGACCGTACGTGGACTGATCCCGAGATCATAGGCGATGGTCTTGTTCGGCAGACCTGATACAAGCCCATCCAGCACCTGCCGCTCTCGCTCTGACAAAGTTGACAGACGACCAAGGATTTCCGCGGATTGTGGGTGTGCTGTATTTGCGTGATTACGATTATCCAATGCGGAGCGGATCGCACTTATCAGGATATCGTCGTCGGAAGGTTTTTCGATGAAATCGGTCGCCCCCTCCTTCATCGCCTGAACGGCGAGCGCCACATCGGCATGGCCCGTCATGACAATGACCGGAAGCGTATGTCCGCGCGTTCGGAGCTGCCGCAGGAATTCGATGCCGTCAATGCCGGGCATGCGCACGTCGGTGACGATGCACCCGTCGAGATCGCCAGTCGCGGCAGCCAGAAAAGCTGTCGCCGACTCGTGCAGCCGCACGGCAAAATCTGCCGTCCCCAGAAGAAAACCGAGAGACTTGCGAACGTCGACGTCGTCGTCGACCACATGCACCAGATCACTGCCGGCCATTTGTGACCTCTTCTTTCTCCACCATGCGTAACGTGAACCGGAAAGCGGTTCCTCCAGCCGGCATCGGCTCGGTCCAGATATGACCGCCATGCGACTCGACGATGGTACGGCAAATCGAGAGGCCGACACCCATGCCCTGCTTCTTGGTGGTGACAAATGGCTGGAAAAGTTGTGCCGAAACCTCCGGCGCGAGGCCGGGGCCGGTATCGATCACGCTCACCTCCGCCATCCCATCATCCCGGGCGACAGTTGTGACTTTCAACTCGCGGCGCGGCGCGCCTTGCATGGCTTCTACAGCGTTGCGCATCAGATTCAGCAGCACCTGCTGAATCTGGATGCGGTCGGTCAAAACCAGTTCGGCTGCCGGATCAACCTTGTAGCTGACGCGCACGTCTATTTCCCGTGCGCCGACCAAAGCCAGAGAGGAGGCTTCCTCGATGAGCGCCGGCAAGCGTTCGACCTGACGCTCGCTCTCGCCCCTGGCGACGAAGTCGCGAAGATGGCGAATGACCTCTCCGGCCCGCAAAGCTTGCTCAGCTGCTTTCTCGACAGCCTCCCTCAGCATCGGTGCGCTCTCTTCCGTACTCGTCTCAAGAAGCCGGCGGCTGCCTTTGAGGTAGTTTGTGATCGCCGTGAGTGGCTGGTTTATCTCGTGGGCAAGGGTCGAAGCCATTTCACCCAGCGCGGTAAACCGCGCCATGTGGAGCAGCTCCAGTTGCTGTTCCTGTATTCTCGCTTGCGCCCGGTGGCGCTCGGTCAGGTCTCGGCAAAAGCCGGTAAAAAAGCGCCCGGTTCCGGCATGCATCTCGCCGACGGAAAGCTCCATCGGAAAGGTCGAGCCGTCCTCGCGCATCCCAGTGACGGTGCGGCCGAGCCCGATGATCCGGCGCTCCCCGGTCGTCAGATAGCGAAGCAGATAGGCGTCATGCTCGTCGCGATAGGGTGAGGGCATCAGCACATTGACGTTTCGCCCGATGACTTCACTTGCCTGGTAGCCGAACAGCGTTTCAGCAGCGGTGCTGAACGATTGGATGCTGCCTCGTTCGTCGATGACAACCATAGCATCGGGCACTGTCGCCAGGATCGAACGCAAATGGTCCTCGCGCAACAGAAGGGCTGCATTTGCAAAGGAAAGCTCGCTGACATCAGTGCCTTCGACAAAAATGGCGGTGATGCGTCCATCGTCGGCCTTGATGGGCTGATAGACGAAATCGAGGATGCGTTCTTCAATTGGCCCGTCGTGGTTGTTCCGAAGGCCGACCTTCATGCCTTGGCCCCTATACGGCTCGCCGGTCCTGTGCACATGGTCCAGCTGTTCCAAGAACGCTTGGCCCTCGAGTTCGGGAAGGGCTTCACGCACCGATTTCCCAATCACTCGCCTGTCGCCGATCAGCCGTTGATAGGCGGCATTCGTCAGTTCAAAGACATGATCCGGTTCACGCATGAGAGCCATGAAGCCCGGAGCCTGCTCGAACATTTGTGACAGGACCGACTTCAGAATCGTCCCCCCGGCCGACAAAATAAGCGCTTCGTCTTGGCTCACTGAGATTCTCGGGTTCGACACGCCACGAACAAGGCTACTATCATTGAGCCCCACACGCAAAATGGAGCGAGGCCGAAGTTTTTCGGGTGCGGAGCCCTTTGATGCGCATCAAGGCATCGGACGCTCGCGAATGCGATTGATCGTCCATTCCATCGCTTCAGCGAAAGGCGCCTCTGATGTCGTACAAGTCAATTATCGTGAACCTGGCCGTTGATGCATCCCCTGCACCCATAGTGGAGGCGGCAGCCGAGCTTGCAGAACGGTTTGGAGCCCATCTTGTCGGCCTGGCAGCAGCTGATGTTCCTCCACTGGTCGCAACAGGCGATGGTATGGTTTACGAAGGTGAGATCATGCAGATCCAGCGCACTGAGATTGAAAAGCGGCTTGCAGCATTGCGAGCCGAATTTGAGAAATTGGTTCCGGCTTCGATTACAAGCGAATGGGGACAGGCGGTCTGCAGTCCGACCCGCTTCCTCAGCGTTTCCGCCCGAGCGGCCGACCTCATCGTTACCCGCGAGGCAGGAGACAATGTGTTTCGTGCCGTGGATATTGGCAGCCTGGTGCTCGGCGCGGGGCGACCTGTCCTTGCTGTTGCAAACAACGTCGACCGCAACCTTGCAAAAACTATCTTGGTCGCTTGGAAAGACACCCGTGAGGCTCGGCGAGCTCTGACCGATGCATTGCCTCTTTTGGCCAAGGCCAATGAGGTTATCGTTGCCACGATCGATACTGATCGTGACGTTCGTAACAGTCTCGCTGATGTCGCGGTCTTTCTGGAACATCACGGTATCATGCCGCGAACCGAACTGATCGCCGGCGAGGCTGACGGCGACAATTTGCTGTCATTCACGCGCTCCACCGGTGCAGACCTGATCGTGTCTGGCGCCTATGGCCATAGCCGATTGCGGGAATGGGCGTTCGGCGGCGTCACGCGCACGCTGATCGAAGAAAGCGGAATCAATCGTTTCATGTCGAATTGACCATCTGGCGCCTCGGTAGCGAAAAGTGGGGCGCGCTGTAAGCATCGCAGCCGCCAATTTGCGCTAACGCAAAGAACTTATGTCTCAGCATCGATAGTTTCTTGGCAACGGTCGAGCCTTTTCGGCGCTGCCCGCTGCAGTGCAGCGATCGGCGCGGCGGGGAGGTCGTGCTTGCAAGGGGAAATGACATCGACATGAAACGAGAGTCTCAGAGGCAAGACGTGATCGAAGAGTGGCCAAGCCTTGTGTTCAGCACGGAAGCAGCAAGTGGCGCAAAAGAAGGCAATTCCTTGCTGCCCATGCTGATCGCCGGGCTCGCTCTGATTGTCATAGGCGGGATCGCCGTGATGGCTTTCGTGTAGAAAAGGCAAGTCTGCAGTTCACCCCTATGACACTGTGGAAATTGACATGGCTGCCGATGCCAAGCGTCGATCTAGGTCGCAACAGGTATGCATGAGCGGGAAGCAACAAAGTAAGACCACAACCGTCATCGACGGCGTCCCGCTGTCAACGGTTCTTGACGAGGAGATGATCCAGAGGGTCGTCCACGGCTTCTATGAGGAAATCCGCCACGACGTCCTGCTGGGGCCCGTATTCAATAACGCCATAGCCGCGGATGCGTGGCCGTCGCATTTGGCGAAGATGTGCGATTTCTGGTCTGCCACGCTCCTGCGGACTTCCCGCTACGCTGGTCGGCCATTGCCGCCGCATCTGGCTGTTCCCGGCCTTGGCGAGATGCACTTCCGGCGTTGGCTTTCCCTCTTTCGCGCCGTCGTAGAGCGCGTTTGCCCGCCCGAAGTTGCAGCAATTTTCATCGCACGGTCGTTGCGCATCGCTCACAGCTTTTGCCTTGCTGTCGCATTCAACAGGGGCGAAGACACAATCCAGGTCGAACCGATCCTCGAAGACAGCCTCTGAAGCCGCCCGTTGATCGAGATCAATGTCACGGGCTGCTGGCCGCGCAATGATCGCCACGCTAGGAGCAAATGCCATGAGTTTTCTCGAGTACCTGATTTCGGTCGACGCCAGGACGGCCTTGATGGGTCGCATGATGCAAAAGCTAGGCGTCGACAGACGATTGAAAGTCGTGGCGGATCATGGAGCCGTGATCAATCGAGCGGTGAATCGCTGCCGCGCCTGCGGCCACCAGGGCGAATGCATGACGTGGCTCGATCAACACGAAAATGCCAACGAGCCTCCGGACTATTGCCGCAACCGCGACCTGATTGCACAATTGCAACACGTATCTGGCGAAGGGTAACGGCTCCAACACTCGGAACGCAGCGGGTCAATTTCAGGCATTCTGTCGGCGCCCTGACCGCAGTTTGACGTTGCTCATTGTCGATCCAACGTGACCTATCAGCCGGTTGAGCGTCAGAGTGCGCCCGTGGTGCGATCGAGTAGGGCTCCACCCTTATTGGAACAACCACAATGTTCTGGGGCCATGGCTGCAATCCTCACGCTGGGCACCAGCATGGCGGTTCTTTTGCTGCTGTATGGGGGGCTGCGCCCGCAGGCGATCACTGCCTTGAAGTCTATCGCGACCAGATTTCCGGACCGCGACGTGGCGCGCGCACGTTTTCGGTCATCACCTCTTCAACCGGCCGTCCATTCGCGAGGACGTGGACCGGCAACGTCAACGTTGAGAGAATCCGTCCTGCAGATCTCTGATTTTGCAGACCTTTCCTCAGGTTGCGAAAGCGCAACGATCGCGGACCCAGTGAGATCTATGAAGACGCTTCGCAACCGTGGAGGCGCGACCGTGAAGACATCCGGTTCGATCAGACCCGACATGACCATTGACGAGATCATGAGACAATGGCCGGCAACGGTGGCTGTGGTTCTTGGCCGCAAGATGCTATGCACGGGCTGCCCCATTGGGCCTTTTCATACCGTGACCGACGCATGCCGCGAGCATCGGGTCAACGAGACTCGTTTCCTCGTCGATTTGGAATTGGCTGTTCGGGGTGGAGGGTGACGGTCAGTCCTTTTGCCGGTTCTCGGCTAGAACTACCAGGCGATGCGCATCCTTGACCGTGACTCTTTGGCGCCCGCTGACAATTATTCCGTTCTCTTCCCACTTGCTGAGCAGACGGCTGACCGTGTGCAGCGTCGTTCCCGTCATTTCGGCAATGTCCTGTCGTGAAATCGGGAAGGCGATCTCGATGCCGCTGTCGGTCTTTCGGCCGGTCTGGTTTGCCAGCCGCAACAGCGCGTGCGCGACCCGCTGTTCCACCTGTTCCGTGGACATCTCCACCACCCGCGTCTGCGTCTCCTGCAGCCTGTTTCCGACCGTCCTGTAGGTGGCGGCGCCAAAAACCGGAAACCGTCGCGCAAGGTCAGGCCAAAGAGCGTTCGGCCACGCCAGCACCACGCAGTCGACCGCTGCTACGGCGGTGGCGGGGTAGGTCGTTCGGCCAAGTGCCGCGGCAACTCCAAAAATCTCGCCTGCACTGATGTACCTGGCGATCACCTGCTGTCCGTCCGGCGTCGTGCGGACGACGCGTATGTGCCCGGCCAGTAGAACGAAGAACGAGTGGGCCTCGGCTTCCTGCTCGAAGATCGCCGTCTCCTTGGCATAGCGGGACGACCGGGCGCCTTGCAGAATCTCGCTCTGCTCGTCGGGCGTCAAGCCCTGGAAGAGGGGCAGCTGCGATATCAGCGATCGGTCCAGCGCAGCCAAGCGGATTTCCCCACGACCGAGTGTTCCGCATCAACCGTGCGGGAGATCCTTTCTTATCCCGAGTTTGCGCCAGCGCAAATTCTCCCCGGGGCACATCAGGCTAAGTGGCATCGAACGGCGAAGGCCGCGACCTCGAAACAAAGGACAAATCGATGAGAATTTCCATCCTCGCTGCCGCAATCTCCATCCTCGCGCTCTGCGGGGCAGCAAGTGCTGAAGAGCATGTGGTGCAAATGCTCAACAAGGGCGAAAAAGGTGCCATGGTTTTCCAGCCGGCTTTCGTCAAGGCTGCACCCGGCGACACAGTCAAGTTCGTGCCGACCGACAAGACCCATGATGCCGAGTCGATCAAAGGCATGATTCCGGACGGCGCTGAACCCTTCAAGGGAAAACCCAGCGAGGAAATCACCCTCACCCTAACCCAGGAAGGCGTCTACGGCGTCAAGTGCGCGCCGCACTACGGTATGGGCATGGTCGCGCTGATCGTTGTCGGCAAGCCGGTCAATCTCGATGCCGCCAAGACGGTCAAGCATGCCGGCAAGGCTGCAAAGGTTTTCGCCGACCTGTTCACGCAGATGCCGGCGAACTGACCAAACCCACGCATGAAAACCTGCTCGACCCATAGCAGCCATTGGCCCGGAAACGAGGTCGCGGTCTATCCGACCTCTTTTTTGGAGATATGAAGCATGGGCATCCCACGCCTGCGCGCCTATGCCGGGCCTGCCGTTCTTTCCTATGGGTTCAGGCCGTTCTTCCTTCTCGGGCCGCTCTATGCCTGCCTCTCCATTGTGCTCTGGCTCCCAATGTATGCAGGGGAACTCGATACCCATAGTGCATTTGTTCCTGTCGATTGGCACATTCACGAGATGCTGTTCGGTTATCTGCCGGCGATCGTGACCGGGTTCCTGCTGACCGCCATTCCCAACTGGACCGGCCGGTTGCCCGTACAAGGGCTGCCGCTGCTGTGGCTGGTTGTCTTATGGCTTCTCGGCCGCGTCGCGGTCTTCTTCTCGGCAGATATAGGCTGGCAGGCAGCAGCCGTAACCGATGGATCTTTTCTGCTTGCGGTTGCCGCGGTGGCGGCCCGTGAAATCATCGCGGGGCGCAACTGGCGCAATCTCAAGGTTCTGCTGCCGCTTGCCGTCCTGGCATGCGCAAATGGCGCCTTCCATATCGAGGCGCATATTCAAGGCGCCTCCGATGTCAGTCGAAGGCTCGGCATGGCTGCGGCTATAATGCTCATCTCGATCATCGGCGGGAGGATTATTCCCAGCTTCACCCGCAATTGGCTCGTGCGCGAAAATCCCGGCAGGCTCCCCGCGCCTTTCGGCCGGTTGGACATGGCCTCGATAGGCATCTCGGTCAGCGCGCTGGCGGCATGGACGTTCGCTCCCAGCAACAGCGTCTCCGGACTGTTGCTTGCGACAGCCGCAATCAGCCAGACCTGGCGCCTGTCGCGGTGGGCTGGCGAGCGCACCTCGCGCGATCCGCTGGTGCTCATCCTTCACCTGGCTTATGCCTTCGTGCCGCTCGGTCTTGCCCTGTTGTCAGCGTCGATCTTTTTTCCTGGCATCGTGCCGGCTGAAGCTGGGCTCCATACGTTGGGCGCCGGCGCGATCGGGTCAATGACGCTCGCCGTAATGGCCCGAGCGACGCTCGGACATACCGGCCGGCAATTGCGGGCTGGACGACCAGCAACTTTTATCTTTACAGCTATTCTGGTCGCAGCCTTGTCACGCATCCTTGGCGTTTTCGTCCCGAACGACGCCATCATTCATCTGGCGGGTGCTGCCTGGGCGCTGGCATTCGGCGGCTTTCTTTTGACCTACGGTGTGGCGTTGACGACGCCAAGGGCCCACGCCGCCTGACGGTCACTCCCATGCATTGGGATGGCAGGGACGCGGGCAATCGCGTATGGCCGCGCAGCGTATTACATATCTGTTCTGTAAGCTTTTGGCCACAATTGCGGGAGGATTCGAGCCCACTTGAGCCAAGGTTCCCATGTTAATCAGCATCGCGACTGCGCGGCTGTTTTAATCAGGGGAATCAAAATGTCAGAAACCAGACTTGGCTATTCAACTTATCAAATCGCGCTTCATTGGGTCATAGCATCGTTGGTGTTATTCCAGCTGTTCTTCGGCGAGAGCATGACAACCGTGGTTGACGCGGCTGAAGAGGGAACCGCGGTCTCCCCAGCCGACCAGGCATTGGGCTCCGCCCATTACTGGGTCGGGATTTCGATCCTGGTCCTCGTGATCGCTCGGCTGGTCATGCGCCTGGTATCGGGTACTCCCAAGCCTGCGGAAGGCGGCACTGGCTGGATGCAGATCGCCGCGCAGATCTCGCACGGCCTTTTCTATCTGCTCTTGCTCGCAACGCCCTTTGTGGGGCTTCTTGCCTTCTACGTTGGCGACCCATGGGGCGACATCCATTCGCTCAACAAGCCAGTGTTTATGGTCCTGATTTCCGTCCATGCCTTGGCGACACTGTTTCACCAGTACTGGCTTCGTGACGGCACGCTCAAGCGGATGCTGTCGCCCGGCCGATAGGTCTGGCCTGTGAATTCTGGCGTCCCCGGCAGACAGATCGTTGCCAGACTCTGACGGGACTTTCCGTCAGATCGCACCCAGCTGGGCGAGAACTTTGTTCGCCCAACCTGGCGAGGCTCGGACGAGCCTAAACCCCAGATTGTCGGGCGGCCTGCCGACGGCACAGCCGCCGCTTTTTCCGTCGCTGACGAAGTTGGACATGTAGGCCCGGTGAAGGCCTTCAAGGACGTGCACGCCGCAATTGTCGACGAACTCTCGACATTGCCGCCATCTGCATGCAGCGTGGTGCGGACGTAGCACGTCGACGTCCACTCCCAGACATTGCCGGAAAAGTCGGCGAGTCCCAAGGAATTCACACCAAAAGAGCCACGGCTCTTGGGCAGCGGGTCCGGCTTGCGATTGAGGTCCACCTCGGCCTTGTAGCTGGTCAGCCAGCGTTTGGACGGGTTGTTGGCGTCGCTTTCGACACCCTCGAATTCGCCGGCGAACCGCTCCGCCGCGGCAAATGCCCATTCCTCGTCGGATGGCAGCCGCCATTGGTCGCCGGTCGCTTGCGAATACCATCGGGCGTATGCGTTGGCACGAGATAGCTGACGCCGGTCACGGGAGCGGTGGCGGGGATCGTGCGCGTCTCCTGTGCCGGCTGGCAGCTGCCTTCAGCGACGCAATCTGCATAGTCTTCCGCGCTGACCTGATAGGTCATGATTTCGAGCGGTTGGTCGAGCTGGCGTTTGAGGCGGGGATTGGCCTGCGGGTGGCCGTCCTTCAGGAACTCGCCGGGTATGGGATAGGTGATGGAGCCGGACAGCAAAGTCGTCGTGACAGCTACGGCGTGAGGCGGCCGGTCCCAACTGGCTGCCTTTATCGACAGAGCCGCCGGCACAGAAGTGGCCGCCATGGCGACCGCGACAAATTTCAGGATGTAAGGGGACATGGCTGTTGTCCTTGCCCGGACAGCGACACTGTCCGGGCAAATGGAGTTCCATCAGTTGGTGGCGATGGGTTTGGGCGCCTCGACCTGCGTCATCAGGTCGTCATTCCACTCGCCCTCGACCATAAAGTGAGCGGTCGCCCCGAGTTCCACGGCCTCGATCAGGTTGTGATTGACATAAGCGTAGACGCCGGGCTGCAGGAACCTATAGAGCGCCGAGCCGGCAGAGCCGCCACGGATGAACCAGGTTTCCAGATCCTTGGCCGGCGGGTTGGCGAATTTGCCCTGTTCCCAGACATAGTCGCCGTGGCCACCGATCAGATGCGGCCGCGTATCGCGGTTGGCCTGCGAATGGACGATCAGCACGGTTTCGCCGACCTTCGCCTTCATAGCGTTGTCGCCGGTCAACGAACCGACCTTGCCGTTGAACAGCACATGCGTCGGGATCAGCCCGCGCATGACCTTGACGATATCGTCGTAACCGTCGCCTGGCGACTCGTAGGTCTTGTAGTTGCCCTTCTCGTCGCGCGGAATGTAGAAGTCGCTCTCGCCGATGTAGAAGATCTTGTCGTATTTGACCGGCTTGGCCTTGTCGTTCCTGAGTCCGTCGCGCGGCAGGATCATGATTGCGCCGCTCATGCCGGAGACGACATGCCATGGGATCATCGCGCCGCCAGGTGCGCAGTGATAGACGAACGTTCCCGTCCGCGTTGCCTTGAAGCGCAGCGTTACCTGTTCGCCTGGATTGATCAACGTGAGGCCGCCGCCACCCAGTGCACCTGTGGCTGCATGAAAGTCGATGTTGTGGGCAAGCGAGTTGGTGTCGGGATTGATGAGCGTCAGTTCGACATAGTCGTCCTGGTGCACGACCATCAGCGGACCAGGAATCGAGCCGTTGTAGGTCATTGCATTGAGCTGCGTCCCGTCCGCGTCGATGACCATCGGCTTCTCCTCGATCGTCATGGAGTATTCGACGATCTTCGGTTCGCCCTTGGCGACCTGGTCGTGCGGATGGACAAAAGGCGGTGCCACGAGCCTGATCTTTTCGCGCAGAAGCCCTCGAATGTCCGCCTTTGTCACCGTTGCCGAAGACGCCGGCAGTGCCGCCACGGCAGCAGCGCCAATCGCTGCTCCAAAGAGGGCTTCGCGTCGCGTGATCATATCAATCTCCTGTCTCAACCGTTGCGGATGAGCAGAAGGTAACTGACCTGACGCAGCGGTTCCTTGCGCTGGCGCAAATTGGTGCAATTCAGTCTAGGGGCAACAACCCCCGGAAACAGCAATCGCGCGCGGCATAGTCGCGATGGGGAAGGGCCGTGGGAGCGGTTGGCCGCACCGGCACTGCTTGTCAGCCCCTCGGCCCTGGATCAGCGGTCCAGTCTATCTTCCCGATCGATAAGGATCCGCTCGGCAGCTCCGTCGAGATCCTCGTACTGACCACTTCTCAACGCCCATAGGAAGCCCCCCAGTCCAAGCGCACCGAGAAAGAGGGCGACGGGGATGAGGTAGGCAAGGGTGGTCATGAGGATTGCGCCAGTTTGCTGATGTCGGACACCCTGTCACGCTGAACATCCTTGGCCCGGATGTGCGACATCGAACCTTGCAGGCGCAGCGCATTTCCGATGACAAGCAGCGACGAGGCAGACATGGCGATCGCGGCGATCAGTGGCGTGACGTGCCCCAGGATCGCGATCGGCACGGCGACGGCATTGTAGACGATTGCGATCGCAATGTTCTGACGAATCAGGCTTCCTGCCTTGCGCGAGACGTCAATCGCGAGGGGAATCGCCACAAAGCTTTCGCGCAGGAAGACGAAGTCCGCCGCATTGCGGCCAATGTCAGCGGCCGTGGCCGGCGCGATCGAAACATGCGCCGCGCTCAGCGCAGGCGTGTCGTTCAGGCCGTCGCCAACCATCAGGACCTTGTGCCCGTCTTTCGCCAGGCCCTCGATGCGTTCGACCTTGCCGGATGGCAGCAGGCACGGAAGGAAGTGGTCGATGCCCAACATTTTCGAGACTTCGCCGCAGGCGCTCGCGGTGTCGCCTGACAGCATTTCCACCGAAATCCCTGCATCGTTCAGCTGCTCGATCGCCGCCCTGGCGTCGGCACGCAACGCATCGTCGAAATTGAAGGTCGCGACAACGATCCCGTCTTTCGTCAGGACCGTCCCGCCATAGCCATGTTTGCCTTCGCCGCCGGTGCGGGCCTTCCATCCAGCCCATCCGCGTCTGCCCAGCCGCCAGATACTTCCGACGTCAGTTGCTTCGATACCGAACCCCGGATGCTCGGTGACGGCATCGAATTTGTGCTGCCCGCCGCCAGCGGCAAGACCGGCTATGGCCTTTGAAAAGGGATGACGCGAATGCCCGGCCATGTCGGCCGCAATCGTCAGCATGGCCGGATCGATCGAGGCCGCATTGACGAGCCGAGGCTGACCGAGCGTGAGCGTTCCGGTCTTGTCGAACACCGCTGTATCAATTGTTGCCAGGCGCTCCATGGCCGAACCATCCTTGACCATGATGCCGTTTTCGAACAGGCGCCGCGCGGCGACCACCTGGACGATCGGCACGGCGAGGCCGAGCGCGCAGGGGCATGTGATGATCAAAACGGCGATGGCGATGGTTATGGCCCGGTGCCAGTCGCCAGTTGCCGCCATCCAGCCAAGGAATGTCACGAAGGCGGTGAGATGAACAACTGGAGCATAGAGCGCTGAAACGCGGTCGGCGATGCGGCGGTACTGTGCGCGACCGCCCTCGGCGGCCTCCATCAGCCGAACCATTTCCGCCAGGAACGAATCCTTCGCGGCAGCTGTCGCCTCGATGGTCAGCGGGCCGGTAAGGTTGAGCACGCCGGCCTGGATGGCGTCGTTTGGCGCCACGCTTCTGGGCGTGCTCTCGCCCGAAACCAGCGAGCAGTCGACGTCCGATGTCCCACGCGTGATCTTGCCGTCGACGGGGATCCTTTCGCCGGCCGCGATCAGCAACAGCATGCCCGGTTCGATCTCGCCAACCGGCAGATAGTCGCGTGCGCCATCGTCGCGCAGCACCATGGCGCCACGCGCGGCCAGTTGTGACAGGCCTTTCACCGCGGTGCGGGCGCGTTCGCGCATCACGTGATCCAGCGTGCGGCCGATCAACAGGAAAAACAGCAGAGACACCGACGCGTCGAAATAGGCGTGGTCACCATGGGTGGTCGTCTCATAGAGGCTCATCGCGTAGGCCAACGACACGCCGACCGCGATCGGCACGTCCATGTTCATGCGGCCGTGGCGCAAGGCATTCCAGGCCGACTTGAAGAAGATGCCGCCGGCGAAGGCCAGTGCGGGGATGGCGATCAGTGCCGAGACCCAGTGGAACAGGTCGCGGGTCGCGCCCTCGGCACCGGACCAGACCGAAACCGACAGCAGCATGATGTTGCCCGCCGCAAAGCCGGCAACAGCGACGGCGCGGATGAGCTCCGAGAGCGTCTTGTCCTTTGCGTCGATCTCGGCTTCGAACAGATGGGCCTGGTAGCCCAGCCCCTCCAGCACGGCGACGAACGGTGGAACCTCCGCCCCACGCCACCGGACCGAGACACGCTTCGTCGACAGGTTCACGCGAGCGGCCTCGACGTGCTCGAGTTTTGCCAACGTCGTCTCGATCGCCTGGATGCAGGCTCCGCAGTGAACCGTCGGTACGGAAAGGTCGGTCTGGCGAAGATCATCGCCAAGCGATCGGCTCGCCAGCCTGATCTCCTGGCTGGAGGGCAGGACAGACGCGGCACTGACCAGGTCCAGCGCCACTTCAGCACCTGGTGCACAACAGCTCATTGCAGCGCTCTCTGGGAAATCATGATCCTGCGGACGTCGCGATACGGTCTTGCCAGACCGGCATCGGCGTCGATTTCGACAATCCAGACACCATCCCTTGGCATGTGCTGCACTGCAAACTCCTGACCCGAGGCGAGGGCGAGCGTGACGGCCTCATCCTCTTTCTCGTAAGCGGGATGGCGAAACAGCACCTTCACGCCATGCAAGGGAACCGACTTGCCGGCAGCGTCGGTGAGGCTATAGCGGACTTCGCCCCATGAGATGGTCAGCTTGCCGGTCCAGCCAAGCGCTGCCTGCGCGCGCCCTTCCTCAGCCTTCTTGTTGAATTGCTGGCTCGCCACATAGGTGTTTTCGACGACAAGACCGGTCCAGCTTGTGTTGGCAAGCGTCGCCATCGTCAGATTGACCGCAATGACCACGCCGAAAAAGGCGAGGATGATGGCCAACATGTGCCTGCCGGTGAATTCGCGGGATTTTCGCGTGGTGGCGTTCATCTGGCGATCTCCGGCGCGTTGAAGGTGGCGATGTATTCGTTCGACTCGAAACTCGCTTTGTCCTCGACCCGGAGTGTGAAGATCTGCGCTTCGCCAAGGATCTCATCAGCAGGCAGGCGCACGAAAACCTTCAACATCTTAAGCCGGTCGGGTTCGACCTGGATCGCGAAAGAACGATCGGCGGGAAGATCGACACCGACGATGCTCATCTCTGCGCCTGGCAAGCCCCCTATGGTGACGATGATCGTTCTTGGTTCGGGGATCATGTTCAGCAGCTTGACGGTGTAGCCATTGCGGATAGAGCCGTCGGACAGCGTCACGAATTGCGGATTGCGGTCATGCAAGACATTGATCTCGAGCCGGTCGCGCGTCATCAGCGAATAGAGCAGGCCCAGGCCGATCAGCCCCCACATAGCTATGTACACGTAGGTGCGGGGACGAAAGATCTTGCGGATGTGGAAATGAGCCACACTGTCTAAAAACAGGCCGTCAGCGGTTCTGACCAGCGACGGATTGACTGCAATGGAACCGCCCGCGGTCGCTAGCATCATGTTGGCGTTGTAGTCGGAGAGTGTCGCGTAGGAGATCAACCCGCGCTCCTTGCCAAGCTTGTCCATGACGCCGTCGCAGGCGTCGATGCAGAGCGCGCAGGTGATGCATTCAAGCTGTTGGCCGTCGCGAATGTCGATCCCCATCGGACAGACGGCGACGCAGGCATTGCAGTCGACGCAATCGCCGATAGCCTTCCCCGCGGCTTGCGCCTTCTTGGCGTGACGTGAGCGCGGTTCGCCGCGCCAGTCGTTGTACGTGACGGTGAGCGAGTTTTCGTCGAGCATGGCTGCCTGGATGCGCGGCCATGGGCACATATACGTGCAGACCTGCTCGCGCATCAGCCCGCCGAACGTATAGGTCGTCGCTGTCAGCACGGCGACGGTGATATAGGCGACAGGCGCTGCCGTGCCGGTGAAGAGTTCGCGGAGCAGGATCGGCGCATCGGCGAAATAGAAGATCCAGGCGCCGCCGGTCGCCGCACCTATGACTAGCCAGATGGCGTGTTTCGACACCCGCAGCACGAGCTTGCGGGCAGTCCACGGCCCGGCGTCAAGCTTCATGCGCGCGTTGCGGTCGCCCTCGATGGCCCGCTCGACGACCAGGAACAGGTCGACCCATACCGTCTGCGGGCACGTATAGCCGCACCAGGCACGACCGACGGTCGACGTGATCAGGAAGAGACCGACGCCGGCCATAACCAGAAGGCCGGCGACGTAGTAGAATTCCTGCGGCCATATCTCGATGAAGAAGAAGTAGAAACGCCGATTTGCGACATCGAGCAGCACGGCCTGATCAGGGGCAAACGGGCCACGGTCCCACCGCAGCCACGGCGTCAGATAATAGATGCCAAGGGTGACCGCCATCACCAGCCATTTGAACTGACGAAAATTCCCGGAGGCCCGTTTCGGGAAGATCTTCTTGCGCGCGGCATACATCGGCTGTCGCACTTTGGCGGAGTTGATCGCCTCGGCTTCGAGCCGTTCTACCTGCGTATTGTCCAGCACTGGTCTCTCCCGTCACGGAGCTTGTGATTTCGCCGGGCACGTGACCTGGCTGGGTGCAGACAGGTGCGCGAAATACAGCGTCGAGCGGATTTTGCCGTCGACTGGATTGCGCCGCGTTGATGCAGGTCAATCGCCGGGTACACGCAAACAAATCGAGGCCCGGCAGAGCCGGGCCTCGTCGCTTGGACGGTGAGGGCCGGAGAATAGCCCCCCGTTCCTATTCTCCACCGCCTAGCGAATGCACGTAGACCGCCAGCTCCTTGATCCTGGTTTCGCCCAGCCGCGCGCCCCAGGCCGGCATCACGCCCTGTTTCGGCGCGGCGACCTGGGCGGCGATGGCCGCTTCGCCCGATCCGTAGAGCCAGATGGCATCGGTCAGATCAGGAGCGCCGAGCTCCTTGTTGCCGATTGCATTGTCGCCGTGACAGGCCACGCAGTTTTCGGCAAAAACCTTAGCGCCGGGCACCACCAACGATTGATCGCCGACGGTTTGGGACAGGCTAGCAACATAGGCGCTGACCTGTTTGATCTGGTCTGCGGTGATGATGTCGCCGAAGGCTGGCATTTCCGACAGGCGCGTATCCGGATCGGAGGCGAAGCGGATGCCATGCGTAATCGTCTGCTGGATCTGGTCCGCCTTGCCGCCCCACAGCCAGTCGTCGTCATTGAGGTTGGGGAAGCCCTTGGAGCCCTGGGCGCCGGAACCATGGCACTGCACGCAATTGAGCTTGAACGCGGCGCCGCCGGCAGCGACCGCGAATTCGCGCAGTGTATCGTCGGCGGCAATCTCAGAGACGTTTTTCGATTCTATTGCCGTGACGTATTTGCCCTTGGCCACCTCGGCCGCCATCAACTCGTGACCGACCTCGTTGCGGCTCGAATAGCCAAGCACGCCCTTGCTTGCCGAATGCAGCAGAGGCCATGCCGGATAGGCGATGGTGTATCCGATCGCCCAGACAATGGTGATGTAGAAGGTAATGACCCACCAGCGCGGGAGCGGGTTGTTCAGCTCGCGAATACCATCCCATTCATGACCAGTGGTCGAAACGCCAGAGATCTCATCGATATGCTCGTCGCTCATGATCACTCGTCCTCAAGAGGAATCCGGGCAGCTTCGTCGGCAAGCTTGCGGCTGCCGGGGCGCAGGGCAAAGGCGATCGCGCCGACAAAGAACAGAGCCATGGCGACCAGACCCCAGCTGTCGGCGAACTCCCGCATCAAATTGTAATCCATGGGTAAAACTCCTCTCAGCGGTAGCCGGCGGCTTCGTCGTAGTTCTTGAAATCGACCAGCGTGCCGAGCATCTGGAGATAGGCGACGAGGGCATCCATTTCGGTGACCTGTTGCGGGTTGCCGTCGAAGTCGCCGATCTTGGCTTTGGGGTAGCGGGCATCGAGGCCGGATGTGTCGGCGTTGGGATCGGCTTGCGTCATCAGATCGGCGTTGGCGTGCGCGATCATGTCGTCGGAGTAGGGGACGCCGACCCGCCTGTTGGCGACCAGATGCGTAGAGAAGTCCTTCACATCGATCGGCGTGTCTTTCAGGAACGCATAGCTCGGCATGATTGATTCAGGCACCACCGAACGCGGATCCGTAAGGTGCTCGACATGCCATAGATTAGAGTAGCGGTCGCCAACCCTGGCGAGGTCCGGTCCGGTGCGCTTCGATCCCCATTGGAAAGGATGATCGTACATCGACTCGGCCGCCAGACTGTAGTGACCATAGCGCTCGACCTCGTCGCGGAATGGCCTGATCATCTGGCTATGGCAGAGGTAGCAGCCCTCACGCACATAGATGTTGCGCCCCACCAGTTCGAGTGGCGAGTAAGGGCGCATGCCTTCCACCTTCTCGATCGTGTTGTCGAGATAGAAGAGCGGTGCGATCTCGACGATGCCGCCGACCGTCACCACAAGAAGAGAGCCAACGAGAAGAAGCGTAGCGTTCTTCTCGATGATCGCGTGTTTGTCCATCAAGCCCATTGTCTGGCTCCTTATTCGGCAGGCTGAAGGGCGGGAACAGCGCCGGGCATCGGCTCCTCCTCGCGCTGGTAGCCGAGGATGGTCATGGCGATGTTCCAGGCCATGATCAGGGCGCCGGAGAGGTACATGGCCCCGCCGATGGCGCGCATGACATAGTAGGGGTGCATGGCGGCCACGGTTTCGGCAAAGGAGTAGACCAGGAAGCCCTGCTCGTCGTATTCGCGCCACATCAGGCCCTGCATGATGCCAGACACCCACATGACGGCCGCGTAGACGACGATGCCGAGCGTCGCCAGCCAGAAGTGCCAGGTGACCAGCCGCAGCGAATAGAGCCGTTGGCGATTCCAAAGCTTCGGCACCATGTAATAGATCGCGCCGAACGAGATCATCCCGACCCAGCCGAGCGCACCGGAGTGCACGTGACCTATGGTCCAGTCGGTATAGTGCGACAGCGAATTGACCGTCTTGATCGACATCATCGGGCCCTCGAAGGTCGACATGCCGTAGAAGGCGATGGCCATCACCATCATGCGGATAATGGGATCGGTGCGTAGCTTGTCCCAGGCGCCCGACAGCGTCATCAGGCCGTTGATCATGCCGCCCCATGACGGCATCCACAGCATGATCGAAAACACCATGCCGAGCGTCTGCGCCCAGTCGGGCAGGGCGGTGTAGTGCAGGTGATGCGGACCGGCCCAGATGTAGAGGAAGATGATCGCCCAGAAGTGGATGATCGACAGGCGGTAAGAATAGACCGGCCGGTTCGCCTGCTTGGGCACGAAGTAATACATCATGCCGAGGAAGCCGGCGGTGAGGAAAAAGCCGACCGCGTTGTGGCCGTACCACCATTGCGTCAGGGCGTCCTGGACACCGGAAAAGGCGGAGTAGCTCTTGGAACCCAGGAATGAGGCCGGCATCGACAGGTTGTTGACCACATGCAGCATCGCGATGGTGACGATGAAGGAGAGATAAAACCAGTTGGCGACGTAGATGTGCGGCTCCTTGCGCTTCAGGATCGTGCCGAGGAACAGGATGAGATAGGCGACCCAGACGATGGTCAGCCAGACGTCTACATACCATTCGGGCTCGGCGTATTCGCGGCTCTCGGTGATGCCGAGCAGGTAGCCGGTCGCCGCCATAACGATGAAGAGCTGGTAGCCCCAGAACACGAACCAGCCGAGATCGCCGCCGAACAGCCGAGCGCGGCAGGTTCGTTGCACGACATACAATGACGTGCAGAGCAGCGCATTGCCGCCGAAGGCGAAGACGACGCCCGACGTATGCAATGGCCGTAAACGGCCGAAGTTAAACCAGGGCTGAATGTTGAGATCGGGGTAGGCAAGTTGCAGCGCAATGACGACGCCGACCAGCATGCCGACGACACCCCAGAACATGGTGGCGATGGCGCCATAGCGGATTGGCCCATCCATGTAGGCGGACGGGTCGATCGGAGCAGCTACTTCGAAACTCGTGTTGCGAATGAGGATGGCGACAAAGCCGAGCAGCACAAAAAACAGGACCCACATATGCTGCCGGAATGGCTCGTCCACACCGAACCCGGCTGCCACAAGGGCCGCAAATGTGAACAGGCCCAAGGCGAAGATTTGCGTGCCGAACTTCATGAGATGTCCCCGACCTCGGATTGGGATGCGCGGATACCAATCCGCTTGACACCAATTCCGCAGTCGCGGTGTCGCCGCCTTGATCCATGTCAAAGCTCAGCCCTTTCGGATTGGGCAGCGTGGCCCTTGCAAACGACCGGAGGCCGACGTTGAACCGGAAGAAATGGCAGGGATCGCCGCTGTTCGACGAAGGCGATGAAAATCCCATACCAGCTGGTCGATCCAGCAGAGAAGCGGTCCCGGCTGCCGTCATGAGGCGCGCGCACAGGGAAAAGCTGCAGCTCTGCGATGCTTTGGAGACAATTGCAGATGCCTTGCCCAGGGTCGACCGTCTGAAGTGCCTCGGCACGGCCAACGCGATCATTCCGCTGCTGCGCGACATTCATCGATACGAAGAGACGGTCATCTTCCCCGCCTATGAGGAGGCCACGGGAGGCAGCAATGCGAACCTTGCCTCAACCAGGCGCTTGCGGGCCGAACATGTCGAGGATGAATGCTTTGCCGGCGAGGTGACCGAAACTCTGCTGGCCATCGGTCACGGCGAGACGGTCGAGAACCCCGAAGCCATCGGTTTCATGTTGCGCGGCCTGTTCGAGAGCTTGCGCCGGCACATCGCGTTTGAACGCGAGCACGTCCTGCCGATGATCGGGATCGTCGATTGATCCTAGTCGCCAGAGCGTCGTTGTAGCCGGGTCAGCTTGTCGACGGTGACTTCCCGATTGTTCTCGATCCGGATCACTCCATCTGATCGCAGTCGGGTTAGCTGCCGGCTCACTGTCTCGATCGTCAGGCCAAGGAAATCGGCGATATCGGCGCGCGTCAACGGCAGATCGAAACTTGTCGACTGAGCGGCCGGATCGAGCGTGGGATCGATGTTTCTGGCAATCATCAGCAGAAAGCTCGCCACTTTTTCCGCAGCGGTCTTGCGGCCCAGCGTGACCATCCAGTCGCGTGCCTCGTCGAGTTCGTTCAGCGTCTGCTTGAGCAGGCGGTGCTCGAGTTCTGGCGACTCTCTCATCATCCTTTCGACGGACGCCCTTGGAAACGAACACAGGGAAACGGACGTTGCGGCTTCGGCGTTGATTGCGCTTTCCACCTTGAAGGGCCGCCCCAGAAAATCGGGGGCGAACTGGAGGCCGACAATCTGCTGGCGTCCGTCCGACAGGCTCTTTGTCAGCTTCACCACGCCGGAAAGCACGTTCGAATAACTGTCGACGGTCTCGGTGTCGCCAATCAGTTCTGCGCCCGGTTCAACGGTATGCTTCGACGAGGTTTTGGCCAGGCCCACCAGTTGATCGGGATCGAGCGCACCGCATACACCATGGTGGCGCGCTTCGCATGATTGGCAAAGCACGGGAACGCCGGCGCTGTGTACATCCTGACGCACTGACACCACGATGGTCCGAGAAATCCGAAGGTGCCAGCAGGATATAGCATCCGCCCGAAAAAGCCTTGCGGCAGTTTGTCCGCGGCAAGATGGCATTGACCGAAATCAAGGCCGCCGGCGTCCAATGTGAGCAATGTCGCGCCATGCAAAGTGGAGCGGATAGAGACATGCGGTCAGAATTAGTTGCCAGACTTGGTGAGAACGTGCCGCGCTATACAAGCTACCCAACAGCGCCGCATTTTCATGCAGGCGTTGATGCTGCAATTTGTCGTGGCTGGCTGCAGGCGCTCAACGATGGCGATGAGATCTCGCTCTATCTGCACATCCCGTATTGCGACAAGCTTTGCTGGTTCTGCGCTTGCCATACCAAGCAGACACGCCACTACGAACCAGTGACCACATATCTGCGCTCACTGGATGCCGAGATCGCCACCGTCTCCAGTCTTGTCGCAGGCAAGGGCCGCGTGCGTGCCGTCCATTTCGGCGGCGGTTCGCCAACGATGCTCAAACCGGAGGATCTGGTGGCGCTGGGAACCGTCCTGCGCAACAGCTTCACGTTTCTGCCCGGTGCAAAGATCAGCGTTGAGATCGAACCCAACGATATGGACGATGCCCGCCTCGATGCACTCGCCGAAATCGGCATGACCCGTGCGAGCCTCGGCGTCCAGGATTTCGACCCGAAGGTGCAGAAAGCGATCAACCGCGAGCAGAGCTTTTTGCAGACCAAGACGGTTGTTGATGGCGTTCGTTCGCGCGGCGTCGAATCCGTCAATCTCGATCTGCTCTACGGCCTGCCGCATCAGACCAGGGAGAGCGTCGCCTCCACGGTTGCACAGGCACTGACCCTGGAACCGGACCGGATCGCGCTTTTTGGCTACGCCCATGTGCCGTGGTTCAAGAGACATCAGACGATGATCGACGAGGCGTGGCTGCCAGGGCCAGAGGAGCGATTTGCTCAATCGCAATTGGCGGCGCGGGCGATCGTGGACCAGGGATACGAAGCAATCGGCCTCGACCATTTCGCCAAACCGGGCGATGCCCTCGCGCTTGCCGCCCGCGCCGGAACACTGCACCGGAACTTTCAGGGCTATACCGAGGATCGCTGCGAGACCTTGATCGGCCTTGGTCCGTCGTCCATCAGCCAGTTTCGCCAGGGCTATGCACAGAATATGCCTTCGACCGCCGAGTATGGACGTATGGTTGCTGATGGCGGGCTGGCCGCTGTTCGGGGTATCGCGCTTTCCGACGACGACCGTGTTCGCGGCTGGATCATCGAGCGATTGATGTGTGACTTCGCCTTCTCGGCGATTGAGCTGGTGGAGCGCTTTGGCGAAGCCGGCCAAAGACTTCTCCTCGAGGCGAGTTCCACGGCTCTTGATGGTCCTGCGCGGTTGCTTGAACTTGATGGTGACCGCTTCGTCGTGCCTGCGGAAAGCCGGCCATTTGTCAGGAGCATCGCGGCAAAGCTCGACAAATATTTCGAAACCGGCAAGGCCAGGCATTCGGTAGCGGTCTGAGCATCGGCTGCAGTCGGTTGGGAAGGCTACCTCCCGATCTGAACAGCGCAGATCTTCGACCGTGTCAGGAATCGCTTCTCCCGTCCGTTATCGAGGGAGAACATGCCGCCGCGGCCAGGCACTACGTCGATGATGAGATCGGTATGCTTCCACACCTCGAATTGCGAAGCCCCGATATAGAAGGGTGCGTCGCCGATGTGGCCGAGCAACACATCCTGATCGCCGACGATGAAGTCAGCACGCGGATAGCACATCGGCGAAGACCCGTCGCAGCAGCCGCCCGATTGATGAAACAGCACTGGTCCGTGCTCGGCAACAATCTCCGCGATCAGTTCAAGGGCTTCCGGCGTCGCCGTGACTTTTGCATGCATAGTCTAATCCGGTTTCCAGCCATTATGGGCGCGGCCCCGCGCGGGGCCGCGCCTGTGGGACAAAGAGGTGATCAGAAGAAGCCGAGCTTCTTCGGGCTATAGCTGACCAGCATGTTCTTGGTCTGCTGATAGTGGTCGAGCATCATCTTGTGTGTCTCGCGGCCGATGCCAGACTGCTTGTAGCCGCCGAAGGCCGCATGCGCGGGATAGGCGTGATAGCAGTTGGTCCAGACTCGGCCGGCCTGGATCGCACGGCCGAAACGGTAGGCACGGTTGCCATCGCGGGTCCAGACCCCGGCCCCGAGGCCGTAAAGCGTGTCGTTGGCAATGCTGAGCGCTTCGTCATCATCCTTGAAGGTCGTGACAGAAACCACCGGCCCGAAGATCTCCTCCTGGAAGATGCGCATCTTGTTGTGGCCCTTGAACACCGTCGGCTTCACGTAGTAGCCGCCGGCGAGATCGCCGGGCAGGACGTTGCGCTCGCCACCGGTCAGCACCTCCGCGCCTTCCTGGCGGCCGATGTCGATATACGACAGGATCTTCTCCAACTGCTCGGACGAGGCCTGGGCACCAATCATCGTCGCCGGATCGAGCGGATCGCCCTGCACGATCGCCTCGACGCGCTTCAGCGCGCGTTCCATGAACGTATCGTAGATCGATTCATGGATAAGCGCGCGGCTCGGGCAGGTACAGACCTCGCCCTGGTTTAGCGCAAACATGACGAAGCCTTCGATCGCCTTGTCGAAGAAATCATCGTCCTCGGCGACAACATCCTTGAAGAAGATGTTTGGCGATTTGCCGCCCAATTCCAGTGTTACGGGGATAAGGTTCTGGCTGGCATATTGCATAATCAGCCGGCCCGTCGTGGTCTCGCCGGTAAAGGCGATCTTGGCAATGCGCGGCGACGACGCGAGTGGCTTGCCCGCCTCGAGACCAAAGCCGTTGACGATGTTGAGCACGCCCGGCGGCAGCAGATCGCCAACAAGGTCGGCCCACAGCAGGATGGCAGCCGGGGTCTGCTCGGCAGGCTTCAGCACGACGCAGTTTCCCGCGGCAAGCGCGGGAGCAAGCTTCCAGCATGCCATCAGCAGCGGAAAGTTCCAGGGGATGATCTGGCCGACCACCCCGAGCGGCTCATGGAAATGATAGGCGACGGTGTCGTCGTCGATCTGGGAAAGGCTCCCTTCCTGGCCGCGCACGGCGCCCGCGAAATAGCGGAAATGGTCGATGGCCAAGGGCAGGTCGGCGGCGGTTGTTTCACGGATCGGCTTGCCGTTGTCCCATGTTTCAGCGCATGCGAGGAGATCGAGGTTCTCCTCCATGCGGTCGGCGATGCGGTTGAGGATGAGTGACCGCTCAGCAACGCTGGTGCGCCCCCAGGCGTCCTTGGCGGCATGTGCCGCGTCCAGGGCCACCTCGATGTCCTGGGCATCCGAGCGCGCCACCTCGCAAAGTAGCTGACCGTTCACCGGCGAGAAGTTCTCGAAGTAGCGGGCGGCGCGGGGCTCGGCCCATTTGCCGCCGATGAAATTGCCGTAGCGCTTGTCGAAGGGCGCCTTGACCGAGCGTGAGAATTCAACCTTGTTCATGCGTATTCCTCCCAAAGCTGACGTCGCGGGATGCGACGCTTCGGAAGAGACTTGCGATTTCCGCCTGTGGTTGTCACCGTACCGGTCACAGTGGTCGGAGACGATGTGTCGCAGAATTGCGACAGTCAGATCGAAAGGTCAGTGCGTCCGGTGAACATCAAGGCGGTTGAGTTTGCGGTGAAGCGTCGCGCGGCTAATCCCAAGTGCCTGAGCCGCAGCGGAGACATTTCCGTCTGCCCGTGCCAGCGCTCGCTGCAGAGCTGCGCGCTCTGCCTCAGCGAGAATTTTGGAGTCACTCTCGGCCCAGCCGAGCAGATCGGCGGCGGGCATTGGTTTGTCGAGGCGCTGCTGCGTAATGCCAAGTGCCAGGCGGGCCGAACGGGTCGCGCCGACCACGAGCTCGTCGGCATCGACGGCGATGAGCGCGCCGGAGCCTTTGTCGCTCACCGGCGCCAGCAGAATTCGCGCCTTCGGGAATGCCATCCTGAAGTTCTCCGCCTCGATCCGGCGCGCCGCGTCGATCACGGCGATCGAAATGAGATTGGCGAAGGCCTCGATCAGGTCAGCCCGGCAGGAAGACACGTCAAGAGCAGCCACAAGATTCCCCTCGTGATCGTGGATCGGGGCGGTGGTGCAACTGAGTACCGTGTTGCGCGTATGGAAATGTTGGTCACGGTGAATTGTCAGCGCGCGCCCTTCGACAAGACAGGTGCCAATTCCGTTGGTGCCCTGGCTTTCCTCATTCCAGACCGAGCCAGTCCACAAACCCCAGGAATGAAACGTCTTGTCGTCTACAGGCGCGCCGCGCCGTTCGATCGGCACGCCGTCACGATCGGCGAGTAGGACGCAGCATCCGACGCCGCCTACCGCAAGATAGAGACGATCGAGACTTGATTGCGCGGCGTTGACGAGAGGTTCGATGCGTTGCCGGGCCTGCCCCAGTTCGGCCTCGGTCAGATAATGTGGAGGGCTGCGGTCAGCTGGATCGAGCCGATGCAAATTGGAAGACCGACGCCAGGACGCAACCAACGCCGACGTCGCCGCAGCGTCCGAAGCAATCGCCGCTTGAATGCGGTCAGCATGATGACCGTATAGATTTTCGCCCATACTCATCCTCCCGAAACTGATTTCTTTCCTCCGATTAGCACGTAGTCAATTCGCCGAAAGAAGCAGAAGGCAAGTCGCTCTTGCCTAAGCACCCATCGAGAAAGCCTACCAACAGTAATGCCACGCAATCATTGATCGGGAGCAAGTCTGCGCATCGGTTGGTCAGAAATGCTCACCGGCCTTGAACGGTCCGATACGGGTGCCGGCTGCGATCAGGTAGGCGGTCGACCAGCCGATGAGCAAGAACCCGTTCACGCCCTCCAGCGCCGCCAGGACACGCCACGCGTGAGCTGGCACGATGTCGCCATAGCCGACCGTCGAGAAGGTGATGGTGGAAAAGTACAACGCCGTTTCGAAATCGGCGAAGATATCGAGCAACCGGTATAGCCCGGCCCAGAGCCACACCTCCGCGGTCATGACGGCAAAGAGGCCCATCACCACGCTGATCATCGCCACGATGCGGCTGCGGCGCCCGTGCATGCGAAAGCGGGAGACAAGATATCCCATCGCATGTGTGACGGCGATAAGGCCAAAGGTGTGAACCAGCACCGTCAGGCTTATGACGATCGTGCCGATGAGCAGATTTAGAATCATGGGTGACCCTACCGGTCGGAATCACGACACTGTTTGCGCCAGATCAAATCTGCAGTTCGCGGTTGTTGCTCTGGCCTTTCGGCCGGGTTTCGCATCCCCATGCTCGACATGCAGGCCGGGTTCGCGGGCGTGGCGTGGAGGCAGATCGCTACGCCATGGGTATCTCGGGTATCGCGAGCTCGCGGCAAACCCCTACGAGATCATGCGGTGCAATACGGGAAAGAGCCTGATTTTGTTGCCGACGTCGCGGCCAATCTTCCACATGGTCATCAGGTCTTCTGGGAACGCCTTCATGAGATGTTCCGTTTCGGGGTCCTTCGGGCGCCAGTATGACCGGCACACGGTTGTGGAACGTCACCATGGGCGGATTCGGCGGCGGAATGCGCGAGAGCCGCGTCTTGTCGCGCAGCAGCCCTTCAAAGCCTTCCTCAGCGAAGCGCTCCTGCCAGCGCCAGACACAGGTTGCCGGTCCGCCGCATGATTTCGACCGTACCGATACCATCGGCGCTCAACGGCACGATCTCGGCGCGCCAGACATGCTTCTGCGGACTGTTGCGGTCGCTGACCAGCCAGGCGCCGATGATCAGAAGGCGAGACGGTGAGAGATGTTCCAGTGCGCATGCGCCAGATTCGCAGGCGGAAACCACTAGGAACAATCTATTGACTAAGAACTCTGACTAGTAAAGAGTTCGTTCTCAGCGTGGCCGACAGAGAACATAAGCGTTCTTGCGTCGCCGTTGGAACAACGTCGTCCCCCGGGTTGAGCCGCCAAGTCATGCCGAAGCGCACAACAGGCCGGTACGAAAGCGTGACCGCAGGCGGCGAGAAGGTTGGTGCCTTCGTCCCCTTCGATCTGCCGCCGGTGCGGCCGGTGCTTGTCATCGACACCAAGCTCGAACGCCGCCTTGGGCAAGCCGAGCAGGCGCTTGTCCGACTCGATCTGGCGGGCGAGATGGTGCCTTCGCTCGACTGGTTCATCTACGCCTTCGTGCGCAAGGAAGCGGTGATCTCATCTCAGATCGAGGGCACGCAAGCATCGCTCGTCGACCTTCTCGCTTTTGAAGCCGAGGAACAGCCCCAACCCAATGCCGATGTCGAGGAGGTGACAAACTACCTTGACGCCCTTGCCTACGCGCGCAACCAGCTCGCGTCGAAGCGTGGTCTGCCGCTTTCCCTGCGGCTCTTGAACGAAGCACACAAGCGGTTGATGCGCGGCGTGCGCGGCGGAAGCAGGCAGCCCGGAGAAATCCGCCGCAGCCAGAACTGGATTGGCGGAAGCCGTCCCGGGAACGCGGCTTATGTTCCGCCGCCTTCCGAGAAACTCCCTCAGCTTCTCAGCTCTTTAGAGAAATACATCCACGCCGACGACCAGCTGCCGAAGCTAGTGCGGACGGGTCTCTTGCATGCCCAGTTCGAAACCATTCACCCCTATCTCGATGGCAATGGGCGGATCGGGCGCCTGATGATCGCCCTCCTGCTGGAACACTGGGGACTCTTGAGGGCTCCGCTTCTCTATCTCAGCCTCTTCTTCAAGCGTCATCGCGAGGAATACTACCGGCGCCTCAATCGCGTGCGGCTAGAGGGCGACTGGGAGGGCTGGATCGATTTTTTTCTCGATGGCATCGCCACGATCGCCGATGAAGCTGTCGGCTCGGCGCGTGAATTGTTCAACCTCGTCAGCGCGGATCGCACGCGGCTGCTGGGTGTCGAATCCGTATCCGTTTCAGCTCTTCGATTGTTCGAGCGGCTTCCGCGGCATCCGATCGTGACCGTCGCATCGGCGATGAAGCTGCTCGACACGAGCAAACCGACCGCAGCCCGCGCCATCGAGGTGCTGGCCGAAATCGGTATCCTCGTGGAAACGACAGGAAAGAAGCGCGACCGCAGTTTCGGCTATCGCGCCTATATGGAACGTCTGCGAACCGGAACGGAACTGGACTTCAGCCGATGAGCGGCCGGCGGCGGATCACTCAACCCTATAGCCGAGCGTCCGATATCCCGTTCGCCGTTTTGCTGCCATGCGTGCCAGCACCGGGACCATCTCATCAACATAGTCGAAGACGATGACGGTCAGCCAGGTCATGTAGTCTTCGGGCGCCAGTATGACCGGCACACGGTTGTGGAAAGTCGCCATGAGCGGATTCGGCTCACAGGTCAGCACCGTGAAGCGGATGTTGTCGCCGATAGCGGGGTCGCGCCAATTCTCCCAGAGCGCCGCCAAAGCGAACGGCTCGCCCGACTTCATGGCAATGGCATACGCACAGCGCTCTCTGGGGGCGCGTTCCGGCTATGGCTTTTTGTCCGCGGAAAGGGCCGTTGTGCTTTGTGGCAGGGTCTTCACTTCGGTTTCGCGCAAGAGCCCGTCGAGCGTCAGCAGCGGCGCGCGCATTGTCATGGCATAGGCGTAGTGAAAGCAATCGAAATTGCTGAAGTAGCGTTGCCAATTCCGTGTTTTTCGGCAACCGCGACGGCATAGGACAGTACCCGCAGCGGCGATCCTGGCTCGCGAAGCGCGATTCTTCTGCTTCCAGCCATTTGACCACGACCGCCCCGGCGGCGCTGTAAGGGGAATTCAGCTGGTCCGGCCAGGATAGAACAATAATCGCCTCCCACGCGGCGAGCGTCGATGTGAAGGGGGAGGGCGCTTCCAGCAAGGCGGCTTCGTAGCTATCGGCCGTGTCCTCGCCAGCCATCATCGACACGATGGCACAGGCATCCACGAACCTTATTCGTCGCCCTGCAGATCGTGATCCAGGTCGTGATAGGCTTCTTGTGAGACCGGCTTTCGATCAGGTTGGAAAGACAGGCCATGTTTTGCCAGAATCTTCTGTGCGGTCTCGCGCGGCCGCTCCTTTTTCATCCGGTTTCGGATTGTCTCACGGAGAGCGGATATCACCGCTTCGGTGATATTGGTGCGGTCGAGGCGGGCAAGCTCCCGCGCCAATTTGTCAGCTTCGTCGTTTCGGATGTTCAAGGTCATATGTGTAGCTCCAATCGCGTATCCATCATTACGCGTCGTGTAGCTTTTTTCAGTGCTCGGTCGCTACGGCGCGGGGCGGCGTAATATTCGACGCTGCGGACATAGTAAATTCGTTTCAGCCGGCGCACCGTCATTGCCTGCCGTTGCTCGGCCGAAGGATGTTCGCAGCTGATGACGACCGTATCTTGTCGCGGGCACGTCTCACCATCGGGCGGTGAGCGATCCCAATCTGTTGGATGCCTTCAACCGCGATGCCGCCGTGCAGAAACGGACCGTGCCTGAAGCTGCAGAGGCAGCGACAGCCCTGTGGGGAAGGACAGCCGCAACCGCAATCGCCTGGTGCGCCGTGTCGGCGTATTGCAACGGGCGGATACGGGAGTACCGGTTCTGGTTTCGGGTATTCGCCTATCTTTGCCGAGGTGGGAGCAGGTCGGAGAGAGTTCGTCCAGGCTTTTCCCGATAGGGAAATCATGTTCGACGAGGGAACTGCCTGCTTGTCGAGAGAACGCCGGACCGAAGTCAGCCCGTCAAGGCCAGAGCCGCATCGCTATGGCGCGTGCTGCGCCAGCCTTGACCGGCAGTCTTCGGCCCGGCGGCCGCTTTGGACGCAGGCAAACTCCGGTACGAGCGGTACCGCTCTGCCCCCGGGGTACATTACTCCGGCAATTCGTCGCCCTTGATCGGCGCCTTCCCTTTGCCGGCCCGTTTCAGGATGTGCAGCGCCTTGGGAAGGTCGGCACGGGCGGCGCGTTCCTGAAAGTAGCTTTCCGTGCGCAGCGCCGAAAGCTTCTCAGCGACTGCCACATTAATGAACTGGTTGAGCGGCACGCCTTCGCTCTCCGCCACCTTGCGCGCCTCATCCAGAAGCGAGAGCTGAAGCCGCAGTGCGAAATTGCTTCTCCTCATGTCTTTCTCTCCAATCGTCTCAGCGCCTCACCCGGCGACAGGACCAAGATACCGAAGCGCTCGGCCACTTTGCCGAAGTCGCGTAGGTTGAACGTCACTATAGCATCCGCCCGTCCGTTTACCGCAGCACCATGTCGTCGTCCGGGTCGCGCACGGCGGGTCGCCAGAGGAAGAGAAGGCGAACCGGCTCGGCGACGGCCGCCACGGCATCTAGCAACGCGTTCACATCCTCAGCGGACAGGCCGGAAGCTTCAAGGTGCTCGGGCCTTGTCATGACCGCCTGGTACTCGATCATCAACGTCACCGAAGCGATGAGCGTCAGCCGGCGTTCCAAAGCTGCCACCAACAGTTGGCGCGAGGCGCCAGCATCACTTCGGATCGCCGCCACCGTGGTCGCCGTATCGATAAGCAGTCTCATGCAGGCATATTGGATATCGCGTGCGATATTGCAAAAGGACCGAGCTTTTGGCAATTTAGTCTGCCTTCGGTATTCCAAATCGCAGTGCTCAAGTATTTGCACGCCACACTACGACCGCGCGCCAACTGAACTTGTCTTGCTGATCATCACGCCGCTCAATGCCCTCGATCTACACAGAAGAGCGGGCATGCCATGGTGGACGAGGCCAAACCTGGGAACGACAGTGCAAGCCACGACTACAGGGCTGACATGTCGGCACGAGATATGGCTGAACGAGCCGTCCTGTCGATCGCCCGTTTGTTGGGTCGGCGGGCTGCTCGGGAGCATTTCGAGGAATTGCAGGCGGCCAACGACAACAATGTCCACCTCTTGAGAAAACACCGTCAGAAGGGGAGGGTGGGAACGGCGGCGGACAATAGCAACGAGAGGAAGAGGAGCGGTTCATGACCCGTGTCGCGCTGTATGCCCGTCACTCATCCGACAACCAGCGCGAAGCCTCTATCGAGGATCAGCTGCGGCTTTGCCGAGAGCACGCGGCCAGGGAGAAGTGGACTGTCGTTGGGACCTATGCCGACGCCGCCGTATCCGGCTCAAGCATCATCCGTCGACCAGACATCCAGCGGCTTCTCGCCAACGCTCAAAGCGGGCAATTTGAGATTGTTCCAACCGAGGCACTCGATCGCCTGTCACGCGACCAGGAAGACGTAGCCGGCCTCTTCAAGCGGCTGCGCTTTGCAGGTGTCAAAATCGTCACTCTCTCCGAGGGCACCGTAGACGAACTGCACTTGGGCCTCAAAGGAACGATGAACGCGTTGTTCCTGTAAGCCTCTCGATGCTTCAACTGAAAGGACAGTCTTCCATCTTTCTCGGACCTTTGCCGACGGTCGCCGGTCAAGAAGTTGTGACCCGAAGGCGACATTTGTCTGGACCGTCGGTAGGTCTCGTCAGGGTGGAAACGGAAGTTCGACGCGAACCCAAGAGAGAGCTCGCCGGCTGTTCACAGCTGCTCTACGGGCTCGGTCCTCGGACAAGCCGGCCAGAGAACTATCCTTCCAGAAGCGACACGGGATCAAGGGGCGCGTCGCCTGGCCGGACGTCACGCGCAGGAGAGGGCATCTTTGCAGCCGCGACGATCACTCCGGCACGCCGGCAATACCCAACGCTTCGACGTAGTGCTCGGCGAACACCTTGTCCCGCCACGGGTTGATCTGCCTCTGCAGGCCGAGCGTGTAGGTCGGGAACGCCTCCATCAGCCGCTGCGCCGCCGCCTGCGCTTCGTCCGGCCGGTTGAGTTTGACCAGCGCCATGATCACCACCCGGTGCGAGGAGCCGTAATTCGGCATCTCGCGCAGCGCTCGTTCTCCCCAAGCCAGCGCTTCCTCGTAGCGTTCGAGCATCAGGTAGCTCATCCCGATGCCGGAGAGCGCGATGCCCTTCTCGGGGTCGACCGGACTCAGCCGCATCGCCCTGTGGAAGTGCTCGATCGCGACGAGGGGGTGGCCGGAATGGGCGTTCACCCAGCCGCTGCCCGTATGGCCCTGCGCCGAATTGGGGTTGAGGAGCAGGGACCGTACGATCGTGTCCAGCGCCGTCTCGTAATCCTTGGCGCTGTAGGCGATCACCTGCGCGGCGAAACGCAAGCTTGTCGGGTCGTCTCGCGCGTCCGCCAGCACCTCGCGGGCCATGCGCACGGCGACGCGGATATCGTCGGGCTCGTGCCAGCACTGACTCACCGACAGGCTGCGGATATAGGCACCGAGTGCCTTCGCCAGGGTGAAGTCTGGGTCGATGCTGAGCGCCTCGTTGGTGAGCCGGCGCACGTCGGCGAAGCCTTCGCGCGTCATGCTGTAGAAGCGCGGCAGCGCACGAAGGTAGAGGTCGTAGGCACCGATGTAGTCAGTCGGCTTCATGCGCGCCTGCTTGATCTCCTGCAGCCGGATGCTCGGTTCGACAGCGCCGACGACGCTCTCGGTCACCTTGTCCTGCAGGTCGAAGATGTCGCTCACGTCGCCCTCGAAGCGGTCGGCCCAGACATGGTGTCCGCTGATCGCGTCCACCAACTGCCCACTGATGCGCACCCGCGATCCTGCTCTGCGGATGCTGCCTTCGAGCACGTAGCGGACGCCCAGCTCGCGCCCGACCTGGCGCAGGTCCACCGCCCGGCCCTTGTAGGTGAAGGACGAGTTGCGGGCGATCACGAAGAAGGAGTTCACCCGGCTCAATCCCGTGATGATGTCCTCCACCAGCCCGTCGGCGAAGTATTCCTGGTCGGGATCGCCGCTCATGTTGGTAAAAGGCAGAACCGCGATCGAGGGTTTCGCGGGCAGCGGAGGCGATGCAGCCACCGAGGCGCCGGCGTCGGTCTCGACGCGGTAGGCGCGCACAGGCCGCTCGATGTTCTTGAGGCGCAGATTGCCGAGCGGCGTGAAGCCGCAGTCGAGCTTGCCCTGAAGGTGGTCGTAGGCGGTGCCTGAGACGACCACGGTGCCGGGGTCGGCGATGCTGTCGAGGCGGGCTGCGATGTTGACCCCGTCGCCGTAGAGGTCGCCGTCCTCCTCGCAAACCACGTCGCCGAGATTGACGCCGATGCGGAAGCGAATCCGCTCTTCCTCGGGCATCTCCGCCTCGTGTTCTGCCAGGGCCTGCTGGATCGCCATCGCCGAGGCCACCGCGTTGACGACGCTCGCGAACTCACACAGCATGCCGTCGCCGGTGAGCTTGACGATTCGACCCCGGTGCTCAGAGACCAGCGGTTCGAGCAGGTCCTTGCGGTAGATCTTCAGCCGCTCGAGCGTGCCGCGCTCGTCGCGCTCCGTCAGGCGCGAATAGCCGACCACGTCGCAAACCATGATCGCTGCGAGGTGGCGCTGCGTGTTCATTGCACCGCTCGGCCAAGCGCCTGCACGCGGGCCGCCCCGCGTCCATGTCCTGCCAACTTCCTGACTCCCCGTGTGCATGGTATCCATCTCTCCCAACCGCCGCCCGTCGCCGATAGAGAACGGAAAACGCAGCTTGACTTGGCTTCACGAGATTTCGCTATCCCGCTTGCGAGGCGTGGAGCGATCCAGTCGCCGCGCTAACAGCCAACCGGCGACACGCCCACGCTGCCTCTGGGGCGCTGACACGCCACTCCCACAAGGCCGGAGATATTTGCTGCCCTTGGTAACCGGTTGACGCCACCGTGGCGGTGCTTTTGTCACCGCGATGTAACGGCGAGATGCCCTACGAACGCGCGCATCGGGCATCACACCAGACGTTCGCGCTTTAGAGGTGGTGAGGTCGGAAAGTGGTGCTCTGTGCTCGTTGCCGCCGAGCGCCATCATCGACGGTGAGATCGTCGTATTGAACGAGACTGGCCTGTCTGACTTCGGAGCCTTGCGGAAAGCCATCACCCGACGCCAGCACGACCTCTATTCGTCGCCTTCGATCTTCTGCATCTCAATGGTCACGACCTGCGCGACATGGCGCTGGAGGACCGCCGCGAGATCCTTGCCGCGATGATCCCGGACGGTGGCCGTATCCAATTCAGCCAGGCGCTTCCCGGCGTTTCCACGTCCAGTTCAGCGGCGGCCTTTGCGAGGGCGATGCCGATGGCGAAACTGTCCGAACGCGACACGATACACGATGACTGGCGAGGTGACGCTTGTTCATGATGAAGGGACCGTCACGGTTCGGCTTCACGGCTACGACGTTCCGTGACGGCGCGCGGGGAACGCCTCGCCGAAATACCGGACCTCTCCACCGCGTCCGCCCTCGGCAATCGCGACAGCATGCTTGGCTTTCGACACATCGACACCGACGTAAAAAACGTTATGTTGCTCCATGGCTCGTCCTTTCTTCGCTTGGGGCTCGGCTCGGCACTCCCGAGCAACCCCCGTTTGCTTAACAGCTGCAAAGACTAAGGGCGGGCCGCCGCTCAGACCACGGTCATAACGTCTAATAGCCATCGCAACCTTACCCGCCAAAACGTCCTTGTTGCGCCAATATTGACGAGCTTCTTTTCATACAGCTTTCGGAATCTCTCGAGTTTGGCCTTTTTATCGAACTCGACCTTTTCCGCGGCCCACGTCTTGCGAGCACCGCCTTCGAGCAAAAACGCCACCGGTAGACACGCCTTGGGCGACGGCGTACTCGTACTCCATCTGGGTGTAGTTCTTACCCTTCAACTCTGAGCCGTACCGCTCTGCTACGATGAGTACGTAGTAGTCGCTATCATCGATGCGCCGCTTAATGTAATCCCATTGAGTGTCGTCGCTGGCTTGGAATGCCTCCATCCCACAGGAATATGCCCGAGGTTAAGAACGGACTCGATGACCGACCGTCTTTCGTCCACCAAATCGGCGTAGGTCGAGCTGACGAAGATCTGGTATTTAACGTCCATGCGGCTTCACCCTTCGATCCGCCCTTGTAAGTCTGCAAGCAGGCTGGGGATAACGCCGTGCCCGCATCAAGAAGCCGAGTCATGATTCTTGCAAGGGGTGAAGCGATCAAAGCCCGACCCGCGCGCTGGCACGCTAGGTTGCCCGGTTTGCCGGAAGGAATAATCACTTGCGGCCGAGGAGCATGAAACGTGCGGTGCCCCCCGCCGCAGCGACAGCCTTCGCTATTCCTTCTTGTCGACCAGCGCCCGTAGTGCCGAGACGTCATGCAGCAATAACCTGCTGCCGCGCTTTTCGATCAGGCCTCTCTTGGCGAGGTCGCTCATTTCGCGCGAGACCGCTTCCCTGTGCGTGCTCATCGTTGCCGCCAGCTCGGAATGCGTTGGTGCCGGGCATATGGACACCTCGCCGTCCACGAGTGCGGCTTTCTCCGCCCGATGCAAGAGCTCGACGATCAGCCGTTTTCGCACGACCAGAGTGCTGTATTCGAAGACCCGCTCGGTCATGCGCCGGAGCTGGGCAGACAGATGCTCAAGCAGCATCCAGGCAAAAGTCGGGTGGGTCATCACGATATCCCGGAATGCTGTGCCGGACAGCCGTGCAGCGCGAGCTGCCTCCAGCGCGACTACGCTGGCAGAGCGCGCAATCCCGTCAATGCCTCCGAGCTCCCCGAAAATGTCGCCCGGTTCGACATCGCGATACGCTATCTCCCTGCCGTCCGCTGAAACCAGTGTCACGCGAGCCCGTCCTTCCAGCAGGAAGAAGACATCGCGACCAGTGTCGCCGTGGGAAATGATTAGCTCGTTGTGTCGATAGCTGCGCTCGTGCCACCGTTTGGTCAGCGCGGCGAGGTCGGCATCGCAAAGTCTTGAGATGAAGGCCAGAGAGCCTGTCACAACGGTCTCTTGTTCAATCAAGTGTACTTCACCTTACTCCCAATCCAAGGAAATTTGATGGCCGCAGGCCCCGCTTTCCGGGATGCAAACTGGGAGCGGATTTCGCCAATGTTTTCCCCGGTGTGGGAATTCCCACAGCCGAGCCTGGTTCGACTGTCATATCCTTGTTGCAACGTCAGGCCCGCCGGCTCGTGTGAAAGCCGGCGAGGGGAAAGGGAACAGTCATGAAATTCTTGGCTCCCGTCACAAAACTTGCTGCGAGGTTTCGCAAATTCGTCGCGCCGCGCTACCGCCCGGAGCTTTATTACATGCGTGGCCCGGGGCCAGCCACCGCCCGCCGTATGGGCACGCCGCGGCAAAACCAATCCATCGACCACTACGCCTAATTTGCCTCGCGGACGGCTGACGCTCTCGCCCGGAGTGCCGTTCGCGCCGTTCCGTACCGGTCAATTCAGATCAATGAAGGGACGATCTGATCATGGTTATAATTCATGCTGCCGCCATTGGTCCATTTCGCAGGTGGTTACGCCTCCGCGCCGAGCGAAAAGCTCTCTTGTCGGCAACGGACCAGTTGAGCCGTTTACCCGATGACGTCCTTGGCGACATCGGCATCTCACGTGACGAAATCATGTGCGATTTGCGAAGCCGCGCCATCCGTCATGCGGAGGCAGGCGCGGCCGGCACGACGATCGAGCGCACCAGGATCGCTTCGGCCTCGATCCCGAAACGGTTGGCCGCCGGCAGTGGCTACGCCTCGGCCGAGATCCCCTTTGGCTGGTCCACGAGCGCGATCGAGCCTTACATCGCGGCTTCGACAAGCGGCGGCGCGCGGACGGGACCTTCGAACGGCACTACACCTGCGACCCCAAGGACTGAATGTTGACCGACGGGAGCTGGGGAGGATCTCAAAATGATCATGTCAGTTGTTAAGTCCCTCGCGTCTGTGACGCTCGGCACCGTGCTGATCGCAATCAGTCCGGCTTCATTGTCGGCTTCTGACGCTCGGGACCTCGCGTTCTCGCGCTGACATGCCAATCAAACAGCTGAAAGACGTCTATTTGGATTGCGAGCGGGGAGGCCGCCGGTGCGCTGGGGACGGAAGACGTGATGTACTGTTCGATGCGCGAGTTCCGACTAGGCGGGCGAAGCAGTTTGCGCATAATCTACGATGCATGGCCTTCTGCACCGTGCGACGCGGCCCTGCGATCGACCACTTCGAACCATGTTTGGACCGCTCACTTCGCCGATCAGCGCAGTAACCAACCCGCGGAGTTCCGCGAGCGACAGCCTTCAAACGAATCAGTCGGTGGTAGCGTCACGCATAGGGTGAATCGCGAACGCGCTCGCCTGCAAACCCCTTCGCCCGGAAATCTGCCCCGGTTACGCGGTTCGCCAACAGACTGAGAAGGAGCGGCTTCAGCCGATCGCCGATGCTATTTGTTATCTTTGTGCCGAATGGCAGCTTTGCGCCCCGATTTCGGCAGTTCGACTATATCGTTCGAACTGCCGAAAGCTGTCGGGGCTCCGGCCCTCTCAAACCCTCCGCCGCCGTTGTCGCGCATGTGCCGCATGCCACCTGCCGTGCTTTCAGCGAGCCGACCTTACCTCCAGTCTGGAACCTAGCAGTCGCCCAACTGGTTCAACCTTCCGCCACGGCCGGGCAGGGGAGGGCGTGCAAAACGGTAGGCGCGACCTAAGAAACGGTCGCGGTTCGAGTCGGTAGATGGATACCGCCGATACGGTGCTGTAACCGAGTTCGTTTGCTGACGGGACTTCTTGATCGGCGCAAATAGGTCCGACTCTAACCTCCGCAACCAGTTCCAGCATAAATCACTAATAGTCACGATCTGATCAAAGCCCCGCCGGAAAAACGGCAAGGCATTTCCCACGGCAGGTTTGGCGAAGCGCGGAAGGGCACTCTGCCGCCCAGAGTAAGCGGCCTGCACGGTGAAGACGAGAGGGACGCTTTTCCAAGCGCGGAGTTCGAATCCCTCCCTCTCCGCCATACGACATTGTTTACGTTGATAAAAATACAGAATAGGTTGCGCGTCCGCCATAAAGCCCGCAAACCGAAAAAGGCGTATTCGCAGCACGTCAGCTTACGACACAAATATGCGGGGTTGATGCTTCGACCTGGGAGATGGCAGAGATCAACTTCGGCTTCGCTAAGCGAAGTCGTGGGGTTCATGCGACAGCGGAATCAGGGTATGCGACGAGCACCCCGTGCCGGGTGAACCTCGCCGTCGGGAAGTACCGATCGGTGCGGAACCAAGCGGATTCACGCTTGTCGGCAGCGGACGGCGGCGGTGGCGGTCAGCATCCGAGCAGGCTCCCAACTAGCGAGACAAACGTCCAGAGCGGAGGGACTTCGCCACCCTGAACGACCGCTCTCCTCGGCTTAGTCAAGCATACCTACGGAATGATGCGCCTGGCCGGTGACAAATGAATCTCTGCTGGACCGCCGATGATATGAGGAGGCGCTCGCAAATCGCGCCCTACGCGCGGGTTGATCGGTTGATCAACATCAAAGCTTGAATATGAGAAATGCGCTAACTGTGACGGCGGTGGTCACCGTGGCTCGAGTGTCAGCAGATGTGGTAAGGTTGAGTGTCGGCGAGTAGCAGAGGTCCAGCAACAATGACTTTGAGGCGAACCAGAGCTTACGGCGCATCCGGCTTGGTTCTAGCGGTTTGCACTGTGTTTGCTTGGCAGAACGCCACTGCTGCTCACAATTGCGACGCAGCCGCAACGCCTGGCGTCAATTGGCACGAGTGTGACAAGAAGCTTCTCATCCTAGAAGGACAAGACCTGAGCGGGGCGAACCTGTTCGGTGTTGATTTCACTTCGACCGACCTCAGGAACAGCAATCTCCTTGCGGCAAATCTTGAGAAGGCAACGCTTGTGCGTGCTTCCCTGGCCGACTCGACCGCCAAAGGCGCCCGGTTCGACAGAATCGAGGCCTACAGGACCGACTTCAGCCGTATGGACGCGCAAGGCGCCGTGTTTGCGAGCGCGGAAATACAGCGCTCGAATTTCCAGGGCGCCAATCTGACCAATGTTGATTTCACAAAGGCAGAATTGGGGCGTGCGCAGTTCCATGACGCCGATATCAGCGGCAGCCGCTTCTCGTTTGCCAATCTCGCACGGGCGGACTTCCGAGGAGCGACGTTCACCGCGCCGATAGACTTTGACCGCGCCTTTTTCTTTCTGACCCGTATCGAGGGCGTCGATCTTTCCAATTCGGCGGGTCTGTCCCAGTGGCAGCTCAACATGGCTTGCGGAGACGCCCGGACCGAGTTGCCTTCTGGCTTGACGAGGCCTGAAGATTGGCCCTGTCAATTCCAGCAGGAATAGTTGTCGGCAAGCGAACTGCGCGGCCTGAGACATAGGTGACGTTTTGTACCGGACACATGGGTAACACTTTGGCTTTTGGCCGGAGGTGTTGATGCCGTGGAGAGAGTGTTCGGTGATGGAGGAACGTCTACGTTTCGTTGCCCGCCTTCTCGAGGGAGAAGGCATGAGCGATGTGTGCCGGGATTTCGGGATTTCGCGCAAGACTGGCTACAAGATCTTCAACCGCTATAGGGAGGAAGGGCTGGAGGCGCTTCGCTGTGTTCCTTGGCCGCTCGCCCGACACTGCGACGGCTGAGGACATCCGTCGATTCCAGCTGCATCGGCATGAGAGCGGCGTCGGCTCTGCGACGATCAATGGCGCGGTCTCGGCACTGCCGTTCCTGTCCCTCGTGACGCTGAAGCTTCGGGATCTGGCGCGTGCGCTGGTGATCATGAGGTGTCAGCGCAAGCTGCCCGACGTGCTGAGCGTGGAGGAAGCGGCGCGGCTGCTCGAAGCCGCACCCAGCATCAAGGCATCAAGTACAAGGCGGCACTTGGCGTCGCCTATGGCGCGGGCCTGCGCGTGTCCGAAGTCGCGCAACTCAAGATCGACGACATCGACTCGACACGCATGCTTATCTGCGTCGAACAGGGCAAGGGACGCAGTGCCGCGCGACAATCAAGTTGAGAGCGCGTGTTGCCTTGATTGTCGCGCGACGAAGACGAGAGCCGCGTCCGTAAAGACCATTCGGCGCGCAACCTCGCCATGATCCGCCGCGCGGTGCTCAACATGCTCCGTCGCGAGCCTTCAAACTCGCTCAAGCGTAAGCGCCTCAAAGCCCTCATGAACCCGACCTACCGCCAAGCCGTCCTTGCAGGTTAACGATTCATGATTTGGCCCCGCGTTGGCTTTCGTGTGCACTGTGTGTGCATTGAGAGATGTGATGTGGCCAAATGGCTTTCGGTCGCGGCGGCACAATCGTAAAATAGGTTATGTCTGAGTAAGCGCCGTCTGACGAAATACTCAGTCTTTCCGACCGGGCATTGGACGGACTGAAGCAGAAAAAAATAATGAAATGGATAAGATAGAGCGGCATCTTGCTCTTGCTCCTACGATGGACTGGACGAACGTGGCGATCAACATCTCTCGGATACGTTCGTGATAGCGGCGCAGCAGCCGCCAAGGCCCGGATAACAGGACATCTGTTTAGAAAACCAAACGTCAGATTTGATATCCGGCAGTCGACGTGCTATGGCTCCAGAGCAGAAGGAACTTGCGCCATGACACGCTCGACCGCTCAAAGCGCTTTGCGCTATCCACTCACCATTATGCTCGGCACCGACGCAAGCGTGAGATTGCTCCGGGAATTATCCCGGCACGGCGGCTTGCTTTCTTCACCATTGCTTGCGGCTCGTAGCGGGCTTGCGAGGGCAAGCGTGTGGTCTGCTCTCGCAACCTTGGAGGGGATTGGCATCGTATCTTCAGAGGGAACGGGCAGGGCTCGTCTTTATCGGTTGAATGATCGCCATCCACTGGCGACATCACTGGAAGCCCTCTTTGAGCAGGAGGCGCTTAGGTATTCCAACATTCGCGCTGTAGTCACTGAGGCGGTCTCCGCAGTTCGGCCGAACGTGCTCGCGGCCTGGATTTACGGCAGCGTGGCGAGGGGCGAGGACCGTCCAGACAGCGATCTCGACATCGCAGTGGTTACGCCATCCGAAAAGCTAGAAAGCGCGCTCCAAGAGATCCGTGAGGCACTGGTGACCCACGGTGAAGAGCTTGGCTTCAATCCCTCGGTGGTGGGACTCACTCCGCAGGATGTGGCGAGGCTGTCGAGCACGGGAGACCCTTGGTGGGGCGGCGTCGAAGCAAATGCCCTGCTCGTCTTGGGTCCACGCCCGGACGAACTCGCAACAAAAACTCGCCAGAAGGCGTTGGCATGACCAGAAGAGGTGCGACGAAAGCAGTCGAGACAGACTTTGGCGAGGGGCGATTACGCATCGCCCGCTCATATTTGAAGGCTGCCCGTTTGGAGGTGGCAATGTCTGAAACGGGTGACATCGGCAATCCGGCTATGTCGCAGATCGTGAATGCGGCAATAGCATACGCCGATGCGCTCACTGCCCGATTTGCAGGAACGATCAACCGCGCGGATCATGCGGCCGTGGTGAAAACCATGCGCGATGCGCTTGGAAACCGCCTTCCTGCAGCGCAGGCCAGCCGGTTGCGGAGCATTCTCCATGAGAAGGACGAAGCTCAATACGGAATCAGGGCAAAATCACTCCCCGAAGCCGAGAGCTTGCTCGACAAGTTGGAAAAGTTCGCGGAGTGGGCGGAAAAAGAACTGGAAGTCTGATCAGCAATGGAGGCGGCATGTCGCTTATGGCGACCTGAATGTTACTTCAGCAGTTTGATCAGCACTGTGAAAGCCGCGTCGATGTCAGCGCGAACCGCGGCCCGGACAGCTTCCGCGTTGCGATCTCGCAGCGCTGCAAACATCTGCTGATGGTGCTGGTTGGCGGTCGAATAGTTTCCAGAATCGTGCAGCATGTTGAAATAGGGACTGATCTGCAGCCACAGGTTCTCAATGATGTTGAGCATGTTTTCCGAACCCGCGGCTCGATAGATGGAGAAATGAAAGGCGTAGTTGGCCCTGAGGTAGGATTTGACGTCGCCGGCGGCATTGGCCTGTTCGAGTGCGTCCAGATGCTGGCGCAGCAGCGCCACGCTGGGATCGTCCATTCGCTCGGCCGCCCATGCGGCGGCGATCGCCTCGATCTCAAACCTCACGTTCCTGAGATCGATGAGTCGCGCGCGGCTTAATGCCGGTATCCCGATAGAACGGCCCGAAACCACCATCAATGCGTTGGCGGCGCTCAGACGCCGCAGGGCCTCGCGAACCGGCATCGGGCTGACGCCGAAAGCGTCGGCGAGGCTCTGCACCGTCACCATTTCACCTGGAACGATACTGCCGTCGAGGATCAACTCGGTGACGTGCCGGTAAACCCTGTCCTGCAGGGTTTCCCTGGACAGCGGCGTGATCTCGACGCCCGGCTTCCTGAATGCCGCCCCAGCCATCTGTGCCTACCTTTCCCCAAACGGCGACGCTCTTGTCCTACCCGGCGCCTGTGCCCGGAATGCAAGGTTCGGATTGCCGCGTCAAGCGCCGGCGTATCCGGCTTTTACCCACTAGCATTTCATCATTGATCTTTGATCAAATCATGATACGGTCAGCTGCATCGAATGACAAGGAGCACGTTTCGTGCCCTTGGGAGGCATTTGGTCGTCTGAATTGGGAGGAGTTTCGAATGGGTATCGGATCGAAAGCCCGGCGGCTCGCGCTGCTTGCCGGCATGGCTGTTTGCGCCTTTGGGATGTCGGCGGCCGAGGCGGCCGGAAAGCACAAAATATTTCTCAGCATGAGCTTTATCGGCAATGATTGGCAGGCCGAGGCCGCCAACATGGTCAAGGCGATGGCGTCGCACAAGAGCATGGCCGACAAGGTCGACCTCCAGGTTCAGGTGGCCGGGCCGAACGCACAGCGCCAGATCCAGCAGATCAACGCGATGGTGCAGGCAGGTGCCGAAGCCATCGTGATCTTCCCGATCTCGCCGACAGCGCTCAACCAGGTGGTGAAGAACGCCTGCGACAAGGGGGTAAAGGTGTTTGCCTATGATGCCGAGATCACAGAGCCCTGCGCCTACAACGTCCATATCGATCAGGAAGAGGCTGGCCGCGTGACGGCGGAGTGGCTGGTCAAGAAGCTCAATGGCAAGGGCAACATCATCGCAGTGACCGGCGTTCCCGGCACCTCGGTCGACGATCTGCGCACCAAGGCCGCAAAGGAAGTGTTTGCCAAGCATCCCGACATCAAGATCGTGGGCGAGGCTGTCGGTATGTGGAGCCAGGCGGTGGCCCGTACCGAACTTTCCAAGATATTGGCGACGCGCAGCTGGGACGACATAAATGGGCTGTGGATGCAGGTCGGCTGCTTCACCGCCAATTCCATGCAGCTCGAGGCCGGCAAGAAGAGCAGCGAATTGCTGCCTTGCGCCGGCGAGGGCTCCAATGGCGGGCGCATCCAGATGCTGCCGGAGGGCACGGAGGTCGAGGGCGCAGCCTCTCCCTATGCGCCGCTCGGCGCGCCGCGGATCTCCTATGCATCGCCGCCCTATTCCGGCGCGCTTGCCCTCAAGCTTGCAGTCGAGGCGCTTGACGGCAAGGAGGTTGCCAAGAAGACGATCCTGCCACTGCCGGTCGTCACCAACGACACGATAAAGCTTTGTGACGAAGGCACCTGGGCGGAGATGAAGGCTGGCTGTAACGCCTTCAAACCGTCGCTGGTCTCCAACCCCGGCTGGTTCGCCTCGATCTTCTCCGACCAGACACCTGAAATCGGTCTCGCGGCCGCCCTTGTCGGCCAGCCCGAGGAGTAAGGCTCTCCGAATGGGGCGTGGGGTGCTTTGGAGGCACTCCCACGCACTCCGTGCAGGCCGGGACTGGGATCATGATGTCAGCGCAATCGACAGCTGTCGGCATAGAGGGCGTCCGCAAGGCGTTTGGTGCGACGGTCGCCCTCGATGGCGTCTCCTTTGAGATCGTTTCGGGCAGCGTGCACGCGCTGCTCGGCGAAAACGGTGCCGGCAAGTCGACGCTCGTCAAGCTGCTGTCGGGACTGGTGCGGCCCGACGAAGGGCAAATCACCGTTCTTGGTGAACCGGCGCCACTCGGTTCGCCGCGCGCCGCGCACGCCAAAGGCGTGCAGACAGCCTTCCAGGAAATGACGCTGGTGCGCGATCTCAGCGTTCTCGACAACATGCTGCTGCCCTACGCGCCTGTCGGCCCGAGCGGCCTGATCAGGCGGGCGAGCGCGCGCAGGGCGGTGCGCCAGCACATTTCAGATCTCGGCTTTTCGGTCGATCTTGATGCCGAGGTCGCGACCCTCGATCTCGCCGTCCGCCAGAAGATCGAAATCGCGCGCGCGCTCTATCGCAAGCCGCGCATCCTCCTGCTCGACGAACCGACCTCGACGCTGTCGGGCGGCGATGTCGAATGGCTGGGCGGCATCATCGCGCGACTTAAGGCCGCCGGCACGACGGTCGTGTTCATCACCCACCGCATACGAGAGGTGCGGGCCTTCTGCGACACGCTGACCATTCTCAGAAACGGCCGTCACATCGTGACGGCGCCGGTTGCCGACGTCCCGGATGGAGAAGTGATCGAAAAGATCATCGGTCGCAGCATCGCCCAGACCTTTCCGCCGAAACCCGAAAGCGAGGCGGTCTTCGGTCCGCCGGTGCTCGGCGTACGCGATCTCAAGGCCGGCATGAAGCTCGACGGCGTCGGTTTCGACCTCCGCAAGGGCGAGATTCTCGGCATTGCCGGGCTTCAGGGCATGGGCCAGCTCGACCTGTTCCTCGCCTGCTTCGGCATGGCCGAGATCGAGCGCGGCCATATCCTGGTCGACGGGCGCGAAGTGTGGCTGGGCTCGCCCGCCGATGCGCTCAAGCCCAACATGGCGATCGGGCTGGTGCCGGAGGACCGCAAGACCGAAGGCCTGTTCCTGAAGCTCTCGGGCCGGCAAAACGTATCGCTGCCGGTCGTCGCGCGTTTTACCCGATTTGGCCTGATCAGCGGGCACGAGGAGGCGCAGGCCGTCCAGTCCGCCTTCTCGGCGGTCGAGGTCGACCACCGCGCCATGTGGACGAGGGCGGGGGCGTTTTCGGGCGGTAACCAGCAGAAGATCGCCATCGCCAAATGGCTGGTCGCCGAGAGCCGCATCCTGCTGCTCTTCGACCCAACCCGCGGCATCGACGTCGGCACCAAGCACGAGCTCTATGTGATGATGCGCGACTATGTGGCGGCCGGCGGCTCGATCCTTCTGCATTCAACCGAAATTCCCGAGCTGGTCCATCAATGCGACCGAGTGCTCGTCCTCTATGACGGTCGCCTGGTGGCGGAGCTTGCCGGCAACCACATCACGGAAGGCGCGATCATGCGACCGGCGCTGGGGCAAGGCGAGTTGGTCCGGGAGGCGGCGGAATGAGCGTGACGAGTTTGCCCGCCGCGGCACCGGCCGCGACATTGACGCGGCTTCTCGCGCGGCACAGCGGCGCGATCATCGCGGCGATCGTCTTTGCGGTGCTCCTGCTTATCGTCGATCTGGTCAGTGCCGGGCGGCTCACCTATTTCGACATTTCGTTTCTCTCCAGCGGCGGCGCCACCTCGGCGCTGGCGGCGATCGGCCAGACGGTGGTCATCCTGTCCGGCGGTTTCGATCTGTCCGCCGGCGCGGTGATCTCGCTGGTCAATGTCGTCCTGGCAAAAGGTATGGATCCGATGGCGACCGGCACCAGTGTCGCGCTGTGGACCTTGGCCGGAATTGGGGTCGGCATGCTGGTCGGCGCCTTCAACGGCTTCTTCATTGCCGTCCTGCGCATGCAGCCTATCGTCGTCACGCTGTCGACCATGTTCATCCTGCAGGGAGTAACGCTGCTGGTCATGGACAAGCCGGGCGGCTTCGTCTCGCCCGATCTTGGCGCCTTCTATCTCGGTGATGCTATCGCCGGTTGGATACCGATGCCGCTGGTGGTCATCGGCGTCGTCCTGCTCGCCTGGTTCTGGCTCAAAGGCACACGCTTCGGGACGGCGCTTTATGCCGTCGGCAGCGATCCGGACGCGGCCGCTTCGGTCGGCGTGCGCGTCGTTCTCGTGCGCTTCCTGGTCTATGTCATAGCCGGCGGCTGCTACGGGCTCGCCGGCGTCTTCATCAGCGCACAGACGGGCAGCGGCGATCCGCTCGTCGGTAACCCGTTGTTGCTGTCGATGTTCGCGGCGGTCGTCGTCGGCGGTACAAGGCTGGGCGGCGGTCAAGGCGGGCCGGTTGGCACCGTCTTCGGCGCCTACATCCTGATGATGGTCGTCAACATCCTGCTCGTACTCAACGTCTCGGCCTATTATTCGACGATCGCCGAGGGCACGATCCTGATCCTTGCCGTGCTTGCCGGCTCGCTGTCGCATGGCTCCGTGCTCGCCCGCCAACTGCGTGCGCTGCGGGCGCGATTGGCCGCATGGCGCGCCGGAATGCTGCCCTCGCAGATCGATCGCACCGACCGGCGGCTGAGGATCGCGCGTGGCAGCACCGACGATCAGCAGGCGCCGCAGCCGGCCTTCCATATACGCAACGCCGAGACGCTGCGTTATGCGCTGCCGGCCTATGTCTGCCTGGCCGTCGTCGTGATCATCACCCAAATCTGGCTCGGACGCGCCATCGTCAACGTCACCTACTGGAACTCGCTTTTCGTGCTGTCGAGCTTCCTCGCCGTCCTGGCGCTTGGGCAAGGCAGCGTAATCCTCACCGGCGGGCTCGACCTGTCGGTGCCGTGGACGATCGGTCTCTCGGGCATCCTGCTTGCCGGCATGGTCAACGGCTCGGATGGTGCACTTGCCTATGCGCTGCCGGCGGTGCTGCTCACAGCTTGCCTGATCGGTCTTGCCAACGGCATCGGCATCGTCTTCCTCGGCATTTCGCCGATCGTGATGACGCTGGCCACCAACGGCATTCTGCAAGGCGTCGCGCTGCTTTACTCGCAGGGTACGCCGGCCGGCTTCTCCTCGCCGATGCTGCGCTGGTTCATGACCGGGAAGGTATTCGTTGTGACGCCGGTGGTGCTGTTCATGATCGCCTTCGTCGTCTTTGCTGTGCTGCTGCTTGGCCGCACCCCTTTCGGCCGCCGGGTTTATGGCATCGGCAACAGCCTGCGCGCGGCCCAGCTCTCCGGCATCGCGGTCGGGCGCACGCTCATCCTCGTCTATGTGCTGTCGGCGGTCTGCGCGGGGCTCGTCGGCATCATGCTGACCGGCTTTTCCGGCCAGGCCAGCCTCGGCATGGGTGACGACTATCTGCTGCCCTCGATCGCCGTAGTCGTCGTCGGCGGTGCGCTGATCACCGGCGGGCGCGGCCACTATCTCGGCATGCTGGGGGGCGTGCTGCTTTTGACGGCGTTGCAGATGCTGCTCGCCGGCACGACGCTGCCTTATGCAACGCGGGCGATCCTGTTCGGGTTGGTGGTGCTCGCTGCGGTCATGGCGCTGCGCGAAAGGCGGATTCAATGAAAGGAATGGAATAATGAGCTCCAGCGCACCGGTATCGGCGGACGAATTCCTGACCGGGCTCAAAGGCCAACGCGTGCTGGTCACGGCGGGCGCCGGCGGCATCGGCTTTGCCATTGCCGAGACACTGTCGCGGCTCGGCGCGCGTGTCGTGATCTGCGACATTTCCGACGAGGCGCTGGCCGCCGCTCCAGAGAGGCTCACACTCGCCGGCGCAGTCAAAGCGGACGTTTCGCGCGACGACGATGTCGACCGGCTGTTCGAGACCGTAAAGGAGAAGCTCGGCGGGCTCGACGCCCTGATCAACAATGCCGGCATTGCCGGGCCGACCGGCGGGGTCGATGAGATCGATCCGGCAGACTGGCGGCGCTGCATAGATATCTGCCTGACCGGCCAGTTCCTGTGCGCGCGCCGTGCCGTGCCGCTGATCAAGGCGGCGGGCGGCGGCTCGATCATCTCGATGTCTTCGGCCGCCGGCCGCCATGGCTACGCGTTCCGCACGCCGTACTCGGCTGCCAAGTTCGGCGTTGTCGGCCTGACCCAGAGCCTTGCCAAGGAACTCGGACCGCATGGGATCAGGGTCAACGCCATCTTGCCCGGCATCATAGAGGGACCGCGCATCGACAAGGTCATTGCCGACCGGGCAAAGCAGCTCGGCGTTTCAAACGAGGAGATGACACAACGCTATCTGCAGAACATCTCGCTGCGCCGCATGACCAGCCCATACGATGTCGCGGCGATGGTGGCCTTCCTGCTTTCCGATGCGGGCATCAACATTTCCGGCCAGTCGCTCGGCGTCGACGGCAACGTCGAGACACTCTGAGGGGGAGATCATGGCGAAGGTAGCAATTGTCGGAAGCGGCTTCATCGGGCGAGCGTGGGCGATAAGCTTCGCTCGTGCCGGCCATGATGTGCGCATGTGGGACCAGGCGCCGGCCGCGGCCAGCGGTGCGCGCGACTATATCGCTGGGGTGCTCGGCGACCTTGCCGCCAACGATCTGCTGCGGGGACAGGCGGTCGATACCGTGCTTGGCCGCATCACCATTGTGGAGGAGCTTGGCGAGGCCCTGGCCGATGCCGTCCATGTCCAGGAGAACACGCCGGAAAACCTCGAGGTGAAGCGTGACGTGTTCTCCCGCATCGACGCACTTTCCGGTCCGCAGGCGGTGATCGCCAGTTCCACCTCGGCGCTGTTGCCGTCGAGATTCACCGATCATCTTGAGGGGCGCCATCGCTGCCTCGTCGTGCACCCGATCAATCCGCCCTATCTCATCCCGGCAGCGGAGGTGGTGCCGGCGCCATGGACCTCCGCCGAAACGGTGGAAAGGACCCGCGCGTTTCTTGTCGAGGCGGGCCATGCGCCACTGGTGATGAAGCGCGAGCTCGACGGCTTCATCATGAACCGCTTGCAAGGCGCGCTGTTGGAGGAGGCGTTTCGGCTCGTCGCCGACGGCTATGCCAGCGTCGAGGACGTCGACACTGGCCTGCGCGACGGGCTGGCGCTGCGCTGGTCGTTCATGGGTCCGTTCGAGACGATCGACCTCAATGCACCGGGTGGTGTGCGCGACTATGTCGAGCGCTATCAGGCGATCTATTCCAACATCTTCCCGCAGATGCTGCGCCGCGTCGACTGGGCCGGCGAGGTCATGGAGACGATCGAGGCCGAGCGCCGCAAGCGCCTGCCGCGGGAAGAACTCGGCGAACGGCAGGTCTGGCGCGACCGCCGGCTGATGGCGCTGGCGGCGCACAAGAAAAAGTCGGATCAGGAGTTTGGACAATGACGCAAACAAGCCGCAAGCCCGGCGCCCAGCAACCCAGCGGCAAGGTCATTATCACCTGCGCGGTGACGGGGGCGATCCACACGCCGACTATGTCGCCTTATCTACCGATCACGCCGGACCAGATCGCGCGCGAGGCGATCGCGGCGGCGGAGGCGGGTGCGGCGATCCTGCATCTGCATGCCCGCGACCCCGAGACCGGCAAGCCCGACCAGACGCCAGAGGCGTTCGCGCGTTTCCTGCCGCGCGTCAAGCAAGGCACCAATGCCGCCATCAACATCACCACCGGCGGCAGTCCTTACATGAAGGTGGAGGAGCGTGTGCGCCCCGCCGCCCAGTTCAAGCCGGAGGTCGCCTCGCTCAACATGGGCTCGATCAATTTCGGGCTCTATCACCTCGCCGACAAATACGAGACGTTCAAGTTCGATTGGGAAAAGCCGCATCTGGAAGCGACGCGTGATCTGGTCTTCCGCAACTCGTTCAAGGACATCGAATACATACTGGCAACCTGCTACGACAATGGGACCCGCTTCGAGTTCGAGTGCTACGACATCGCCCATCTCTATAACCTCTCCCATTTCGCCGATCGCGGGCTGGTGAAGCCGCCGTTCTTCGTGCAGTCGGTGTTCGGCCTGCTCGGCGGCATCGGCACGCACCCGGAAGACGTCGCCCATATGAAGCGCACCGCCGATCGCCTGTTCGGCGACCAGTTCCGCTGGTCGGTGCTGGGTGCGGGCGCCAGCCAGTTGCGCATCGCGGCACAATCGGCAGCGCTTGGCGGCAACATTCGCGTTGGGCTCGAAGACAGTCTTTGGGCCGGTAGGGGCAGGCTTGCCAAGTCGAATGCCGAGCAGGTGGTGCTTGCCCGCAAGATCGTCGAAGGCCTCGGCATGGAAGTGGCAACGCCCGACGAGGCCCGCGAAATCCTGTCATTGAAGGGCGGCGATCAGGTCGCGTTTTGACCGGTTTCTGCAAGGTTCGAACAGAGGAGGACGGCATGAAGATCGAAGTCGTGGTGGACGTGAAGACCACGCTGGGCGAGGGACCGCTGTGGGACGTTGAACAGGAGCGCCTCTACTGGATCGACAGTTTCGACGGGCGTGTGTTTCGGGCAACCGCCGACGGTAGTGAGATCCGTTGCTGGGACGTGCCGATGAAGATCGGTTCGATGGCATTGCGCAAGGACGGCGGCGGCGCTGTGGTATCGCTGCAGCGCGGTTTCCATCTGCTTGATTTCGCCACCGGCGAGGTGACGCCGATTCACGATCCGGAGCCGGACAGGCCGATGAACCGGCTCAATGACGGCAAGGTCGACCGGCGCGGCCGCTTCTTCGCCGGCTCAATGGACACGATGGAAGAGGGACCCTCCGGCGGACTCTACCGGCTCGATCCGGATTTCTCCGTTACCAGAATAGATTCCGGCATCATCTGCTCGAACGGTCCGTGCTGGAGCCCGGACGACCGCACCTTTTATTTCGCCGACACCTGGACCGGCGAGATCTGGGCCTACGACTACGACATCGCAACCGGTGCCGCCACCAACCGGCGCACTTTCACGCGTGTCGATACCAGCCGGGGCGGGGCGGCTGACGGCTCAACTGTCGATGCGGAAGGATTCCTGTGGAACGCGCTGGTCTATGATGGCAGGCTGGTCCGCTACGCGCCCGACGGCAGCGTTGATCGCATCATCGACATGCCCGTCAAGAAGATCACCAGCGTCATGTTCGGCGGGCCGAGGCTCGACACCCTGTACGTCACTTCGATGGCCAAGCCGCCGCTGCCGCGCTTTCCGGGCGACGGCGTTTTACGAGGCAGCCTTTTTGCCATCACCGGCCTCGGCGTAACGGGAGTTCCCGAGCCAAGATTTGCCGCGTAAATCGGTGCGTAATGGCGATGTCCTTCCTGCCTGCTTGGTGCCACCCCAACGTCCCGCCGCAGGGCAACTGGTGCTGGAAGCTCGTGCCCTGCGGTTCTGATGGAACCCACAATGAGAGGCTTGAGGCGCCTTCGCCTGACGTGCGTGCGAACATGTCCCTGGAGAAACCATCAACCGAGCGTTGGAAACCTGCTCGCAACAAGAAATCCACCCATTAGCAACTCCAACGCATCGAGTGCCTCTTCATCCCGCAAATTGGTCAGAGCTACGCTGTCCACCAAGACAACCTTTTCATTGTCTATGTCATAGACTTCCCAAAGCCCGTCCCTGATCCTTCGGATGGCGTGTCGACGCTCCATAAGCCGAACCTAATACTCGAGTCGCGGCGACGTTGACAGAAAATTCGGGCACGAGCCGATCATAATAGTGGAAAACCGCAGGTCGCCCTGACGATGCTCTTACGATCGAGTCCACGAAGAAGCGCTTCAGAAAACGAAGAGCACCGATGGCGGCAGCACGACAGGCGCTGCGCCGGCTATCACCAGTCCTGTGTTGAGGGCAGGTTGGTTTCCGCCATCAATCGCTTCGTCATCGACCACAAGGCTGCAGTCATAGCCCTTCGTCTGGACCGACGATCCCGACAAAATCATCACGGCCGCCGTGCGCGGGCACCAGGTGCTGGAGTCGATCCATAGCATTGACTATAGCATTGTGGCGGTCCGCGAATGCCCACTCTGCGGCAAGCGGCCAATAGGCAAGTTCGACCCCAAACAGACGTCCTCGTCAGTCTTTCGCTAGTCGAGAGCTGCCGCGGGACGTATTGCGCTAGTGCCGCGGGATGCTCTTCGGTCATTGGCTCATAACGGTCGGGGCTTTCCTCAACCAGCCTTGCCGCCACAGACAGCCTTATTCCTGTTCGTCACAGCAACGTCCGGCATCATTTCCAGTTGCGGCTGCCTACAGCAAGTGGAGGTGTTCTGGGCGTTGCGTCTTGGACAATATCGGCGGCGCACTCGCAGAACGAACTCAGGCGAACGGACGGGAGCCTTTGGAAGCTGCCCTGTCACTGCCTCGTTTTCCATTTGGCGGGCGTCCGACATTTGCGGAAGCCCGGAAAGCCCGTATATTCCGGAATAAAAGAGTCTCGCCGATAACCACAACCGTCACCGCCGCCGCCGTCTCGAAAAATTTTGGCGCCTATCAGGATGCCGCGGTCCGCGACCCGGTAATCACCAAAAACGGTCGCCCTCGCACGGTGCTGCTGGCCTATGAGGATTTTGTCCGGCTGTCGAAGCGCGACCGGCGGGTCGATCTGACAGCGGAACTCGCCTCGGACGAGATCGCCGCGGTCGAAGCCTCTGAAATGGAGCCGGATCTCGACCATCTCAACGACGAGCTCTCTGGGTCAAAACCCTCCGGTCGAAACCCCTCGGGGCAAAAGGCCTGACGGCAACAAAATGCCACCGGCTGAATCAAGGTCGGCCACGTCTTCCGTTACTCCTACCTCTGGCATTGGCAACATCGCGAAGGCCGCGAGGAAGGCGACAAGGACCGGCCCTGCCTGGTGCTCGCGCTGGTCGCCATGCAGGAGGACGGCTCGCCGGTCGTCCGGGTCCTGCCGATCACCCATACGCCGCCGTCCGATCCCGATGATGCCATCGAGATTCCGGCTGCGGTCAAGCTGCGTTTGCGGCTTGACGGTGAGCGGTCGTGGATCGTTTTGACGGAAAGTAACCGGTTCGCCTGGCCGGGGCCTGACATCCGGCCGCTGGAGACGGAGAGCGGCTACTACGGGCCGCTGCCACTGGCGACGACGTCCGTGAACGACAGGGTTGGAGCTTTCGGTACTGATATACGGTTCTACCTCAGGCAAAGAGCAAATCGTGGACTACGGCGCCCATCAGGACAACGATTGCGAGCAGGGAGACTGCAAAAGCGATCGTGCGCCAAGGCTGCATGGCCTTCAGATAGACTATCGAATGTACGATCCTGGCGACTACAAAAATTGCGAAAATGGGAATTGCAATTGCTGCCTTTCCTCCCGTGAAAACAAAGAGCAGGCCCAGCAGCAGAAATGGATAGATCGTGGCCTCGGCATTGCGGTGTGCGCGCAGGAGCCGCGCGACAGTTGGCGGGTCAATTTCTGACACGGGTACACCATAGCGAGCCCCATCCTCCGGATTGATTGCCACGCCACCCTTCGCGCGGATCGCCCCGCTGGAAGCCCAGAGCATCAGAAGATTAAGGCATAGAACGACGCAGGTGATGGCATACGCCACCAGAGCCGCATCTGCCGCTGTCCAGATTGATTGTTGCATCTAATGTTACTCGCCGCTGCTCGGAGCAGTTGACGGAGAGCTGGATGTCCGTTGTGCCATCGCGCCAATATGTGCGGCAAGGTTGTCCAATGTCTTGGCCGTTCCGGTGTCGATGCCCATTTTCAGATATTGCTCCAACCGTTCCGCCGAGCCGCACTCGATCCTCACCGTCAGAAACGTCTTGCCGCCAGTCTCGTCGAGAATGACACGCCCGATCGCCCCCATTGCTTCGAAGACGAGATGACGCGGCGGTGCGATCTCGCGATAGACGCCAGCGAACTGGTTGGCGACAGGGGGATGCCGGTTGACGAACCTGAAGGCCCCTCCCGGACGCAGGTCGATCTCGCATTGTGCGAGCGGTTCGCCTGATGGATCCCACCAGCATGCCACATGCTCCGGCTGCGTCCATGCCTCGAAGACCTGTTCACAGGGCGCAGCAAGCACGCGCGTCAGAATGATCGTGTGCTTGTCCCGGTCGAGTATCAGGTCGGTGTTCGCGATCCCTGCCAGCATGCTACTTCTCCTTTTTGCCCATTTTTTCGAGGTGGCGATTCAGATTGTCGAGCCTGTCTTCCCATTGGCTGCGAAACGGCTCTACCCACTCGGCAATATCCTTGAGAGCCGTTGTCACCAGCTTGCGCGGTCGCCGCTGCGCATCACGTCCGCGTTCGATGAAACCCGCATCCTGGGCCGTCGGCTAGGCATGACGATTGCCTCGGGTGGGCGGGCTTCTTTTGCTTACCCTATCCGAGGAGTCCGATGGGTATGTCTGGGGAAGCCGCTCCAGATTGCCAATCGTTTTCCTGTTGAGCTGCATACCGATTGCCTATTCGGCACCGGGCGGAGATATTTCAATGGCCAGGACCTCCAAGCCGTCAATTTCTTGCATCACCTTTCCAGCGATGCCTTGCAAGTCGCCGTACATCCCCGCGGTCGACTCGATTACGCCTTGTATTTGAGCCTCCCGCTTGGCCCACAGGCGTGTTGTGGCCTTGCGTTCCTTGGCCAGGTCCTCCTGCATATCAGAGAACTTTTCGACGATGGCCTCGACGCGATGGCGGAACCGCGGACCGGTCAGATAGCCATAGACCTGCTCCATTTTGGTGGCTTGGCCGTCCTGGGCGAGGCGGGAGTTCGCCAGCTCGATGAGTGATTGTCGCAGTATGATTGCGATCGGCATCGCGCATTTGGGATGGGCGACATAGACCCCGTCCAGAAGATCGAAGGTTTCCACCCCGGGAGGCAGCGCTTCCGAGATCATAAGCGCAATGTCCGCCTTTGCGGCCCGCTGATCCGCCCTGAGCTTCCCCAACCAACCCTGGCTCCAGTTCTTGGTGCGTTTCGATTCCCACAAAATGGCGCCGCATGGCTGGCCGGCCGGTCCGACGACGCGGTGCAGGACATCTCCGCCGAACTCACCCTTGGCAACCGGTTCAATGACGTCCATCGGGAACCGGCCGGCAATGAGGGCCTCCAGCTGAAGCTCCAGAACTTCACCCTGCAGCTGCTGGGAACCCTGTTCCGCACGGCGCTTCAGCCCCTCAATCTGACGCTGCATGCCTGCGATCTGTTCTTCCTTTTCCGCGACCTTCATTTTGAGCTCGTCTTCCGCTTCCGACCTCGCCTTGACGCGAACGGCGTCCAGCCCCTCCTGGATCTTCCTTTCGATGGTCAGCGCCATCTCCCGGCTTTCGTCGTCAAGCGCACGCTGCTTTTTCAGGAATTCCGCCTGTTGCTGCTGGGCCTCGGTGAGCTTTTCGTCGCGCGCCTTCAACGTCGCCTCCAGCTCGGCAAGCTTCGTATCCTTGTCCTCCAGGTCTACCGAAAGCAGCAATTTTGCCTTGCGGGCTTCCTCGACCGCGATTGCGGCACGCTCAAGCTTGATTTGCCCAGCCACCTGGTTGGCGATGTCCTCTTTGGCGGCGACGATCTCGGCCTGCTGGCGCTTGAGCTCCTCTTCTCTGGCAGCCATCGATGCCTTGCTCTGCGCCAGGCGCATTTCGTATTCTTCACGCGTGGCGGCAATCAAAGGGGCCGCGAGCGACTCATTGAGCTTGATTTCCGTCTTGCAGCTTGGGCAGCTGATTGTCGGTTCATTGAGAATCCTGTCCCCCTGCAGCATGGTATTGATGGGCTGGACGGTCATCTGCGCGCTGCCTCCCTGAGGAATCAGTTAAAGGACACGCCAGACTATATCCCGCCTTTCTGAAAAGAACAAAGAGTGAACTATTTTTCTGCGGCTCCATGAAGTCCATGTGATCGGCGATGTATCTGCACGTGCTGACTGAGAAGGCGAGGGCCGGGGAGTTTTCGGTCGGGCCTATGCTGATGGCTGCTTTGAAAGCTAATGGGTCACCGACCAGGATGGCCGGTAACGGAATCGCCTAGCCTTGCTCTAATTTAGCTTGGGCCATGTTTGCTGTGACTGAGTGGTGATCCCACAGGAATCGAACCTGTGACCTACAAATTACGAGTTTGTCAGGCGACCTTTACTGTTGCTTCCCAATGCCGGTCTTTGTACGATTGCGCTGTCTCTAACATGTTCAAGTTGTTGTAGTTTTCGTACTGCACGGCTATAATAGCGTAGACAAACCAACAGAGCGCGTGGCATTGCTTACTATGCGTCGGCCAAACCGGACTGCCGCCACTGCGCGACGGCGTCGACCCCGCCTGGTATAGCGGTCTTACCACCATGGTTGACGCCTGCGAGGTCCAGCAGCACGCCCCTTGTCATCGGTCCAGCGTGACCAAGAGTACGGTGTGCGTCAAATCCCGAACAAGGCCATGGTTTCTTTTATTCCTTTTTGGGTCAGGGCGGGCAGGCGCTCTCGATTATCCTTGCCGACAACCAATCCAGGCCAACGTCCGACGTCGATCGTGCATGCCGCACAAGGCTGAACGTAAACGGATCAATGGCGAGTGGCGTTTCAAGGACCGCAAGCCCGAACTGATCGGCGTATTTGGCGGCGAGCCGGGCCGGGACCGTTGAAGAGAGATCGCCGCTCGCCACAACGCCCATGGCCGTCATGAACATCGGGACGCTGGCGACAACCCGGCGCCGCAGCCGGCGCTTCTTCAGAGCCTGATCGACCATCCCATGAAATCCACCCCTGAATGAGACGAGGATGTGATCGAGCGATAGGTATTCTTCGAGCGACATCGCCGCGTGGTGAGCGACCGGATGGTCTTTCCTGACAACAACGACAAAGTCTTCTTCGAAGACTGGCACGGCCCGGAACTCGTCGGGCAGATCCCAGACGCGCCCGATCGCCATCTCCATTTCGTTGGTGCGCAGGGCGTTCAGGCTTTCGGTTCCGACAGCGAATTGAAACGCCACCCGGCATCCAGGTGCCTCGGCACGCAACGTCCTTATCAGCGGCGGGGCAATCACGGCGCCGACAAGGTCGTTGCCGGCGAGCCGGAACGAGCGCGTGGATGTTTCGGGGTCGAAGTGCGTGGGAACGTTGAGTGCATCCTGGGCAAGTCGAAGAATGACTTCGACTTGTGGGAGAAGCTGTGAGGCACGCTGTGTCGGTTCGAGACCGTTCGGGCGCCTGACGAACAGGGGATCGTCGAAGAGTTCCCGTAGCCGAGCCAGCGCATGGCTGACGGCAGACTGGCTGACACCCAGCGTAGCCGCAACAAGCGTTGTCTTTTGCAATCGAACGAGATCCCGAAAGATCGTCAGCATGGTGAAGTCGAGCCGGCGCAGTTTCTGCTGATCGGTGTTGGCTTTGCTAGTCAACTGCATCTCCTACTTGCTGCACCAGCCATCCTGTTCGGCCATGATATCCGAATTGTTCATATCACATATCCAGCGATTTCAGTTGAACGAATAATGACTCATCCTATGATCGAAGGCGAGAGGTTCGGTCGTGGCAGTGGCCGGTCGCAAGAAGGGATCGCTGAACTTGATGGATAGTCCACTGGGCGCACCGACCAAGGTCGGATCGCTGGATCGAAGGCAATTGCTGGTCGCGACCGGCGCTCTGCTCTTGTCGGCGCAGGTCACCGTCAAAGCGCGGGCCGCATCTTCACTCCCCGACAAATTCATCAATGCCTGGCTGCGCATCGATCCAGACGACATGGTGACGATCATGCTCTCCCAGTCGGAAATGGGACAGGGCATCCAAACCACCCTTCCTTTGGTGCTCGCCGACGAACTCGGCGCCGACTGGTCGCGCGTCGCGCTTGAATGGGCCGATTTCGATCCCGCATACCGGCACCCGCAATATCAATGGATGTTCACCGGCAACAGCGAATCGATCTCGACCTTCTTCCCGATCATGCGCACCGTTGGCGCCGCCGCACGCGAGATGCTCGTCGGCGCGGCCGCGACGCGTCTGGGGGTTGCCGCTGCGAGCCTTCGCGTCGACCAGGGCCGCATCCATCATGATCCGACTGACCGGGTGGTGAGTTTTGGTTCGGTTGCCGCTGACGCGGCAAGGCTCGATATCCCAAAGGATCCTCATCTCAGGCCGACGAGCAGCTTGGAACTGATCGGCAAGCCGCAGCCACGCGTCGACATACCCTCGAAGGTCGATGGCTCGGCGATTTTCGGCATCGACGTGAAGGTGCCCGGCATGGCGGTGGCCGCCATCCGCCGCGCTCCTTCGCAAGGGGGATCGCTGGCGGCCTTCGACCCAACGGCGATCAAGGCTGAGCGCGGTGTGCTTGCCGTCGTCGAAATTCCGTCCGGCCTCGCTGTCGTTGCCAATGACTACTGGACGGCGGAGCGGGCTCTCGATGGCGCAGAGCTTACGTTCAAGCCGGGTCCACTCGCCGGATATTCAACCAGTGGCCAAAGGGCCGAATATAGCGCGCTGCTGAAATCCGCGTCGTTCGACACGAAAGTCAAAGCGGGCGACGCTTCTGCCGTTCTGGCGGCTGCCGACAGCCCGCTGGAGGCTATCTTCGAAATCCCGGTGCAGGCGCACGCGACGATGGAGCCGATGAACTGCACGGCCCATGTGACGGACGATCGGTGCGAGTTGTGGATCCCGACACAGGGCGTCGAGATCACCCACGCTGTCGCCAAGCAGATGCTGGGTCTCGCCGACGACCAGATCATCATCCACAGAACGTTGCTGGGCGGCGGCTTTGGGCGGCGGCTGCTCGCGGATTTCGCGAAGATCGCGATCCTGGTTGCAAAGGCCGCCGGCCGCCCGGTCAAGGTCATCTGGAGTCGGGAAGAGGATTTCCGCTACGACGCCTACCGGCCGCCAATGGTCCATGCGGTGAAGGCGTCTCTCGGCAATGACGGGTTGCCGGCGGCGATGACGCATCGTGTCGTCTCGCCGTCCCACATGCTCTACATATTCCCGCGCGGTGTCATCAAGGCACAGGGCGACTGGGCGCGGCCGATCATGCCGCCGGCGGCATACGATGGCATGGCCGTCGAGGGCCTGACTGAGACGCCTTACGCCATTGCGAACTATGCGGTCGAACAACATCGCGTCGACACGCCGCTCTCGGTTTCCGTCTGGCGCACGACCGGCCACGGACCGAACAATTTCGTCCTGGAAAGCGTCATCGACGAGTTGGCGCACCGCGCCAATGCCGACCCGCTTTCGTATCGGCTGAGACTTGCCGCTTCCGATCCCCGCGCAGTCGCGGTGCTGAACGCTGTCGGCGCGCTGTGCGGCTGGCAGGCTGCATTACCGGCGGGGCGATTCCGCGGTCTGGCGCTCGCCAAAGCATTCGGCGGCTATATCGCGCAAGTCGTCGAACTCTCCGTCAAGGACAAGACCATCAAGTGTCACCATGTCTGGAGCGCCGTCGATATCGGCCAGACCCTCGACCCAGGCATTGCCAAATCCAACATCGAGGGCGGCGTGGTCTGGGGACTTTCCGGCCTGCGCACCGAGGTAACCTTCGCAGACGGCGAGATCGAGCAGACGAATTTCGATCAGTTTGACCCGCTGCACGTGTCCGAGACGCCTGTCATCACGACTCGGTTCGTCGAGAGCGGCGCCAAGCCGACAGGCGTCGGGGAGATTGGTCCCGTGCCGACGCACGCCGCTTTCTGCAACGCCGTGTTCGCCGCGACAGGCGAGCGCATCCGAGCCCTGCCGATTTCGCGCAGCGGCTACCAGCGGATCTGACGGGAGCAACGCAATGACACGATTTTCCGTCAATGGTCGCGCGGTCACGGTCGACGCCGAGCCGGACATGCCGCTGCTTTGGGCATTGCGCGATCACCTCGGCCTGACGGGCACTAAATTCGGTTGCGGCATCGCTGCCTGCGGCGCCTGTACAGTGCATGTCGATGGCCAGCCCGTGCGCTCCTGTTCCTTTTCGCTCGGTGAAGCTGAGGACAAACATGTCACGACGATCGAGGGACTTTCGGATAACCGCTCGCATCCCTTGCAGCAGGCCTGGATCGCAGAGCAGGTTCCACAATGCGGTTATTGCCAGTCCGGCATGATCATGGCCGCCGCCGCGCTGATCAACGACAAGCCGCATCCGACGGATGAAGACATCGATGCGGCAATCACCAATCTGTGCCGCTGCGGCACCTATGCCCGCATCCGCGCCGCGGTGCATCGCGGTGCGGGTGATGCGTGATGACTGGCCATCGGCTTGCGCTGGGAGCGCTCGTCGGCGTGACGATTGCCGCCGTCTCGGCGTTCGTCGCAAACGAACGGCGGCAGTACGGCCTCAGCCGACGCCTTCGCGACGGTCGCCCGCGTCATGACAAGCCCGCGTTGCCAGAATTGCCACACACTGACTGACTACCCGCGCCAGGGCGACGACCGGCATCGACATCTGTTTCGTGTGGCGCGTGGACCCGCGGATCATGGTGCGGCGGGCCTGCCATGTTCATCCTGTCATGGAAAATCGAACAATGCGGCCAGCGGCGTCCCCGGCGCCGACGAGAACTGGCGCCTCGCGCCACTCAGCATGGGCTGGGACGGCCTTTCGACAAATGAGCTCTGCGAACATTTGAAAGACCCGCGGCACAACGGAAACCGCACTGGCGATCAGGTCATCAACCATCTCAGATCGGCGCTTGTGAGATGGGCCTGGTCACCAGGTACCGATCGGACCGGGCAAGCACGAACGACCCCGCCGATCCCCTATGATGAATTCGTGATGGATGCCGAAACCTGGATGAGGAGCGGAGCTGAGTGTCCGAAATAGCCAACCCTGAGGATCTGCCGGATCGCAACACACTGAACAAAGGCGCCGCCGACCGAGGTCGCCGCCACTTCCTGCAATATGTGGCCGGTGCGACAGCCGCCCGGGCCGGGTTGTGCGGGTGCGGCATTCATCCCGCCCTTGCGGCCAGCAGCACGACTACGACGCCTGGTGCGGGACCTGTGGTCGACCCTGGCAAAGGCTACCTTGTCCAGCAGATTGGCGATGGGCTTTATTGGGTCACAGATGGTGCCTACAGCACCATGTTTCTTGTCTCTTCGACCGGGGTGATCGCTTGCGATGCGCCACCCAGCCTTGGGGAAAACTACTTTAGGGCTATCGCGGACGTCACGGACAAGCCGGTGACGCATCTGGTCTACAGCCACGAACATGTCGACCATATCGCCGGCGCGCATCTGTTTGCAAAGGACGTTACGATCGTCGCCCACGCCCGGACAGCCGAACTGCTCTCATCGCGGAAGGACCAGCGGCGCCCGGCTCCAACTGTAACCTTCGAAACGACCTATACCCTTGAGCAGGGAAACCAACACCTCGAACTGGCCTACAAGGGCATCAACCATTCGATCGACAACATCTTCATCTTCGCGCCACGCCAGAAGACTCTGATGTTCATCGACGTCGTTTATCCCGGCTGGATGCCCTACAAGAATCTCGGCGTCGCCGTCGATATTCCCGGCTTCGTCGAAGCACACCGCACTGTTCTTGCCTACGACTTCGAGAGGCTGGTCGCCGGCCACGTCAGTCGTCCTGGAAACCGCGCGGATGTCGAGACCCAGGTCGAACTGGTGAAGGACCTCGTCAAGGCGGCGGAACAGGCCTACGCGAGCCTGTCCTTTCCCGCCTTCCTGAAGCAGCATCCGCCAGGGCGCAGTGGCAAAACAGCCTGGGACCTTCATCAGGGCTATGAGCAGGCCCTGGTCTCCCAGATGCATGATGGGCTTCTAACGAAATGGCGCGACAGGCTCGCCGGGACCGAAACCTACCTGCGCGACAATTGCTGGGCGATGCTCGAAACATTCGTCGTCCAGGGCAAGCCGGATATCTCCGGGCTGTAACGCAATACTGTTTGTGGATTCAACATCTTCACGGCCTGCGAACCTGAGCAGGTATTGGCAATGGTCGAACGTCAGAACCTATCCACAGCAAAAGCCTTCGCAATTGCACGGCGGCAGGGCTTGACGTGCCCCACGGCAGGGCATGACGAGGAGTTGACGGATGGCGAACGTCGTTATCGTGGCGGGCGGCTGGCATGGAGGCTGTGAGATCACGCCTTTCGCGCGCAAGCTGCGTGAACTTGGACATGAAGTCGTTTCTGCAGCTATGCTGGACCGACGTAGCAGACCAAAGTGGATTGTCACAGCCTTCGGAGTCACCCAAGGCAGGCGCGCATCAATGTGGCGCATATCTAGCCTGGATATCTCACACAGTCTTTCGGCGCGAGGCTGGCGGCGGAGATTTGCCGGCGCTTGAGCTGCGGGCAAAGGATGTCGGCCGCTTGGAGCGGACACCGCCGCGCTCAAGGCCGAGTGCGAGGCTGGCGACCGGGCGAAGGATCTGCTGGAAGCGTTCTCAACGACGCCTGCCACGACTGTCGCCGGCGTGGCGGGCAAGCTTGAGGCCGTGTTGCACGAGGGTAAGGCCTGGGGGGAATGCTCCGAGTTCCCCTGGCCGCAAATCCGCTCGGCGCTTAGCGATCTGGTGCGCATCGCCCGGCAGAACATGCCGGAACAGTTCTTTTCACGGCGAGCAGCGTCCTAAGATCCTGAGGTGGCGGGCTGGCTGCTGTTTCCGCGGCTGAAAAATGGAGGCGCGATATTAAGATCCCGTCCAACCCAACTTCCGACTTCAGCCGAGAACCCCTCAGCTTGCAGTGAATCGTCTGCCTCACGTCACCCTTCAACCGCCATGGAATTGCCAGCGCAGAGCCCTCTTGCGGCATCTCACCATCGGGCGGTGAGCGATCCCAATCTGTTGGATGCCTTCAACCGCGATGCCGCCGTGCAGAAACGGACCGTGCCTGAAGCTGCAGAGGCAGCGACAGCCCTGTGGGGAAGGACAGCCGCAACCGCAATCGCCTGGTGCGCCGTGTCGGCGTATTGCAACGGGCGGATACGGGAGTACCGGTTCTGGTTTCGGATATTCACCGATCTTCAAGCGGGTTCGCCCGATTCCGAAGCGAAAGCAGCGTCGGGGAAGGTTCGTCCAAGCTCTTCCCGATAGGGGAGGAAGAGATTGTGTCCGGCGAGGGAACTGCCTGCTTGTCGAGAGAACGCCGGACCGAAGCCAGCCCGTCAAGGCCAGAGCCGCATCGCTGTGGCGCGTGCTGCGCCAGCCTTGACCGGAAGTTCTCGGCGCTTCCGACACAGGCAAGGCTCCGGTACGAGCCGTACCGCTCTACCCCTCGGGGTACATTACTCCGGCAATTCATCGCCCTTGATCGGCGCCTTCCCTTTGCCGGCCCGTTTCAGGATATGCAGCGCCTTGGGAAGGTCGGCACGGGCGGCGCGTTCCTGAAAGTAACTTTCCGTGCGCAGCGCCGAAAGCTTCTCAGCGACTGCCACGTTAATGAACTGGTTGAGCGGCACGCCTTCGCTCTCCGCCACCTTGCGCGCCTCATCCAGAAGCGAGAGCTGAAGCCGCAGTGCGAAATTGCTTCTCCTCATGTCTTTCTCTCCAATCGTCTCAGCGCCTCGCCCGGCGACAGGACCAAGATACCGAAGCGCTCGGCCACTTTGCCGAAATCGCGTAGGTTGAACTTCACTATAGCATCCGCCCGTCCGTTTACCGCAGCTTCCAGCACCATATCGTCGTTCGGGTCGCGAATGGCCGGTCGCCAGAGGAAGACAAGGCGAACCGGCTCGGCGACGGCCGCCACGGCATCTAGCAACGCATTCACATCCTCGGCCGACAGGCCGGAAGCCTCAAGGTGCTCAGGCCTTGTCATGACCGCCTGGTACTCGATCATCAACGGCACCGAAGCGATGAGCGTCAGCCGGCGCTCCAAAGCCGCCACCAACAGTTGGCGCGAGGCACCAGCGTCACTTCGGATCGCCGCCACCATGGTCGCCGTATCGAGAAGCAGTCTCATGCAGGCATATTGGATATCGCGTGCGATATTGCAAGAGGACCGAGCTTTTGGTAATTTGGCCCGGCTTCGGGATCCCAAATCGCAGCGCGCAAGTATTTGCACGCCACACTACGGCCGCGCGGCAACTGAACTTGTCTTGCCGATCATCACGCCGCTCAATGCCCTCGATCTATACAGAAGAGCGGGCATGCCATGGTGGACGAGGCCAAACCTGGGAACGACAGCGCAAGTCACGATTACAGGGCTGACATGTCGGCACGAGATATGGTTGAACGAGCCATCCTGTCGATCGCCCGTTTGTTGGGTCGGCGGGCTGCTCGGGAGCATTTCGAGGAATTGCAGGCGGCCAACGACAACAATGTCCACCTCTTGAGAAAACACCGTCAGAAGGGGAGGGTGGGGCCCGAGGAGAGGGCGTAGGGGCGCCCCGCGCTCCGGTGCTGGCCCGTTCGATGCGGGTAAGGACCGGAGGCCCGCCAAGAAATCAGTCCGGCTATTTGCGAACGATGCCGCGCAATCGACGCTGCGCCGCCGTCTCTTTGATCACGCCAGCAATTTTGCGGATAAATGCGGGGCTGAACGCGCCGATCTGCGTCGTCGTCACCAGATCATAGGCTTCATCGACCGGCACCCGGTTAAATTCGTCCAGGATCAGCCATGACGGATAGTCGAGGCCCCCGCGGCGGCATTCGATTTCGCTTATGGCGAGATGCGGGCGCGACCGGTCGGGTTTTTGCGAAGTCAGCGGAAAGAGAAACAAGGGTGCGGGCGTTGCTAGCGTCCGGACAACGATGCAAACCGGCCTCGCCTTGCGTCCGGATTCCTCGCCGGCGTCTGCTTCCCGCGCCCATAGGTAATAATATCGGAGCAGATCGCCAGCTTTAAGCATCGGGCGTGTCGCCGGAAATTATGGCATCCAGTCCTGTCATGAGTTCATTGTGGACATCATCCGGTGCGTCCTCGATCGTATAGGCGACCGAATGCGGCTGGCCGACGAGCTGGTGGTACTGAGCAGCGGACAGGATGACGAGCTTTTCCTTGCCGCGCTTGGTTAGGGCCACCGGCTCGATCAATGCCGTTTCGAGGATTTCGCCTGACACGCGATTCATGTCGGAGAATGTGAATTGCTTCATCGCCGTACTTCCTTTTAAAGTACCTATAATAGGTAATTCACGTAAGAAAAGCAAGAATGGTGGCGCCCACGCGCCACCTTTCCTATCAGCATCGACCCGCTCGAAAGAGCGGCATTGTCCGTTCATTGCTGAGTGCGGCGCGGTTGGTCTGGAACGTGTGGCCGTCCCAATCCTTCCATGCCTCCCAGCCTGGGGTCGGAGCAAGAACAGTTCCCAGCGACACGAGGTTGAACGGAGCATGAACGTCATGCGGCGTGGCGTAACCGAGCCGGAAGTCTGAGCGACCGGAAGCTTTCACGCATCTGATGTTCTGTATCCCAGGTATAGATGCCGGTCAGATTGATGTGTTCCCAGCTCAGCGGCGAGACGTGCTTGAGCGGATGATCCGGGATCTCGCGGTGCATTTTGCGCAAGTGGGTGACGGCCCGTTCGATATAGACCGTATTCCAATGCACGATCGCGCTAACGATGAGGTTGAGGCCGGAGGCGCGGAACGCCGCCGTCGCCGCGCCGGTCGCGCCAGCCATCGATCGTATCGGAGCGGCTGACCGCCGTGACGTGCGCTGGCAGCGATGTAGATGAGCCTAAGGACCGATTAACCATAGACACAACTTCTGCTATTGCCGAACAAGCGGATATTCCTCCGGAAGCTCATCATCCATGGCTATCGTTCAGTGCACGGCAGCCGGGGCTATAATACCTGCAGCGCATGGCCGAATCTGCTCGCGTTCGCCCTATTTCACGGCTTTCACTTCCACGCGCCGGTTGAGAGCGCGCCCCGAATCCGTGGCATTGTCAGCGATCGGCTCCATTAGCCCGCGGCCGTCACCACTATAAACGAGGTTGACAAAACAGATGGCTACACCGGGCTCAACGAGGCTATGTTGGGTCCCGCGGGCATGGTGGCTGATCAGGTACGCCATAGCTGCGAGTAAATGCGGCACCGCGGGCTCGGCCCGACCGGTGCAGGCCGATATTCCCAAAAACCTGCGTATGAAGTTACTCGGTCTTTCCACTTCCGCGCTGCTAACCACGATGAATTCCGCGGCCGCCCTGTCGTACTGCGCGCCAGATGACGAACCTTGTCGGCAATCTACCGATTTTCCGATTCTTATTCTATTCGGAGTTCTGGTTGTGATGGCGATGGTCTCCAAAGTCATCACATATTTCCGGCAGAAACAGGGGCGAAAATAACGGAGTGGGCGGCTGCGCATAACGGGCGGCGCGCTATAAACTTGGAGCCAATGTTTAATCACTGGGCTGCCTATGCAGCGTTTGAGGGCAACTGTGAAGCGGCCTTTTATCGCGGTTCTGGTCGCATCTGCGGTTCTTAAGTTCTCAGGCTAGGTCCGCAGTCGATCCAATGATCAAGGCCGAACAGAGCGCGCTAATCAGATGTAATTTGGGGTCGGCCGCAAAACTAGCGGTCCAGCCTGGCGCCCCGAGTATCTTAGCAAGAAAAGCGCAGCAATTGTGCGCGGGAGAAGACGCAACGTACGACCGCGTGGTGCGATTGTCCCTTCGTTACAAGGTGATCGCCGACAGATACATGCGCAAAATACATGCCTCTCAATTGAGGTCTAATGCAGCGATGATTGTTAAAGTCCGCGCTCTGATGAAAAAGAGAAGGCCATAACTCCCCTCGGCTGCTATGCGCAGATCGGCTTGCGGATGATAGTCTCAGTGATCGCTGCGGCCTTACTCAATGCTCTCTGAAGTCCTGCAGCGAAGCGTGACGTAGATCCTCTTCGCCGCGCATATGCTTCACGCGGCCGATTAGCCCAGCTTGACGGGTCGTGACCTAGGAGAATCCGCTGACTAATTCTTTGTCCAGCTTGCAATTGCGAGCCCGCAAGCGACGCCGACACAATCGGCAAACCAGTCGAACATATCCATGTCGCGGCCTATCATTTGCATGCCCTGGAGGATCTCGATCGCGGCGCCGGTAAGAGCAAGAAAAATGGTCAGTCTTGCCCTGTGCTCTGGCCAACCGAGACTGCCGATAGCCGTCAACACGACGAAAGCTGCGGCGTGATTGAGCTTGTCATCATGAGAGGTGAAGCCGAAGCCAAAATTCTGCAAAAGCCACTCCGGTGAGAGTGCGAGCACGAGGACACCGGCCAGTGTGACCAGAAAAGCAGTCCTTGCGGCGATGGGAAAAGATCTTGCACGCAAAAAAATGGGGTCACTCCTTTTCCGACGTTACAGGCCGGTACTTCGAACATAGCCGTCCGCACGTAGCGGCACATCGGAACAGAGTCCACTGCCGCGGGAGGGCTAGGCAAAAGCCATTAGCTGGCCTTCCGCGTTCAATGCGGCAGGATCAGGGCGGGCGTCAACCACCCGAGAGCTGAGTCGCTCATGCTCCAGCATTTTCGGCACGCGCCGTCTGCACCATTCGCGAAGTTCGTCGCGGGAGCCCGAGAGCTGCTCTCGTTGGCGACCGGGTGGGCATCATCGGCGGAATGAACTCGGGACGGCCGGCGCCGGTACTACAACTTTACGCACCCAGTCAATACTAGGCACAAAGCTTATATTAGCCAGAGCGAACGGAACGTGATTCTGGAAGGGAAGCCGCGATGCTGCGGACCGCGTCCTTCATCTACGACCGCACAAGATTGTCAACAATCTGTAAAAGTTTTGTTGACAGATAATAGATTTGAGCCCTCACTCACAAAACTCCGCGTATCGGTCGAGTTCTGTCGCAACAATGCGCGGCCTCCAAAGGGGAAAGAACAATGATCAATAGACGTTCAATAGTCACATTCGCCGCGCTCGGCACCGTCTCTGCGCTGGCAATCATGGCCGGCGGCACAATCACGGTGCACGCCGCCAACAAGGAACTCAAGATCGGCTTTGTCGGCGTGACGAGTGGCGCGGCCGCTGCGTGGGGCACATCCAACGTCCGCTCGATGCAGACGCGCGCCGCCTGGATCAACGAAACCGGCGGTGTGAAGATTGGTGACGAGACCTATGACATCAAAATCGTCACCTTCGACGATCAGAAGGACCCCAAGCGGGCGATCGCCGGCATGGAGAAGATGGCCCAGGAGGGCATCCACTACGTCGTCGGTCCGAATGTTGACGATGGCGCGGCGGCGGTGCGTCCCGTGGCAGAATCCAAGGGCATCATCTATTTTCCCTACGCATTCCCGAAGGAACTCTACACCCCACCGGCGTCCAACGCTGTGCTCGGCATGATCGCCAACTACCAGTCAGCTCCGGCGATCTACAAATATCTCATGGAAAACAGGGGCGTAAGAAAAGTTGCCTTTGTCGCCGCCAACGAATCCGATCCGCTGAGCCAGCGGGATGGCGGTGTTGCCGCGGCAAAGGCGCTCGGACTTGAGGTTGTGGCTGCCACGGACGTCTACCAAAACGATACCCGCGATTTCACACCGGTACTGACGCCGATCGTTCTGCAAAAACCGGACCTGCTGGTGCTTTCGGGTGTCGCGCCCGGCAATGCGCCGCTGCTGATCCGCGCCGCGCGCGAGCTCGGCTACGAAGGTCTGATCTCCACCGAAACGGCGCAGGATGCCAAGGTGCTGGAAGAGGGCGCGGGTGAGTTGGCCAACGGCTTCATCTCAGTCGGCGGCGCATCGACGCCCGAAATCGCGTCCGACATGATGAAGGAGTTCGTCGACCGCTATACGAAAATGTTCGGCGAATACAATGACGAGTCCAACACCAAGGTCTACGCGCTCGAATACATCATCGAGACGCTGAAGGCGAACCCGGCCGCGATCGACAATGTCGAGGAGTTCAAGAAGACGATCGACACTTTCTCGGCGCCCAATCCCTATCTGAAGGGCGATGCCAAGCTGACCTATGTCGGAATGACGTCGTTTGGCCAGAAGCGCCAGCTTTCGGTCCCGATGGTGGTCACGGAATACCGCGACGGCAAGTTCGAGACGCTCTTCGTCGCTCAAGTCGATTGACGCAACTGCACTGAAGCGGATTGCCGCAGAGGCTCGTGCATTCGTCTTGAGCCTCTGAATGGCCGGGGAACCATCCTGATGGAACAAGTCATCGCCAACGGGCTCTATCTTGGCGCGCAATACGCCTTGATCGCGCTCGGTCTGACCCTGATCTTCGCGCTGATGAACGTGCTTAACTTTGCCCATGGGCAGATGTACGTTCTCGGCGGCTTCATCACCTACACCGTCTATGGCCAGCTCGGCATGCCTTTCGTCGTCGCGCTCGTTGCGTCCGGGATCACGCTGCTGGTTATTGGAGCGCTGGTCGAGAAATTCCTTTTCAGAACGGTGATCAAGCGAAGCGTGCGGGAGGAAAGTACGATGCTTCTCGCGGCGGCGGTCGCATTCTTCCTCGACGCCGTGATCCTCCTCCTGTTCGGTGAAAAGCAGCGCGGCGTGCCGAAGATCGTCAACGGCGTCTTCGTCTCCGACAGCCTCATAATGCCTTACGACCGGCTGCTGGTCGGCGCACTCGCCATACTGTTCATCGCCTCCTTCGTGCTTTTCATGCAGTACAGCAAGCCGGGACGCGCCATGCGGGCGCTGGCGCAGGACCGGGTCGCGGCGCAGCTTATGGGCGTCGAGGTCGACCGCTATTCGATGATCGGCTTTGCGCTCGGCGCCATGCTTGCCGGCATAGTCGGCGGCCTGCTGGTCGCCATCACCGGCGTCAATTCGGGCATCGGCGGGCCGATCTCGATCAAGGCGTTCTTGATGGTGATGATCGGCGGGGCCGGCGTGGTCAGCGGAGCGATCGCCGGCGGCTTCATCCTCGGCATGATGGAATCGGTCGGCCTGACGGTGCTACGCCAATATGGCGACGTCACTTATCTAGTCATCTTCGCCGCGCTGATGGTGTTCCTGAGCATCCGCCCGAACGGGCTCATGGGCAAGCCGTGGGGGTGATCGACATGAAGCGTACACGCAACATCCTCGGCGTCGCTGTCTTCCTGCTGGTCGTACTCATCGGCGTGCCCTGGCTGATCGAGACGACCGGTCGGCTCGACCTCTACTACACGCTGACTTCGGTCGCGCTGCTCAGCATCGCCAGCGCCGGGGTGTGGGTGACTTTCTACATCGGCCGCATCAATATCGGCCAGGGCGCCTTCGCGCTTATGGGCGGCTATGTTTCGGCCATCCTTGTCGTCCAGTATGGTGTGTCGTTCTGGCTGACACTGCCGCTGGCTGGGCTGTTCTGCGCCGCTGCAAGCGTGCTGATCGGGCTGCCCATCCTCAGGCTTCGCGGCGTCTATTTCGCCATGGTCACGCTGGTTTTGACCGAAGTGGCGCGGCTGCTCGCGCTGGCACTGCCGATCACCAACGGAGCCAAGGGCATGGTCAGCATTCCGCTCCCTGGCGGCATCTCGATCTTCGGGCTGAGCATCCTTCCGGATTTCGCGACGCTCGTCAATCCGCGTCCCGCCTTCTATCTGGTGTCGGTTGCGCTGATGGTGCTGTGCTTTGCCGGGCTTTACCGCCTTGTCCATTCGCGCATCGGCAAACTCTGCCAGTCGTTGCAGCAGAACGAGGAACTGGCCTCCTCGATCGGCGTCAACATCGCCTATTTGCGCGTCATCGCCTATGCCATCTCCTCATTCCTCGGCGGTCTCGGCGGTGCGATGTTCGTCGCCATCTCGCAATCGATCTATCCGTCGAGCTTCACCGTCACCGACTCGGTGAACTTCATGCTGAACTGCTTCCTCGGCGGGCTCGGCCACGTCTTCGGGCCGATGATCGGCACCTTCGTGCTCTATTTCGGCTGGGATTTCCTGTTCGAGACCGGCGAGTTCCAGTTGCTGATCTTCTCTTCGGTGCTGATCGCGCTGATGCTCTTCCTTCCCAACGGCCTGCTCAGCCTCAGGCTGTTCGGCAAGAAGCAGGGCTAGGACCATGACTGAGCTTCTCCAGATCAAGGCAGTGACCAAACGCTTCGGCGGGCTGGTCGCGGTCAACAATGTTTCCTTCGCGGTCCGCGAACGCGAGATCCTTTCCGTCATCGGCCCCAACGGCGCCGGCAAGTCAACGCTGTTCAAGTTGATTTCCTCTTTCCTCAATCCGACCTCGGGCGAAGTGCTGTTCCGGGGAGAGCGGATCTCAGGCCTGGCGCCGCATATCGTCGCCCGGAAGGGCGTGGTGCGCACGTTCCAGGAGACGACGATCTTCAAGGGCATGACGGTGCGCGACAATGTCATAATCGCGCATCACCTGCGTTCCAATGCCAGCCTTGCCGGCTTCTATCTCGGCACGAATACCGCACGACGCGACGAGGATGAATTCGGCCGCTCGGCCGACGAGATCATCGACTTCCTCGGTCTCGGCGCGCAACGGCATGAGATCGCCAGCACGCTGCCGCACGGCCATCTGCGCGCGCTCGGGATTGCCATCGGGCTCGCCACGAACCCGACCGTGCTTCTGCTCGACGAGCCCTTCGCCGGCATGAACCATGACGAAACCGTGCGCGCGGTGGAGATGGTGCGCGGCGTGCGGAAGCGCGGCGTGACTGTCCTGCTGGTCGAGCACGATATGCCCGCCGTCATGAACATTTCCGACCGCATCGTCGTCCTGAACTTCGGTGTGAAAATCGCCGAGGGAACGCCGAAGGAAATCCAGGAGAACGAAAAGGTCATCGAGGCCTATCTCGGCGCCGAAGATGAGACGATCGGATTTTAGCCATGAGCGAACTGCTGAAGGTCTCGGACGTCGAACTCTACTACGAGCATGTCTATGCACTGAAGGGTGTGTCGCTGAGCGTCAACGAGGGCGAGACGGTAGCGCTGATCGGCGCGAACGGCGCGGGAAAATCTTCGATCCTGCGCGCCATCACCGGCCTGAAGAAGGTCCGCAGCGGCCAGATTCATTTCCAGGGCCACCGCATCGACGGAACGCGCCCGGACGAGCTGGTCAGGATGGGCATCGCCATGGTACCTGAGGGTCGGCGCGTCTTTTCCTACATGACGGTGCGCGACAATCTGATGATGGGCGCCTTCACCCGAACCGACAAGGCCGAAATCGCAAGGACGCTGGACATGGTGCTCGGGCGCTTCCCGCGCCTGAAGGAACGCTATTCCCAGACGGCGGGTACGATGAGCGGCGGCGAACAGCAGATGCTGGTGATCGGGCGGGCGCTGATGGCCAAACCGAAGCTTCTGCTGCTCGATGAACCCTCGCTCGGCGTCGCGCCGAAGCTCGTTCAGGACATCGCCCGCTCGATCGTCGCGATCAACCGCGACGAAAAGGTCAGCGTGCTGCTGGTCGAGCAGAATTCGCGCATGGCGCTGCGCATCTCGCAGCGTGCCTACGCACTGACGACCGGAAAGATCGCGCTGGCCGGACATTCGGCTGAGCTGCTTGGCGACGACCGGGTCAAGAAACTCTATCTCGGCGGCGAAATATGAAAGCGCAAATGGACGTACTTGTCGTCAATCCCAACACCACCGCGTCGATGACCGAAAAGATCGGCGAGGCGGCGCGCCGCGCGGCTTCGGCCGGCACCAGGATCATCGCCGTCAATCCGAACGACGGGCCGCCGAGCGTCGAAGGCTATTTCGACGAGGTCTTCGCCATCCCGGGAATGATCGGCGAGATCCAAAAACATCCGGCGGCGAGCGCCTGCGTCATCGCCTGCTTCGACGACACCGGCCTCGACGCAGTACGCTGCGTCGGCGAGATGCCGGTGGTCGGTATCGGCGAAGCGGCGTTTCACATGGCGAGCCTGATTGCCGGCAAGTTCAGCGTGGTGACGACACTGTCGCGTTCGGTGCCGGCGATCGAGCACAATCTGGTGCGGTACGGCCTCGCCAGCCGCTGCGCCAGGGTGCGGGCCAGCGACGTTCCCGTTCTGGAGCTCGAAGTGCCCGGCTCCAACGCCCGCCATCGAATTTCGGAGGAGATCGAGCGCGCCATCCGCGACGACCGGGCCGAAGCGATTGTGCTGGGATGCGCCGGCATGGCCGACCTCGCCGCCGCGCTCAGCCGCGAACATAGCCTTCCCGTGCTCGACGGCGTCGCCTGCGCAGTAAAACTCTGTGAGAGCCTCGTCGGCCTTGGCCTGTCGACCTCAAAGCGCGGCGGCTACCAGGTTCCACTCGAAAAATCCTTCGCCGGAATCTTTGCGTCCTTTTCGCCCTCCGGCCGTGTATCCTGATGCGTGCAAAATTGTTGACATTCCCACACAGGATGTTCGATGTCCGGCCGGAAACGCGGTGTTCGCGCCGCTAAGCGATCCGGCCGCCGGGACAATGAGACGATGGACCTGCTTGGGCCAAAGCCACGGGATGGCGAAAAGCCGACGATGCGCTGGTTTCCGGTCTATGCCGGCCTGCGCGACGCCATCGTCAGCCACCGCCTCGCACCGGGCACAAAACTACCCGAGGACGAACTCGCCTCGATCTATTCGGTGAGCCGCGCGGTGATACGCGCGGCGCTGCAGGCGCTGTCGCATGACCGCTTGGCTCGGCTCGAGCCGAACCGCGGCGCGTTCGTCGCCCAGCCGACCAAGCAGGAAGCGCGCGAGGTGTTCGAAGCGCGGGCGCTGATCGAGCCCAAGGTCGCGGCGCTTGCCGCCGAAGTGGCAAAGCCGGCCGAGATCGCGCAACTGCGGCTTCATCTCGAAAAAGAGCACGAGGCCCTGCATGCCGGCCGCGACAGCGACGCCATCATGCTGTCGGCAAAATTCCATGTCGGCATCGCCGAAATCGCCGGCCATTCTATCCTGACCGGTTTCGTCAAAGACCTGCTGTCGCGGTCGTCGCTGATCATCGCGCTCTACTGGGGCCGCCGCGACACCACCTGCGAAAGCCACGCCCATCACGCCCTCGTCGATGCCATCGAAAAGCACGACGCACAAAACGCGTCCGACCTGATGCAAAGCCATCTCGTCGAACTTCTGTCGGGCCTTGATCTGTCACTTGGCGAGAAGAAGCCCGAGAGCCTGTCGGACATCTTGCGCTGATCTGCGCTGTCAAACTCTTCGCCAAGCTTCGCATTGCACATGTCGTCGCGATGCTGGACGAATATCGGATCACCCGCAACCGACACCGGCCAACGAAGCTCGCGCGTAAGTGGCTCTCAAAGCTAGTAAAGCCGAAGTGCCATACTGGATCGCCCCGATCGGGCGCTCACGGCGACGCCAGGATGCACGTTATCCCGCAATCCTGACCTGGCGCCTACCTCTGAAACGTCCCAATGCGACATTTCTACTTGCCAGTAACGCGACGTTCGAACTTGGTTGCAACATGATCCCGGGTTGATTGGCGATCCTGCCCCCGGTCCACTCGGTTCCGAAACGGCACCATGCGCCATCTCGGGACGTTCGCCAATGCGGCGGGGAACTTCGCGATCCGATCCTTCTCGGACCTTCCCTGAATGCAAGATCACGGGCAGGTTCTGACCCTATTCCCGACCTTGACAGCCAAGTGCAATATGCGCCGGTTGCGTCTTCGGTCGTTGCAAGCCTTGACACGATATGATTCAGCATTGTTGGGCGGCAGCCCGAGGATTGAAACCGATATTCGTCTCGCTGGAATGTCTAACGCGACTCCGTCATGATGTCCCAGCCCTGTCGAGCGACGCTGCCAAAGCCGTTGACGCCAACGCAGGTGATGAGGGCAGGCTAGACCAGTGCAGCAGATCCGCCCGGCGACTTTTCTTTTTGCGGCCCGAGCCCTGCGCGACATGGGCGATGGCTTCGTGGCCGTTCTGTTGCCGGTCTATCTCCTCGCATTAGGCTTCGCGCCTCTGCAGGTCGGCATCATTGCAACCGGATCGCTGCTCGGTTCAGCGCTCTTGACCATCGCCGTCGGACTCCTTGGTGCCCGACACGATCACCGCCAACTCCTGCTTGCCGCCGCCAGTCTGATGGTCGCCACGGGTGTGGCCTTTGCTGTGGTCCACGACTACGCGCTGCTTTTGGTGATCGCCTTCGCAGGCACCATCAACCCGTCGGCCGGCAGCGTCAGCGTGTTCGTGCCCTTAGAGCATGCCGTCCTCACACGCGAAGTCACCGACGCCGCGCGGACCAAGATGTTCGCGCGCTACAGCCTTGTGGGTGCGCTCGCAGCCGCGGTTGGCGCGCTCGCTTCGGCGACACCTGATCTTCTGGCTCCAGCCGGTCTCGATCAACTCACCGGCATCAAGGCGATGTTCGTGCTCTATGCGTTGCTGGGCCTGCTCGGCGGTCTCCTTTACGCGCAGATCCCGCAGCGCCGTCCAACGTCGGACTCCGGCAGCACGTCCGCGCTTGGCCCCTCGCGGAATATCGTTTTCAGGCTTGCGGCCCTTTTTAGCCTTGATGCCTTTGCCGGCGGCTTCCTCGTCCAGTCGCTGCTTGCCCTGTGGCTTTTCGAAAAATTCGACCTGTCGCTTTCGGAAGCGGGCTTTTTCTTCTTCTGGTCCGGCGTGCTTTCGGCGTTCTCATTCCCCGTTGCCGCCTGGCTGTCGCGGCACATCGGACTCATCAACACGATGGTGTTCACACACATTCCGTCCAGCATCGCCCTGATGCTGGCGGCGCTTGCGCCGACGCTCCCTCTGGCGCTCGCCCTGCTGCTGATCCGTGCCGCGCTTTCGCAGATGGACGTCCCGACGCGCTCATCTTACGTCATGGCGGTCGTGACGGAGGCGGAGCGGGCAGCCGCCGCGAGCTTCACATCGGTACCGCGCAGTTTGGCTGCCGCAGCCAGTCCCGCCCTGGCGGGCGCTCTGTTCGCTGCCTCGTTCCGGGCATGGCCCCTCCTGATCTGCGGCACACTCAAAATCATTTATGATCTGCTGCTACTGATGCAGTTCCAGAACGTCAAGCCGCCAGAGGAACGCTGATATTTGGGTTGCTTGACCGGGAGGGGTCAATCGCGAAGGCAAACGTTGGAAAAGTCATCGATCACTTCGGCTCTGACTCCGGACTTGTCGAATGCCTAATGTCACCCGACATTCTTACGCGATGCCTGCAGACCATCACCCGCAGCGCAGCAGACAACGACGGTCTCCGCTGGTTTCTGCCGATCAGGCAGGCCGTGCTTTGTAAAAGCGGCACCAACCATCGGGGCTGATTTCACCCGCGACAATCTCGGATGCATTCGGCTTCAGGAAATGGGTGCACCCGGCGCAGCGGCGACCTTGTTTGGAACATCCTAATAAAGCGCCACAGGCTTTGGGGTTGTTTCGGCGCCGCGCGCCGCAGGCTGACCTGTCATGCAGGAAGCAAGCCCACCTGCACCGGCAAAATCGCCGCGCCGGTCGTCGACACCTTAAGAAATTTCCGGCGAGACAGCGCTTGGCCTGGCTCATGTTGTGCCGACCCGCAATCTATCTCACCACGATCTTCTTTAATGATCTTTCCTCCCAATCAACCCAAAGAAGCGCCGAGTGCTGATCAGATCGATTTGAGGTACTCGATCACTCTTTTCCTGATCGGTCAGATCAAGGCCGAGATGGCCGTCATAGTGCTCCTTCCGCGCAAGACGTCGATCGGTTCACTCCTCCTGCCAGGGGTCGATCAAGTTAAGGACCCGACGTCTCCTCCCAGCTCGAGGTCTATTTCAATAAAACCGTGCGTTCCGTCCTGCTTCCTTGATCCCTTGCCTTCCTTTACAATCCCTTCCGGACACAGAGGAGTTCCGCCATGAGCGAAGACGCCGTCAATATGTCGATCCGCAAGTTCCTGAAGGAAGTCGGCGTCACCTCCCAGCGCAAGATCGAGGAGACGGTGCGCGAAGGGCAAATCGGCGGCAAGAAGCTGAAGGTCCGCATGACGCTGACGGCGGAAGGCACCGGCCTCAACCACGTGGTGGACGGCGAGATCGAACTTCCATAAGCCGGGCGAAGCGACCTAGCGAAACGGCCGACGCGGCCGAAAGCGGTCGAGACGGATCAGCGGTTGGAATGGCGTCTGGCCGGGTCGATGTAGTACCGCTCACCCCACGCTCCTGCGACTCTGAGGGAACGGAAAGACCGACCCTAAGCGGAAGCTCGCTGGCTCCGGGTCAATTCACGGCCATCACCCTTTACGTGTTTGAGCGTGAACCGCTGGAGGCTTCGTCGCCGTTGTGGACTCATCCCAGGGTGACCATCACACCTCATGTCGCGAGCTTCTGGGTGGATTCTGGAATCGACCAGGTCGCCGATCTCTGCGGTCAAGTCGCAAGAGGAGAGCCTCTGTCCAACAAAATCGACCTCGAACGGGGTTATTGAATCGAAGTAGCGTGTTTACCCATTTAAGCAGCTTCCGATCTTATGAAGCGCGGACATCAGCGCGCGCGTCACCCGGCTAATGCATCATCAGCGTGAGCATGCTTTCAAAGAGCCAAGCGAGAACCTTTCCGTCAACCACGGCGAGCGCGGCAACGGAAATTCGTAGCCAGACATCGGCGATTTAAGGCTAAGACCGGCAAGGCATGCTTTCCAAGAGCCGCTATTATGACGTGGAAACCATGAATATTATTCTTGATATTGCAAAGCTGATGCTCGAAATAGCAAATATACTTGTACGCCAGCGTCATATGTGAGCGTAGGGAGGGGCGAGGTCCGATTTGCAGGCTGGAAGAGGTACCTTTCTCACGTTCACCACGCGCCGAGGCCGCATTGAAACATGCTCTTTTCGTCACGGCTTAATAGGAACTGCAGCGCAACGGGTGGGGGCTTGCAGCCGGTCCGCGTTATTGCTGTTCGAGTAGGTGACAACGGCGCTCCGGAAAACAACGTTCCACGCTTTTGCCTGATGCGCTGAGTTTTCACACGGGCTCGGTGGGAAGCGGATTCAAGAAGCGCAGCACGTTAGCCGTCTGGGACACCCAATAGCAAATGCTTAAACAGTTATGGGGCGTTCGTGCGGCGAAGGGAATTCCGCTTTCACACGAACAGAAAGTCATGTGCGGTCAACGTGCTCGTGAAGTTATCGAGTGTGACTTGATCCGCTCCTGCGGTAATGATGGTTCCAGTTCCAATTCTGGTGATTGTGAGATCATTGAAAGATTGCACATCCTCCACGCCGCAAAACTCAATTTTGTCCTTTTGGCTCTGGCTGAAGTCTTCGATTCTGTTATTGATTCCGACTGTCATTGGACCATCGTCCTTGAATACAAACAGATCGCTCCCGCCTTGAGCCTGAGCGCTGTCAAATTCCCCATCGCCCCACATTAGGTTACTGACCAAGCTGCCGGGCGCAGCGGTCCCAGCGTACAGGGTATCGTTGCCGCCCTTGGCGGAGTCAAAGAAAACAAATGCATCGCCGAAGAGAGAGTTAATAACCTGGCCACCGCCAGTGTTGTTGCCGCCGATCAGGGTGTCGTTGCCGCCCTGAGCAGAGTCGTGCATATTTGCCCCGTCGCCCACGAGAGAATTGTCAACTAGGGAACCGCCACCGCCAGTGTTGTTGCCGCCGATCAGGGTATCGTTGCCGCCCCGAGCGGAGTTGAACATGTTTGCTGCCTCGCCCCAGACTTCATTGAAAACGCCGGCATCGCTGCTGCTGTTGCTGACGCCAATCAGGGTATCGTTGCCGCCCCGAGCGAAATCGAATTGGAACAGCGCGTCACCCGAGAGAAGATGGCGGACGTCGCCACCGGTGACGTTGTTGGGCCCGGTTAGGGTATCATTTCCACCCCGAGCATGGTCGAACATGCTGCCGCCAGCATCCCCAAACAAGCCGTTTACACTGTTGTCGCCCACAAGGACGTCATCGGTGCCCCTTTGATGGTCCGTTAAATCTCCCGGAGTAAATGGAACACGCTTGGACATCCTGCCCTCCTGCTGGACTGTGCCCCGGCCGACTACAATCTTAGACTAAGATATCAAACATGGAAGTCACCATCAGCGGATAGCGACGGCCGCACACCACCTCACTTCTATCGGAAACCAGACGCCGGTCACCAAAACAGTCCGCAGCGTTCGCCGCCAATCCAGCGTGGACAGGGCAGGCGGCGTCTTTGCCTGCCGATCCAGTGGTGGCAGGAGGGTGGAGTGCCGCGAACTGGAGGGCGCACCCCGTCATCTGGCGGGAAGCGGAGCGGCCGTTCAGGCCTCTACTACGATTGTCGGGGCGCCGGGCCTGGCATGGCCGATGATGCGAGCCGAAGGATAGCCGTCCGCGACGATCCTCTCGACGAGCGCCGCTGCGTGGTCGGTCTGGCAAGCAACCAGCAACCCGCCCGAAGTCTGTGGATCCGTGAGAAGATGGCGTCGCCACTCGGGCATGCCGGGAGGTAAGCTTACCGCGTCGGCCATAGCTCGCCCAGTTGCGCCGCGATGCGCCGGTGACGTGGCCGTCGACTGCGAGCGAGGCAGCTTCGGAAAAGAGCGGCACGTCGTGGCTGCAAATTATCAGCGTGCACCCGGAACCGCGTGCCATCTCGAGGCCATGTCCGAGCAAGCCAAATCCGGTCACGTCGGTGACGGCGTGGACGCTCGCGTCCTGCGCCAGCTCCGATCCGATCCGGTTGAGAAGGGTGGTGGAGGCGATCATTTCGCGATAGCCGCTCTCGGAAAGCGCCTGCTTCTTGATGGCGGCGGAATAGATGCCGACGCCGAGCCCCTTCGTCAGGATCAAGGCGTCACCCGGCTTGGCGTCAGAATTGCGTCGGATATCTCCGGGTCGGCATGTGCCGATGACTGCGAGGCCATAAATCGGCTCCGGCGAGTCGATCGAGTGAGCCGCCGATGGCGCAAATTTCTGGAGGGAGCATCGTCCCCGGTGGGGCGTCCGGACTTAAAATCCGGGAGGGGCCGCGAGTCGGTCTCTGGTGGGTTCGACTCCCACTGTCTTCCGCCATCCTAGTGAGCCAAGATGAATCCGACCGCTTCCTTTCTCAATGACCTGAAGACGACGGCTGAGACCGCCAGGACAACCGAGGCAAGCTTCAGGCGACAAGCGGCCAATCAGATCGCGGTTCTGGAACAGGAGCGCGCTTTCGCCTTCAGGCGGCTTAACCTCATGCAGGCGATCTCGGACGCCGTGGCCTCAGCCGAAAGTGAGGAGATCGCCGTGGCCAGCGCTTTGGCCGTCCTGCGCTTGCGACTCGGCTGGAATGCGGACAGCGAGGCGCGCACGGAAGCGATCACGCATTTTGGCCCCGTCGCGCTTGCGTTGTTCCAGGCTGCGAAGCTGCCCGAGCACGAACCCGCCAGCAATATCGGCGAGGCCCTTGCGATTTTTGAGCATTGGTACTCCGAATCCCGGGGATCGTCGTTCTGGTTGCTATTCGAGCACCAGATTGTGGACACGCCGCTGGTCGACTTTTGACCGCCGGACTTTTCGGCATACCCGGATGTGAAAGCAGAGAGCGCAACGTCGCTTTATTACCGACGACACGATGCGGTAACCGGCGCCTCGGTCACCGCCGCAAGCAGCTGCTTTGGGGGCGGACGCCGGAAGCCGTTCACTCCCATGACATAGGAGCCATATCGCATCATCGGCAAGGCGCGCGAGCAAGGCATCAACTTCATTGACACCGCCGAAGTCTACCACAACGGCAAGTCCGAGGAAGTCGTCGGTCGCTGCATCAAGGCGACGCGCGACCATTGGGTCGTGGCGACCAAGTTCGTCAACTCGCACGACAAGGGGCCTAATCTCGGCGGCCATTCGCGCAAATGGGTGATCCAGACGGTCGAGAACAGCCTGCGGCGCCCCTGATCGGCGCAACAGGCGGCGGTCAACGCCACGCTCTGGTGATCGAGCATCAGCTTCGCCCCCTGTTCGGCTTTTACTTGGCACTGACGGTGCCAAGCGCCGTCTATGGCAGTGACAGCGACTTTTTCCGACGGGAAGCTCACGGACCCGCAGGTTTTGGCACGGGCCGGGCAGGCGGTGGACCAGTTCGCCACCCTGGTTTCGGCACGGCAGCCGAAGCGCCAACAGGTCAGTCTGGCCTCAGCCTAAGGGGCAGCGAGTCGTAGACGTCCCTGATCATTAGGTTCGCCAGACCATACGAGAGAATGCGAAGGAAATGGGTTGGCGAACCCTCCGGTAACGTATTGATTTCCCAATAGGGAACGTTGACCCCGCAGGTCGAAGCGTCGCATTTGTTCGCCATGGCATCGTTCGCGCGTTGGAAGCGATGTTAGCATGCAGGCGAGGCATTACGAAAACGGGGGAGGTCTCATGAGTTTCGATGATATCGATCTCAATTTGCTGAGAGTGTTCGACGTGATGATGCGTGAAAGGAGCGTAACGCGCGCAGCTGCCGAATTGGGAAGAACACAATCAGCTGTAAGTCATTCCCTATCAAAACTTCGGTATTTATTGCAGGACGAATTGTTCACGAGAGATGGAGGCGAGATGCGGCCAACGCCTCGGGCGGTTGAGCTGCTGTCGGATATTTCTGCCGCGCTGGCGATTATCCGCGCATCGATCGACCGGCATCAGATCTTCAATCCAGCAACGACGCGACGCAACTTTCGCGTGGGACTCACTGACTATCACGCCATGATATTCATCCCAGGGCTCATACGGGAATTTTCGAGGCAAGCGCCTGGCGCGACGCTGAACGTCATTCCCGCAAACGGACCCGAAATCGGTTCATCGGTCTATTTGAGGCAAGTCGACTGTGCGCTGACGGGAGCGGCAATACGCGACGACCCAGGTCTCTTGAAGGTGGAGCTTGGCCAGGATCAATTGTTTTGCGCGGTGTGGAGTGGAAGCAAGATCGCCAGGAACGCAATGACACTGGAAACATATTTGGCCAGTTCTCACCTGCAGATTTCCGCAGATGGTCTGGCAGAAGGCCTCGCGGATGCCGCCCTCAAGCAGCATGGTCTCCGGCGCAATGTCGTTGCGACCATCTCGAATTATCTGGTGCTGCCCTGGGCGCTTCGCGGCACTGAACTGATTACCCATTGCGGCGATGCCATCCTGCAAATTCTGGACGAGAGGAGTGAGGTGACGTTGGTCCCGCCGCCCCTTGCCATATCGAATGTGAATGCCTGGCTCATTGTTCACCGCCAGATGGCGAATGACCCGGGTACCAAATGGCTCCGGGAAATAATCATGAGCATCTACAACGAGTCGCGGACCGAGAGAGACCAAGGGTCAACCGTCGGAGCACCGGGGTTGGCTGCACCATAGGTCGCGCGCGCCGTCGCTCATTCGATTAGCCCGCCCCAAGCAAACTAGCCCGATCAGCACTCAAGCTCCCTTTCACCCGAGAGCGAGCGCCTCCTCAATTATGAATGACGCTCATTTTCGCAATGAGAACAGTCAATTTGACGAATAGTCATACTTGAGGCCACATTCGCTTCAACAAAAACAGGGGAATACCGAAATGAGATCGATGTTCAAGGGCTTTCTTGCCCTCGCTATCGCGTGCACCGCCTCCTCGGCGTGGTCCGCAACCCTCGACAATGTCAAGAAGAATGGAGTGCTGACGTGTGGCACAAATTCGGCCACGGCTGGCTTCAGCCTTCCCGATAACGAAGGCAAATGGACCGGATTTGTGGTCGACTATTGTCGCGCCGTGGCCGCTGCCGTGCTCGGGGATGCGCAAAAGGTTAAGTTCATCCCATTGACGCCAAAAGATCGCTTCACCGCCTTGCAGTCGGGGGAGATCGACATTCTTGCACACAACGCAACATGGACATCGTCGCGCGATACGTCTCTCGGCATACTTTTTGCGGGGACGTACTTCTATGACGGTCAGGGATTTATGGTGCGCAAGGCGGACAACATCACATCAGCCAAGGGGCTCGAGGGCGCATCGATTTGCGTCACCCAAGGCACCACGACCGAGTTGAACCTTGCCGACTATTTTCGCTCGCAGTCGATCAAGTATACCACGGTTGGTTTCGCAGACGAGGAAGCTGTCGTGAAGGCTTACGAGGAGGGGCGTTGCGACGTCCTGTCGGCGGACACCTCTACCTTGAACGCATCGCGGCTTCGCATGGCCAAGCCGGACGACAGCATCGTTCTTCCCGAACTGATCTCCAAGGAGCCGCTTGGCCCGGCAGTGCGGCAGGGAGACGACCAGTGGTTCAATGTGGCGAAGTGGACGCTTTACGTCATGGTGGCCTCCGAAGAATACGGGGTCACCTCCAAAAACGTTGATGCGATGAAGTCGTCGGACAATCCCAGCATCCGCCGTCTGCTTGGCGTGGAAGGCAGCATCGGCAAGGACATCGGGCTCGGCGACGACTGGCCGGTCGAGGTGATCAAACAGGTCGGTAACTACGCCGAAGTGTTTGATCGGAATGTCGGCAAGGACTCCCCGCTGAAAATGGAGCGCGGCATGAACGCGCTCTGGAACAAAGGCGGCGTTCAGTACGCTCCGCCGATTCGCTAGGCAAAGCATGGTTGCAAGGCGCTGGCGCGTTACCGCCAGCGCCTTGCACAGATCCCGATAGGAACACGCCATGTCCGATTTGTCGCTTCCAGCGCCCTCGCGCAGGAGCCTATCGCTGCACGATACGAAAGTGCGAGGCGTTTTCTACCAGCTCTTGCTCGCAGGTTGCCTGTTGGCTTTGGCCCTGGGCATCGGCATGCAGACCGCATCGAATATGCGGGTCCGGGGGATTCCGCTCTCATTCGATTTTTGGGGTGAGGCTGCCGGCTTCGACATCAATCAAACCCTGATACCGTACGATGCACTATCCACCTACGGTCAGGCGTTCTGGGTGGGAGTGGTCAATACCCTCTACGTCAGCTTGCTCGCAATCTTGCTGGCCACCTTGCTTGGCTTCGTCATCGGCGTTGCCCGCCTGTCGCCGAACTGGATCGTTTCGAAGGTGGCGACCGCCTATGTCGAGCTTGTGCGCAATGTCCCGTTATTGCTGCAGCTGCTGTTCTGGTACAACGCCGTCCTCAAGCCGTTGCCTTCCCCGAAGGCGTCCATCGCGATCCCCGGCGGCATCTACCTCAACAATCGCGGCCTCATCATTCCGGAGATCCAGTGGCATCCGGGGGCGGGGCTTGTGGGCCTGGCATTGGTAGCGGCCGTTTTCTGCTGCATTGCATTCTGGTTCCGCGCCAAGAGTGTCCAGAAACGAACTGGCAAGCAGCTGCCGGTATTTTTGGTCAGCCTGGCGACCTTGATAGGATTTCCGCTGATCGTGTTCCTGGCGGCTGGCGAGCCGGTCTCGTTTGTCGCGCCGCAGCTGCGGGGTTTCAACTTTCAAGGCGGACATCAACTCTATCCAGAGTTTGCCGCTCTCCTGATCGGTCTGTCGGTCTACACCGGATCCTACATCGCCGAGATTGTCCGGAGTGGCATCCAGGCAGTGCCAAAGGGCCAGAGCGAGGCTGCGTATGCGCTGGGGCTGGCGCCGGGCAAGACGCTTCGCCTCGTCGTTGTTCCGCAGGCGCTGCGTATTATCATTCCGCCTTTGACAAGCCAGTATCTCAATCTAATCAAGAACTCGTCGCTTGCGGTGTTCATCGGCTATCCCGACCTCGTTCAGATCTTTGCCGGGACGGTACTCAACCAGACCGGCGCCGCCGTCCAGGTCATGGCGATCACCTTGTCCGTCTATCTCGTTATCTCCCTTGCCGCGTCGTTGGCCATGAACGCGTGTAACCGACATTTTGCGATCGTCGAGAGGTGACGCATGAGCGATCAGTCCATGCATTCGCCAGTTGTCAGCAGCGCGCTCATACCAGCGATGGCGCCCCCCGCTGACGTTTGGCCGGGTCCAGTGACCTGGATGAAAAAGAATCTGTTTTCGACGCCGTCTTCAGGCGCGCTGACAATATGCTTTCTCCTCTTCGCCGTGTGGCTGCTGCGTCACTTTCTGAGCTTTGCGATCTTCGACGCGGTCTGGAGCGGCGGTCGCGAGGCTTGCCGCACGAACAGCCAAGGAGCTTGCTGGCCTTTCATTGCCGAGAAGTTCGACTACCTGCGATACGGCGCGTACCCGGCTTCCGAGCGGTGGCGCGTTGATCTCGCACAGGCTATGGGCGCCATCCTCATCGTATGGCTCCTGTGGACAAAGGCTCCGCGGCGCAAAGTGGCGGGGTTGCTATTCTTCCTTGTCTACCCCGTTGCCGCGTTCGTTCTCGTGCGCGGGGTCGCCTGGCTCCATTTGTCTGTCATCGATACGACGCTCTGGGGCGGTCTCCTGATCACGCTGCTGATGTCGATTGTGGGCATCGTCTTCTCGCTTCCGATCGGGGTTATCCTGGCGCTTGGACGCAGGTCCGAACTCCCTTTCGTCAAGGCGGTTTGCGTCACATTCATCGAAGTCGTCCGGGGGGTGCCGTTTATCACGGTATTGTTCATGGCGAACTTCATGATGCCGCTCTTCGTCCCGGACTATCTGACGCCTGATCGTCTCCTGCGCCCGCTCATGGCGATAGCGCTGTTCTCGTCCGCCTATATGGCCGAAGCTGTGAGGGCCGGCCTTCAGGCGATCCCGAAGGGCCAATACGAAGCGGCGAAGGCGCTTGGGATCAGCTACTTCGACATAATGCGCCTGATCGTCCTCCCCCAGGCGTTGACGATCGTCATACCGAGCATCGTCTCCACATTCATCGGTCTGTTCAAAGACACGACTCTGGTCGCCATCGTCGGCATCGCGGATTTCCTGAAAGCCATCGAAACGGCGCGCGTCGATCCGAACTGGGCAGGCCCGACGATCTCATCAACCGGCTACCTCTTTGCGGGACTGGTCTACTGGGGCTTTTGCTTCGGCATGTCCCGTTACTCGCAATCGATGGAGCGCCAATTGGCGCGCGGCCACAAATCTTAGGACGCGATGATGATGCCACAAGCAATGTACGCATCGACGAAGGGACAGCCCTTCAACAAGGCGATGGCCATTGAACTGCGTGACGTCAACAAATGGTTCGGTTCATACCATGCGCTCAGGAACATCAATCTGTCGGTGCCACAGGGGCAGCGCATTGTGATCTGCGGCCCCTCGGGGTCGGGCAAATCGACGATGATCCGGTGCGTCAACCATCTCGAGGAGCATCAGTCGGGCGAGATCATCGTCGGCGGCAAAGCGGTAACCGGGGATCTTCGCAAGATCGACGAAGTTCGCAGCAACGTCGGGATGGTTTTCCAGCACTTCAATCTGTTTCCCCACCTCACGGTGCTTGAGAATTGCACGCTTGCGCCTGTTTGGGTGAGAAACATGCCGCGGATGGCGGCCGAGGAATTGGCGCGCCATTATCTGGAGCGCGTCAGAATTGCGGAAAAGGCGGACAGCTACCCGGGTCAGCTGTCGGGTGGCCAGCAGCAACGTGCTGCAATTGCCCGGGCTCTCTGCATGAACCCGAAGATCATGCTCTTCGACGAGCCAACCTCTGCCCTCGATCCGGAGATGGTCAAGGAGGTGCTCGACACGATGGTGTCGCTCGCCAGCGAGGGCATGACGATGCTGTGCGTGACGCATGAAATGGGCTTCGCGCGGGAGGTGGCCGATCGCGTGGTGTTCATGGACCGCGGGGAGATCGTCGAGATCAACACGCCCCATCAGTTCTTCACCAACTCCCGGTCGGAACGAGCGCGGCAGTTTCTGGCGCAAATCCTCAAATAGGGAAGTCCGCAGAGGCAAAGCGGCCGTGGCCGTGGCAATAGATTTTTTCAGGTGATTATCACATGGCTTGTGCAGACACCCCCGCGTCGGCGGTTGGGCAACGAAATATTCCGAGAATTGATTTCGACCAAATCCACGATCGCCAGCAATTCGGATCCGTCAAATGGGCCAACCAGTGGGACGAGTTCTCTCCTCAGGTGCAAGGCCAGGACCTGCTCTCCCTATGGACAGCAGATATGGATTTCCGTGCTCCGGAAACCGTCATCGCGCGGCTGCGCGAGGCCGCGGACCATGGCATTTACGGCTACACACGCCGCGATCCGCGCCACTATGAGATCGTGCAATCGTGGTTCACACGCCGGCACAACTGGTCGCCGATGCTGGAGACCCTGCTCCCCGCGCCGGCGATCATGCCGTCGGTCGCTGCGATACTGCGAACCTTCACGAAGCCTGGTGACGGCGTCATCGTTCAGTCACCCGTGTACTCGCCCTATTTCGAAGTGGTTCAAGGAAATGGCCGGATTCTGCTCACGAACCGGCTGAGGCTGCAAAACAACAGGTATGAACTCGATCTGGAAGACTTCGAGAAACTGGCGGCAGGCGGCGCCAAGGTGTTCCTGCTGTGCAATCCTCACAATCCTGCCGGAATGGCCTGGACACTCGAAGAATTGACAGCCCTGAACGACATTTGTGAGCGCCATGGGATTTTGGTCATATCCGACGACATTCACTGCGACATAAGGTTGTCGGACCATCCGCACATCGTCTTCTCCTCCATCTCGGACGATGCCGCGGAGAAGTCGTTCATCTGCACCGCTCCGACGAAGACTTTCAACCTCGCCGGGGTGCCTTCGGCAACCATTGCGGTGGCGAGCAAAAAGCGCCGCGAGCAGCTTCTTGCCGCGATGCAGGCCTCATTCATGGTAAATGCAAATTTTTTCGGCCGCCTGGCCCTGGAGGTTGCCTACAGCACCGGCGCGCCCTGGCTCGATCAACTCACATCCTACATCGCCAGCAACATTGATCTGGTTTGTGACTTCGCCGGCGAATACCTTCCAGGCATTACGCCCATGCGGCCCGACGCATCGTTTCTGGTTTGGTTGGACGCGTGCGCGCTCGATCGTAGAGTGGGTGGAATTCAGAAGTTCTTTGTCGATCAGGCCGGGGTCAATCTGTATGACGGCCGCGTCTATGGGCCTGGCGGCGAAGGTTTCATCCGCCTGAATGTCGGCTGCCCGCGTCCCCTGCTGCGCCGAGGGCTGGAGCGGATGTCCAGCGCGCTGGCATCCTTGTGACTGAGCGGAATCAAGCCAGGATGCCCCGAATGCGAATTGCCATTATCAATCCCAACACGACCGCTTCGATGACCAGCGGGATCGTCGCAGCCGCCATGGCGGTGGCAGGCCCAGGGACGAGATAGTGGGCATGCATGCCAACGGCTGGACCTGAAGCGATCGAAGGGCCATTGACGGTGCACTCTCCGTACCGGGCCTGCTCAAGCAGGTGGTCGCGGCGGAAATGGACAATGTCGACGCCCATATCATTGCCTGCTTAGACGATACGGGTGTCGACGCGGCAAGCGCCATCGCTACCAAGCCCGTCATCGGTATAGGCAAGGCTTCGCTTCATCCGTCAGCCTTGTCGCTCACAGCTTCTGTGTCGTGACCACTCTGTCGCGTTCCGCGCGACTGATTGAAGACAACATTCGCCGTTACGGGTTCTCCCGTCGCTTCCGGCGCGTGCTTGCCTCCGACATCCCGGTCCTCGAGTTGGAGAGATCTGAAAGTGGTGCCTCCGAACGAATTTCGGAGCTCATACGCGAAGGTGGAGGCATAGGCTGCTTTGGCGCCGAGCTGGAGGTGGTCTCCGACCGGTCGCCGAACTGATCACCCGGAATACAGATGATCATGCTCGGCATGAGCGCCGGCCCAAATGCCGACGCGCAGTATTTGTTCAGCGAGGACATGCCTGGCCACACCGCTGGCCACAGGCCGCGCCACGCCAAGACCTACCGCAATTTCGCCGCCGAATATGAGCGGCTGCAACGAGAGCGTATCGCCGCCTATCGCGAGCTCGTATCCGACGTGCAGACGGGCGCTTACCCGAGCCGCAGCACGTGGTCCCGATCACAGATGAAGAGTTCTCGACCTTCAGCACCTCTCTCGGACTATAAAGCCAAGATACACAACAGGCTGCGAGATTCCCTTGCGGTACGCTGACCGAACGAAGCTAATCTGTTTGGTCAGTTCACGACCTCGGTTCTCGCAGGTGGAGGTCAGCTATCTCCGCTCCGGACACAAGAGCTGACAGGCTGCCTTCGGCCCCCAATAGCCAATACAGAACTGCAGGGCGAGCGATCAGCGCTTGTCCGCCGGCTGGCTGCTCGTCGTCGAAGGGATGCGGGCGATGACCTTGATCTCGAAATCGAAGCCCGCAAGCCAATTGACGCCGACTGCGGTCCAGTTCGGGTAGGGAGGTGCACCGATTTCTTCCGCTCGGACGGCCAGAACTGTCTCGATCTGTTCGTCCGGGTTGGTGTGGAACGTTGTGACGTCGACGACGTCGTCGAAGCTGCACCCGGCGGCCGCCAAGACCGCGCGCAGATTGGCGAAGGCCCGTCGAACCTGATCCTCGAATACGGGCTCGGGCGAGCCGTCCTCACGGCTCCCGACCTGACCCGACACGAAGAGAAGATCGCCGGACCGAATGGCTGCGGAATAGCGGTGGATGTCGTATAACGCGTGCCGGTTGGCCGGGTAGACGGCGTCACGTGTAGGCATCTCATGTTCCTTTCTGTCTTGATAAGAGGTGGGCACGAGCAGCGGGCCGGAGCCGGGGGTCACAGCCGCGCCAACTCCTCGTCTGTGAAATCCGCCGCAACCGCGATGTCATTCTGCCGGTCGAGCTCCTCGATGCGTCCGCCGAGTGCCTTGCGGATGCCGGCATAGGCCTCGGCACCGAGCACCAGCCGTTTCGGGAGCGGACCATCCTGATCGGCAAGCCTGATCATTGCATCCGTCATGCGGTCGGGGTCGCCCTTGATCACCCAAGACCCATGGAGCGCCTCGCGGACCTGATCGGCGGGGGTTCCCTCATAGGCCGCGAGCGGCTTGGTCCGCGCGAGATTGCCGCCGAACCCGGTCCGCGCCGGCCCGGGTTCCACAAGGCTGAATTCGATGCCGAAGGGAGCAGCCTCCTGCGCCACGGATTCGACGAACCCCTCGATACCCCACTTGGTCGCGTGATAGAGGCTGAAAGCCGGATAGGCGATCTGGCCTCCCTCGCTCGATACCTGTAGAATCCGACCACCACCCTGGCTGCGCAGATGCGGCAACGCCGCCTTGATGAGCGTGATCGAGCCGATGAGATTGGTGTCGATGATGTCCCGAACCTGCACATCGCCAGCCTCTTCAGCCGCGCCGAGCAGGCCATAGCCAGCATTGCTGACGACGATGTCGATCCGAGCGGATGCCGCGAAGGCCCGGTCGACCGCGGCGCGGACCGAGCTCTGGTCCTTGAGGTCCATTGCGACGATGCGGAGCCGTTCGGGGTAACTTGCACGCAGGTCGGGAAGTGCGTCCTCGCTGCGACTGGCACCGACGACGCGGTCTCCCCTGATCAGGGTCTTCTCCGCCAGCAGCCGGCCTAGACCAGAAGACACACCCGTTATGAGCCAGGCCTTTTCCATTTCTCATTTCTCCAATTGATCCAGGCAGGAGATAGGGCAATCGCATTGCGCGCATTAGCCGTTGAAATCGGCATGGGACAATGCAAAATCCCCATCAATGCCCCGCCCGTCGCTCAACGATCTCACCGCCTTCGTCGCCGTTGCCACACACCGTAGCTTCCGCCGCGCAGCGGACGAGATCGGCACGGCACCTTCCACATTGAGCCATGCGATGCGTGCGCTCGAGGAACGCATGGGCGTGCGACTTCTGAACCGCACCACACGCAGCGTCTCGCCGACAGAAGCCGGGTTCCGGTTGCTCGACCGTCTTCAGCCGGCGCTCGCCTCGCTGGACGAGGCGCTCGACAGCGTCGCGGGGTTCCGGGGCAATGTCGCAGGAACGGTCCGCATCAACGCACCGCGATTGGTGGCCGGGCTTCTCGTTCGCGCGGTTCTTCCGCAGATGGCGGAGCGCCATCCGGACGTGACCGTGGACATCGTCGTCGAGGGACGGCTCATCGATATCGTGTCCAGCGGGTTCGATGCCGGCGTGCGCCTCATCACATCAATTCCCAAAGACATGATCGCCGTGCCGTTTGCACGCGCGTTGACGTTCATCTGTATCGCGTCACCCGCCTATCTCGATCGCTTCGGGGAGCCGGGAACGCCCGAGGAATTGCAACGCCACCATTGCATCGGCCACCGTATGCCCAGCCGCAAGCTCTATCGATGGGAGTTCGAACGCGCAGGCCAGGAACTGGTGATCGGGGCAAACGGCCCCATCGTCCTTGATGACGAGGAACTGATGGTCGAAGCCGCAATAGAGGGTCTGGGCATCGCCTATGTGGCGGATTGGGCCGCCGAAGCCGCGTTGTCCGATGGCCGGCTACGCAAGGTCCTGACCGCGTGGACGCCAGCACCGGAAGAAGTTGCGGTCTACTACCCCGGACATCGAGCCGTGCCGCCCGCCCTGCGGGCTTTTCTCGATGTTGTAAAGGACCTGCGGAAGAAAGAACCCTAACCAGATCAACGAAGCCGACGCCCTCGCGCGGAATAGCCGCAGCGGGGCGAAGCGAACAGCTGAAGATCGCGGTCCTGCTCTGACCCAGCTCGCGTCGCATGAGTTCGAGCAACTATTCGAGCGAGAGCTTCTCGCGGGGGCGCAAATTCCTCGATCGGGGCTAGTTTCCCGAGATGAGGCAGGTCACCGTTAAACGCAGGGTCCAATCACTACCTTCCCGTGACCTTCCGAACGTCTGCAAACGAGCAGGGCCGCGCCGCTTTTCTGGGAGCTGTGAAAACGGTCTGGGGCGGGTACCAAGCGTGCGATTCACTAGTTGCAGCTAACGTGGTGGAGGCATTCGCGGCCAGTTGTACTGATGAACTGATGGCTCTCAGAACGCGGTCATCTGCTTAGCTCCGTTCAGCGCACCAGCGCGTCCCGATGACAGCCAGACGGATGCCGGCAGTGCCGCCGACGCTACCCCTTGATCGCCGAGCCGACGATCGAATCCACAAAGAAGCGCTGCAGGAAGACGAAGAGCACCAGTGGCGGGAGCACGGCAAGCGTCGCGCCAGCCATCACCAGTCCCGTGTTGAGAGCGCCTCGATTGTAGCTGAGCAGGCGACTAAGGCTGATGACGATCGGATATTCGTGTGCATTGCCCTGTAGAACGGTCAGCGGCCAGAGATAGCTATTCCAGTGATAGACGAAGGCAAACAGCGCCAGTGCTGCGATTGCCGGCGCCACGCTCGGCGCGACGATCTTGAACAGGATCAGGAGTTCCGACGCCCCATCCATCCGCGCTGCGTCGATCAGATCGTCGGGCACGCCGGCTATAAACTGGCGCATCAGGAAAATGCCAAACGCATTGGCGAGATTGGGCACGATAATACCGGCAAGGCTGGCGTTCAGGCCAATTGATCCGACGAGACGGTAAAGCGGGATCAGCGTGACGATCGGCGGCAGGAACATGGTGGCGATCAGCACCGAAAACAGCAGTGAGCGGCCGGGAAAGTGATGCTTGGCGAAGGCGTAGCCAGCCATCATGCTGGTGACCAGAATGCCGGCGGTGGTGATCGTGGCGATCACGAGCGAATTCCACATCGAGCGACCGACATTGATGACGCCGGACACTTTCTCGTATGCTTCGAGGGTCGGCGTGAGGGGTATCCACACCGGCGGCACCTGCATGGTTTCGGCCGGCGTTTTCAGGCTGGAGAGCACCATCCACAACAGCGGGAAGGCGGAGGCCACGGCAACCAGCAGCATCAGCGTGGCCAGCAGTGCTCTGCGGCCCGCCAGGCGTTTGCGCGCCAACCGGCTCGATGCTGAGCGGCCCGGCGCGCTCATTCGTCATCCTTCCGGTTGGCGAATGCAAACAGCGCACACACAATGACGATCAGCGACAGCATCAGCATCACTGCCATGGCCGAGCCCAGCCCGCCTTGTGCCCGCTCGATGCCGACTCGGCGGATATGGTAGGTCAGCACGTTGGTCGAGCCGACCGGCCCGCCTTGGGTGATCAGCGCCACCGGCTCGAACACTTGCACGGCGTTGATGATGGCAATGACGGCGCTGAACAAGAGCGTGCGGCTCAATAGCGGCAAGGTGATGAAGCGGAACTGTTCGCGCCGGTTGGCGCCGTCAAGCGTCGCCGCCTCGTACAGACTGCCTGGGATCTGGGTCAGCCCGGCAACGGCCAGCACCGTAAAATAGCCGATCTGCTGCCAGACATTGAGGACGACGATCGAGATCAACGCCGATCTTGGCGAGGACAACCAGAGTTGCGGGCCGATGCCGGCGAGACCGAGCACCTGGTTGAGCGGCCCCTCGCTCGGCGAATAGAGCTTCGACCAGACCAGCGTCACGGCGATCATCGGCACCATGTAGGTGGAAAACAACACGGTCCGCAGCGCCGTACCGCCTGCGACATCGCGCTGGTGGACCATCAAGCCGAACACTACCGAAAGGGGCAGGATGAGCATCACCGACAATGCCGTGTAGATGGCGGTGTTGAGCAGCGCTCGCTTGAAATCCCGCCCGACCGAGGTCGGCCCGAATATTTCGCGAAAATTGTCGAAGCCGATGAAGCTCGCATTGGAAAAAGGCGTCTGCGTCGACCAATCTTGGAATGACAGCCAGATGGTGAGCAGCATCGGCAGCAGGATGAAAACGCCGATCAGCGTCACGGCGGGCGCCAGCATGATGCCCGCCGAGGCACGATAGGTCTTGATCATCGCTCTGCTTCCAAAGCGTCGGGCTCTCGAAACAGCGCCTTCGCTATTTGGCGGCACGCTCCAGGATCGAGACGGCATCGGCCTGCGCGTTCGCCTGCGCATCCTTGGCCGAGAGCTGCCCATACTGCAACGCCTCGAGCGTCTGCTGCAGCGATTCGCTGAATTCCTGGCCGCCCGGGACGACAGGGAAGGGCTTGGCGTCGGCAAGCACGCTGACATAGCCGGACAGGAACTCGGAACCGAGCTTGTCCTTATGGGCTTCGATGTCGGAGGTCCGCGTCGGCAGGATGCCCATCGACATCAGAATATCCGACATTGCCGATGCGCCGTTCTTGCCGGACTTCGGACTGTTCAGCCACACCAGGAAATCCCATGCCGCTTTTTGTTCGGCCTGACCGGCATTGGCGTTGACGACGGTCATCCATGAATAGGAGATCGAGTGCGGCTTGTCGCCGCTCGGACCGACCGGGATGGGTGCGGTGGCGATATTGGAGAACTTGTCGCCCATGCCGCTCTTCAATGCGCTTTCCCACCAGTTGGCCATGATGATCATGCCGGTCTTGCCGGAGACGAAATTGTCTAGGAAGGGGCCGGTTGTGTTGGCGTCGGCCGTGGCCATCGCCGGATCGCTGGCGCCGGACTTGATCAGGTCCTCGTAAAGCTGGAAAGTCTCGCCGGCTTGAGGACTGTCGAGCATCGGTTTGCCGTCCCTGACCAGCTCGCCGCCATTGGAGACCAGCAGCGAGGCGAAGGGATGGACGACGCCCGCCGCCCAGGAATTGATCATGCCGAAGCCTTGCTGGCCGGCATCTTTCCTGGTCAGCTTCTGGGCCGCATCCTTCAATTCGGACCAGGTCTTCGGCGCGGCTGTAATGCCTGCCCGTTTGAACAGCTCCTTGTTGTAGTTCAGCGCGTAGACGTCGATCTCGTTTGGAATGCCGTAAAGCGTGGCGCCAACAGAGGCTGCACTGACGACACCGGCCGGCCACGCACTCTTGACCTCGCCGGCAACCGCATCAGGGGCCGGTGCGACCAGCTTGTCTCGCGCCAGTTCGGGCAGCCACAAATCATAGATGCCGCCGATCGTCGGCCCGTCCGAGCTGCCGCCCTGGGAACGCAATGTCGTCAGGAGATCACCGAAGGGCACGGCGCGCACGGTGACGGTCACATCCGGATTGCTCTTGGCGTAGTCCTTGGCCGCGGCGTCCAGCAAAGCGACCGTTTCGGGCGACCAGTGGGTCAGATAGGAGATGTGGACCGATTGGGCCCAACCAATGGTGGGCGAAGCCAACAACCCTGCAGCAAGTGCCAGTTTCGAAATCCAAGCCAAAGACATCCGACCCTCCGCATAGCCACACAGCGATGTCCATGACGTTATGACAACCCGAAGCAACGATGCAAGCGCTATCTTCGTGGAGAGCTCCTGCCGGCGTTGCGGCGTTTTCTTACTCCGATTTTGTGAAGGGAGATCACATATCATAAACAGGAGTTTAGATACGATGGCTCGAGCTGTTTCTCACTGCTGGCTATTCCCAAAATCTCTTGCGATCGAAGTCATGTCGTTATAATGACACTGAACCGCTGCAAAGGATGCCGATGTCGAATGGGAGACGGAGCATGGTTCATCGACACGCTGCGCTCAGCCTGATCGGCTTTGGCGCCGCGTGCACCGGAGTCTGTACCGCACTGCCGACCAGAGCCGACGGCGCCGTGGCGTCGTGGAGCTGGCGCTTCGAGGACCGGGCGGCAGCCAGTCGGAGTCGCTCTCGATGACACGCGTTCTGGCCATCGATCTTGGCGGCACCAACTTGCGCGCCGCTATCCATACCGGCGATGTTCGCTGGCTGGAGATGCTCAGCCGCGAGCCCGCACCAGCAAGTCTTGATGCCTTCGTCGCCCGAATCGGTGCCTTGCGCGCCGAGGCCGGTCCGGTCGAGGCACTTGGCTTAGCGGTGCCGGGGCTTGTCGAGGGCTCGGTCTGCCGCTGGATTCCGAACCTGCCCTATCTCGACGGCATCGACATCGCGGCCTTGTTTCCTCGTCTGCCTGTTGCCATTGGCAATGACGCGCAGGTCGCCATGCTGGCCGAAGCGGTCGAAGGTGCCGCAAAAGGCCTGTCCGATGCCATCCTGCTGGCGATCGGCACCGGTATCGGCTCCGCCGTTCTGGTCAATAACCACATCGTCGCCGGCGTACGTGGCGGCGCCTGCTCATTCGGCTGGGCCTGCGCCGACATCGAGGATGAAGGGGAGGACCGCAGCGGCTGGCTGGAGCGCTTCGCTTCCGGGCGGGCATTCGACGCCGCGGCGCGCCAGATCGGGCTCGCCAATGGCGGCAGGCTGGTCGAGGCGGCCCGGGGTGGCAAGACGGCCGCCCTTGACGCATTGGAGCTGCCGGCGCGCCGGCTGGGCACTGCCTTGGCGGGTGCGGTCGCGCTGCTTGACACCCAGGCGGTCCTGATTTCCGGCGGCCTTGCCGATGCGCTGGACGTGATAGGGCCGCCGCTGCTTTCGGCTCTGCGGCGTCAGCTGCCGCCGCATCTGCGCGATGTCGTGCTGCGGTCCGGCGAATTCGGCTCCCGCGCCGGTCTCGTTGGCGCCTCGCTGGCCGGTCTCGCCGGAGCACAGTGGAGGCAGATAAGATGAGCCAAGTCAGCTTCCAGCTGCCCGACCGCCGAAGGCCCGAGCCGCTCTGGTATCAGGTGGAAGAGGCCATCCGCGCCATCGTAAAGAGTGGCGAGTGGGCGACCGGCGACCAGATTCCGGCCGAAGACAGGTTGTGCGCCCTGTTCGGGGTGAGCCGCATCACGCTGCGCCACGCGCTGCGCAATCTGGAAGAGCACGGACTGCTCAGGCGCGAACATGGCCGTGGCACCTTCGTGCGCTCCACCACGCTGGTCGCCGGCACCCGCGAACTCACCAGCTTCACCCAGGAAATGGGCAATATGGGCGTGGTCGCCGGCTCGCGCTTGCTCGACTGCAGCCTGACCACCGCCAATGCCGCCGCGGCCGGAGCGCTGGAGATCGAGGAGGGCGACCCGGTGGTGCGCATCCGGCGGCTCAGGCTCGGCAACAACGAACCGATCGGTATTCAGACTGCGCAACTCTCGGCCGCGCGCGTGCCCGGCTTTCTCGATGCCGGCCTGTTGCAGGGCTCGCTCTACGAAGCCTTGGAACGCCATTACGGCATCGTGCCGGTCGCGGCGCGCGAAAACTACCGTGTTGGCGCGGTCGGGACGGCGGATGCCGAGTTGCTCGATCTGCCTGCGGGGAGTCCCGCTTTCGTGGTCGAGCGCATCACCACCGACGAGCGTGGCCCATTCGAATTCACCGTCTCGGTCATGCGGGGCGACCGCTACGAAATCCGCTCGACGCTGCGTGCCGGTCGCGCCGCGCCAACCGCAAGAAGCTGAGCCATCACCGAAGCCGACACATAACAGGAGTACCGACGTGTCCGATCTCTACATACCTCGCCTTGCCGCCCTCATCGAACAGGCCTCGAAAGCCAATGCCGAAGCCTTTGGCGAAGCGGCCAGCCGCTTTGCCGACACGCTCGAGAGCGGGGGGTTGGTTCATCTTTACGGCTCGGGCCACTCGGTGTTGCCGGTCCAGGAAGTGTTTCCGCGCTACGGCAGCTATGTCGGCTTCAATCCGCTGACCGACCCGCGTGTCATGTGGCATAACGTGCTCGGCGCCGGCGGCGTGCGCGAACTTCTGTGGCTGGAGCGGACCGAGAAATACGCCGAGAAATTCCTCGATCACCAGCCGCTGAACAAAGGCGATTCGATCATCATCTTTGGCCACAGCGGCCGCAATTCGTCCGGCATCGACACCGCGCTTTATGCGAAAAAACGCGGCATCTTCGTCGTTGCGATAACTAGCAAGAACAATCTCGACAAGCCGGCGACGCACTCTTCCGGCAAACGGCTTGCCGATGCCGCCGACCTTGTCATCGACACCTGCTCGCCGATCGAGGATGCCATCGTGCCGGTCGAGGGCTGGAGCCGGCCGGTCTCCGGTTCGTCGACCGTGCTTGCCATGATCCTGGCGCATGAGCTGATCGCCCGCACCGCCGAGGCGCTTTCGAAACGCGGCATCGAACTGCCGGTTTTTGCCTCGCCGACAATTGCCGGCGTCACACTGCACGACACCGACGTCATCTATGGCGTCTATCGCGAGAAAATGCTCGAGGCACAAAGGAAGCATCTGCCGACGTTCCAGGCGACCATGCGCGGCGACTGACAACCGGGGAGGGCACGCAAAACACTAGGACGTAGTGTTCTAGGCAAGCCGCTTGAATGGTTTGGCCGAGGACGTTTTCGACAAATCCGCCAGCAGCCGACCTTCAGGTCGTCGCGTATCCTTCGACCGGCCGCGGCCGGAACCGAGACGGCAACTTGCAGGGATGGAGCGGTCGATAGCGCTTTCGCGGACTCGCGCCGGTGCCGCTACGTCCGCCACCTGGTGGCGTACGGGGGTTTCACCAACGCCGAAATATGCCTAGTCCGGCAAGCCCGCCAGACGCCAGCCATCGACAAAGGGCTGGGCAGCACTCATGCTCCTAAATGGCAAGTTCGCTACTAGTTCGCCGATCGTCCAACCTGGATTGCCCGCAAGAAATAGGCGGGCTTCCTCCTGTGCCTCAGGCAAGCGGCCGCCAAGGGCAAGCGCGGCAATCAGGTGCTCCCTCGAACCTGTCCCGTAGGTTTCTTCCCGGCTCAAGGACACAACCGCTTCTTCGTACTGACCGGTGGAAATCTGCGCCATTCCAACGATCCAGAAATACCAACCGGGTGGACGAGGATTTAAACGCAGCGCCTCTGCACAAGCTATCAGCGCCGCTTGCGGCTTGCCCAAGTAGATTTGAAGCTCACCAATCCATGCAACCGCATCTGCATTGTTGGGATTTATCCGAATGGCAGCATCGAATTGAGATTTTGCTTCATCCCAATTGCGCTCAAAAAGCTGAACACAGCCCAGGATCCTGCGAACGTTGGAATCGCCGGGATCGATTTCCACGGCCCGTTGTGCGTGCATCAGAGCCTTTGCGCGGCCGGGTACCTGTGGTTCTCTCCAAATAATCCAGCCAAACAGCAGTGAGATGGCAAGATTGCTGTGCGCTTCACAGTAGTTTGGATCGAGTGCAACGGCACGTTCCAAAGCTGAACGCGCCTCGCTGTTGTCTGATCTGGAAATGTTCCATTTGCCTCGCGACCTAACACAAAGATCATAGGCTTCGAGATTTGACGGTCGAAAACGGCTAACAATGTTCCTTTCACTGAGCTTGCCAGAAATCGCTTCAACAACGCGTCGCGTGACCTCGTCCTGAACGTCGAAGATGTCGGCGATTTCGCGGTCGAAACGCTCGGCCCAGACATGATTGCCGCCTTCCGCCGCGTTGATCAGCTGCACATTTACACGCAAACGCTTGACGGACCGCCTCGCGCTGCCCTCAAGTATGTACTTGACCCCTAGATCGCGAGCGATCTGACGGACATCACTAGGCTTGCCCTTGTAGGCGAAGGTGGAGTTACGGGCGATTACGCAGAAGCCCGGTACATTGGAGAGATCGGTGATGATGTCCTCTGTCAGGCCGTCGGTAAAGAACTCCTGTTCGGCGTCGCCGCTCATGTTGATGAAGGGCAGCACGGCGATGGACGGCTTGTCGAGAAGGGCGAGCGGAGCCGGTGTGGCGCCGGTTAAGACAGGTGGCTCGCGACGGGCAGGCGTACCGACCTCCAGCGCATAAACACGCATCGGCTCAGCAATGTTCTTAAGGACTCTCTCGCCGAGATCACAAATCGCGAGGTCGTGCCGGCTCCGCACCTGACGGTAGGCATCTTCAGACAGGCAGATGGTTCCTGGCTTCGCCATGCCCTCCAGACGAGCAGCGATATTGACGCCATCGCCCATCAAGTCGCCATCCGCTTCCTCGACAACATCGCCGATATGAATACCGATGCGCAGTTCAATTCGACGCTCTGCCGGCAATCCGGAATTGCGCTCGAGCATCCCTACCTGCAGCTCCATAGCGCAGCGGACCGCGTCAACGCCGCTCCGAAACTCGGACAGCACGCCATCGCCGGTGCTCTTCACGACCCGACCCCGATGAACTGCGATGGTCGGGTCGACGAGGTCGCTTCGCAGCGTGCGGAGGCGAGCGAGCGTACGATCCTCGTCACTCGCCGTCAGACGGCTGAAGCCGACGATGTCCGCCACCAGGATTGCCGCGAGCTTGCGTACTTCGGTCATTGCATGCCCATACCCGAACCTATCACAGCTGCGGACGGATGCCGCGCAGTTTGTGGCCAGCGAGATACCCTCCAATCAGTTCCGCATACGGACGAAGAAGCACAGCTTTGGATAGTGAAGGGAATGACCGCTCAACGCTTCACCCTGGACGTCGAGGCGACCCGCGCGATCCGGCAGGCTGAGGTGGGAGCCGCGCGCACCAGGATTGACAGGACCGCGGACCGCTTCGGCCTGAAGCCGGAGTATCTGGCCGCCGACAGCGCCTATGGATCGGCGGCGAACCTCAGGCGCGACGAGTTCCTCCTCGCCGCTACCACTGTTCACCCTGAGCCGAGAAGGTCGCAATCGGCTGGAGAACCGACCCGCAGTTTTGGACAGCTCGATCAGCCGACGTCAGCCGTCTGGTTTGAGCGGTTCGTGCTCAATTACCTGGACAATTTCGGTAAGCTCGATTTCCGGTAATGCTCGCTCATCCCACGCAGCATCATGTCATCCGGCCACTCGGCCGATTTTCTGAGACAGGCAGCTCCGATGCAAGCTGAATATCCGCGCATTTTAAGACGTTAACGACAGCGGATTTTGCTCGCGTCATCATCGCAGACATACCGCATCGGACCGGGAACGATGCGGACCTCGCGAGACCGGATGGTCGACGTCTTTGATCGCTCATAATCAGCGGGAATAGTCGGCTTACGACACCGAGCGTCTGCATGGCTCTCGCGCCGCGATGCAAGGCCAGGAAAGCCTACGCCAGATCAGTTTGTGAAAAGTCATTGCCCTTGTAAAGCAGGGCAAGCCGATGAGCCTTCGCGCAAGCATAGGCAAAACAATCGCCGAAATTGAGATCGGCTTTGTGCCCGACTGCTTTGCCGTATTTCATGCTGGCTTCGATCGCCCGGTCGC
>NZ_JAMYPW010000011.1:0-120722 GCF_040320565.1 Mesorhizobium sp. M0664
CTCAAGGCCGCTTCGCGCCGCCTACGGCGGTGGCCTGCGGCCAGCCCTGACCGCGGCTCAGCACGGCGCTGACATGCCCGGATAGCCCGCAACGGAGGAACACCGAACACAAGCTCTTGCAACGGAAGGAAGATGGCGTGATCGATCGATCCGTGACGCGCGAAACTCCGAGGGATCCATTGGCCAACGAAACCGCTGGCATGATTGGAACGGGCGTCGCGAACCCCACCTTGGCCAGCGGCCGCAAGGACCGTGCTCAAAGGCCGGACATATGGACGCAAGCGATCGAAAACGACGCAAAACAACCGTTGCAGGCAGGGCGCCGTCCACATATGGATCCTGGGGTCTGCGCCGCGTCGCTTCGCTCCTTGCTTCGCCCCAGGATGACGGCTGGAGAGATGTTCTGGCCAATCTCCGAGGTCTGCGCTTTCCACGTCGTAACAACAATCGGTTGCCTCTGGCCCATGGCCGGGTGGACCCTATACCTTCAGGATGGCCGCAACCACTGCGAGGAAGCCATGCGAAAACTGATCTCCACCGGTTCGCCCTTCGAGAAGACCGCCGGCTATTCGCGCGCCGTGGTGCAGGGCGACTGGTGTTTCGTGTCCGGAACGACCGGCTACGATTATGCGACCATGTCGATGCCGGAGACCGTAGAGGCACAAACGCGCAATTGCTTGGCGACGATCGCCAAGGCGCTCGGGGACGGCGGCTTCGAGATGGCCGATGTGGTGCGGGCACATTACTATATTACCGATGCGGCTTTCGTGGATGTGGTGTTCCCGATCCTCGGCGAGGTCTTTGGCGAGATCAGGCCGGCGGCAACGATGATCGTGTGTCAGCTCAACAAGCCGGAGATGAAGATCGAGATCGAGGTGACGGCGCTGCGGCGCACAGCCTGATGCCTGTCACGGTTGCGACAACGACACGGTTAGCACGAGGATCGGCCCATGGCGAAGGTCAGGCGCATCGTTGCAAACATAGACACGCAGGATATCGCGGCGGCAAAACCCTTCTATCAGGATGTGCTCGGCCTCGATCTCAAGATGGATATGGGCTGGATCGCTACCTACGGCTCGCAAGAGACGATGTCCGTGCAGGTCAGTTTCATGGCCGAAGGGGGATCAGGAACGCCGGTGCCGGACATCTCTATCGAAGTCGACGACGTCGATGCCGCGCTTGAAAGCATGAGGACGGCCGGCTTTGCCATCGAATACGGTCCGGCGGACGAACCCTGGGGCGTGCGTCGCTTCTTCGTACGCGACCCGTTCGGCAGGCTGGTCAATATCCTTTCGCATCTCTAGGCATTTTGTCTTGAGCATCGGATTTTCCCAAAACCGGTTTCCACTTTTGGGTCCGATGCTCTGAACCGCAGGCTTGCGCGCCGGCCGCTTGGCGTTTAGCAAGGCCGCGGCTCACGACACAATCAGGACGGTTCTCATGGCTTCGAAAAATCTTCTCCTGCTTGCCGGCGACGGTATCGGCCCCGAGGCGATGGCCGAGGTGAAGAAATTGATCGCCGGCATGAACGACAGCCTCGGCAGCGATTTCGCCACCGACGAGGGCCTTGTCGGCGGTTGCGCTTACGACGCACATGGCGCGGCAATTTCCGATGCCGACATGGCCAAGGCAATGGCGGCTGACGCGGTGCTGTTCGGCGCCGTCGGCGGGCCGAAATGGGATGCCGTGCCTTACGAGGTGCGCCCGGAGGCGGGTCTGCTGCGGCTGCGCAAGGACATGGAGCTGTTTGCCAATCTCAGGCCGGCAATCTGCTATCCGGCACTGGCGGCGTCCTCCTCGCTCAAGCAGGAGGTGGTCGAAGGTCTCGATATCCTCATCGTGCGCGAGCTCACCGGCGGCGTCTATTTCGGCGAGCCGAAGCAGATCATCGATCTCGGCAACGGCCAGAAGCGCGGCATCGACACCCAAGTCTACGACACATTCGAGATCGAGCGCATTTCGGGCGTTGCCTTCGAGTTGGCACGCACGCGCAAGAACCACGTCACCTCGATGGAAAAGCGCAATGTGATGAAATCTGGCGTGCTGTGGAACGAGGTCGTCACCCAGACGCACAAGGCCAGGTATGCCGACGTCAAGCTCGATCACATGTTGGCCGATGCCGGCGGCATGCAGTTGGTGCGCTGGCCGAAGCAGTTCGACGTCATCGTCACCGACAATCTGTTCGGCGACATGCTGTCCGACATCGCCGCCATGCTGACCGGCTCGATCGGCATGCTGCCGTCGGCCTCGCTCGGCGCACCTGATGTCAAGACCAAGAAGCGCAAGGCGCTCTACGAGCCGGTGCACGGCTCGGCGCCCGACATCGCCGGCAAGGGCATCGCCAATCCGATCGCCATGATCGCCTCCTTCGCCATGTGCATGCGCTATTCCTTTGGCATGGTTGAAGAGGCCGACCGGCTGGAAGGCGCGATCGCCGCCGTGCTCGATCAGGGCTTGCGTACCAGGGATATTCATTCGCCGGGGATGACCGAGGTCGGCACGACCGAGATGGGCGACGCGATCATCGCCAAATTTTTGGGGTGACAGGTGTATGGGTGAGGTGCAGCGCGCCATTGAAAGGGATCTTCTCGGCGAGCACCAACGCCAGGCTGAGTTTCGCGGCGATCAACACCTCGCGCCATTGCTGCAGTTCATCTGCGACCGATATCAGGTCGAAAAGAGCGATTTCTACCTGCTAGAAGCCATTCCCGATCAATACGAGTTGTGTCTCTTGATCTGGCTTTGGCCGGATAGGGTGGTCGACTGCGAAATCGCCTATGAAGGGTCCACATTCGAGGTTGTCGGGACGGAAACGATCCAGACCCACAAGAAGACCCTTCGTGGTCATTCCGCGAAGGACTTCAAGATCATCGAACGCATCGCCTTGAGCGAACACAAGCAGCTTTAGCAGAACCAACTCAGGTGAGGTTATGCGGTCTTGATCCCCTCCGGCACCGGACCCCACTGGTTTACGCGCGGCTGCGTCGGGATCAGCGCAAAGATCAGGATGATCACGGTGCCGAAGGTCGGGATCAGGAAAAGCAGGAAGAGCCAGCCGGTCAGGCCGGTATCGTGCAGGCGACGCACGTTGAGCCCGAACCACGGCAGGGCTGTCGCCAGCAGGAAGAGACCGGAAAGGCCGACCGTCACTGCCGGCAATTCACTGTTGTCGAGATTGCCCATGGCGTCGTCGATAAAGACGCCGAGTCCTATGACCACGATCAGCGCGATCGTCCAGAACAGACAATAGCCCCAATACTCCTTGCGGCGGGCACGGCCGGCGAAGTTGAAGTAATTCTCGGTCAGACCCCACCAGAAGTAGCTCCACAGGCCAGCCGATTCAGCCGGACTTTGTTCAGCGGAACGGCCGAAATGTTGCGGCTGACGTGCCGCGGGCGCATTGCCGGCCTGAGTTGGGGCGGCGGTTGCAGTGGAGGCGTCGGCGGGCGCACTGGCAGGTTGGGCGCGGATCGAAAAAACATCGCGTGCCCGTCCGCCAGCCGGCTGGAATTCGACGGTCGTACCTCCGGCAACCGATGCTTCGCGGCGCAAATCTTCGCGCGCCAAAGTGTAGCGGTTGCCGTCGGCTCCGGTGATGAAGCCGAAACCCTGGTCTTCGTCGTAATGAAGAACTTCGCCGCGCATGTCCTGCCCACCCCCATTTCCCCGCCCCAGACTGTGCAAAGTTCCGGCAGACCGCAAGAGGCGTGCGGAAATGGAGAGTTCTGGCTATTTACCCCGGCCGTTTCTTCGATTTCTTGTGTTTCGCAGGTCCGCCTTCGAACTTCGCCTTGGCCGGTTTCCCGCCCCAGGGCTTCGCCTCGAATGCCGGGCGCTGGTCGGCCGGTGCGCGCTTCTCGAATTTGGGCGTGTTCTGATCGAAGGTGCGCTTGCCGCGGTGCGGCTTCTTGTCGGGTCGTGGTTCCTGATAGCCGGCCCGCGACAAATCCGGCGTGCCGTCCAACCGCTTGACCGCAATGTTGCCCTGCAGCTTCCGGTCGGGGCCGATCGCAGCGAGGAAACGCTCGGCCCAGTCCGCCGCGATCTGCACGAAGGTTTCCTCCTGCTGCATCTTGATGGCGCCGATCTCGCGCTTGGAAATGCCGCCTGTCCGGCACAGCATCGGGATCAGCCAGCGTGGCTCCGCATTCTGCAGGCGTCCGACCGACAGCGAGAACCAGACGCTGTCGCCGAAATCGTCGCGGCGGCTCGGTGCCTCGTCCCGGCGGGCAAATTTTTCGCCCGACGGCGTGAACGGTGCCACGTCGAGAAGATCTTCCGGCGCCGAGTGGCTGGAGCGGCACATCCGCACGAAGGCGGCGGCAACCCGTTCGGGCCCGTGCTGATCGAGAAGCGCCTCGACGAAGCCGCGCTCCTCATCCTTCATAGGCTCGCTGAAGACCGGATCAGCGAGAATGCGCTCATCGTCGCGCCGTATCACGTCGTCGGCCGACGGCGGGCTCGCCCAGGTTGCCGCAAGGCCGGCACTTTGCAGCAGCCGCTCGGTGCGCCTGCGGGCACTATTGGGCACGATCAGCGCGCTGACGCCCTTGCGTCCCGCACGACCCGTGCGTCCGCTTCGGTGCAGGAGCGTTTCCGGGTTGGTCGGCAGGTCGGCATGGATCACCAGCTCGAGATTGGGCAGGTCGATGCCGCGTGCCGCGACGTCGGTGGCGATGCAGACCTTGGCGCGGCCGTCGCGCATCGCCTGCAGCGCGTGGCTGCGCTCGTTCTGGCTAAGCTCGCCGGACAGCGCCACGACGGAAAAGTTGCGGTTGTTGAAGCGTGCCGTCAGATGGTTGACGGCGGCGCGCGTGTTGCAGAACACCAGCGCGTTCTTGGCCTCGTAATAGCGCAGCACGTTGATGATGGCGTTTTCGCGGTCCGCCTGGGCGACGCTCAGCGCCCGGTATTCGATGTCGAGATGCTGCTTTTCCTCGCCGGAGGCCGAGATGCGCACAGCATCGCGCTGGTAGCCCTTGGCCAGCGTGGCGATGGAGCGCGGCACGGTCGCGGAAAACATCAGCGTGCGGCGGTCGGCGGGCGCGGCATCGAGGATGAATTCCAGATCCTCGCGAAAGCCGAGATCGAGCATCTCGTCGGCCTCGTCGAGCACCACTGCCTTGAGCGCCGACATGTCGAGCGAATTGCGGGTGATGTGATCGCGCAGGCGGCCGGGCGTGCCCACGACGATATGGGCGCCGCGCTCCAGTGCGCGCCGTTCGGTGCGCATGTCCATGCCGCCGACGCAGGACGCCACCGTGGCGCCGGTCAGTTCGTAGAGCCATTCCAGCTCGCGCGTTACCTGCAGGGCCAACTCCCGCGTCGGCGCCACGGCCAGCGCCAGGGGTGCCGCCGCGTGGGAAAAGCGCTCCGCGCCATCGAGAAGGGTCGGCGCCAAAGCCAGACCGAAGGCGACGGTCTTGCCGGAGCCGGTCTGGGCCGAAACCAGCGCATCGGCCTGGCCAAGCTCGAGAACGGCGTTCTGCACCGGCGTCAGCTCGACATAGCCGCGTTTTTCCAGCGCCTTTGCCAGCGCGGGAACAATAGCTTCGAAGTTGGACATCTTGCTCTTTCGAAATTCGGATTCTGAATACCCGGCGACGGGTCAAATGTCGGCAAGCGCCCACAGACGGGCGCCACGAGCCAGACGATGCTCGTTCGTACTTGGTGCCGCCGTCATTGTACAGGGCGGGCGGGTCGGCCTGCTTGCGATTGACTCTAGACGTAAACCGCGTAAAAGCCGGCACCGAACGGGATAGTTTTCGATGCGCGGCCTTTTGATGGCGCTTTCTGCCTTCGACATCCCCGGCCCCAATGCGAACCATTGGGCCGGGCGCGTCGCTGCGTCTCCTCGTTCCAGCAAAATCACGTTCTTGCTCAAAAAAACCGGCAAAACGACCACCAAAACGGTCTGATTCCCTTGGCCTAACCACCCTCTCCCGGGTCCGGCCCGGGGGTTGAAACCCGCATCGGCCGGCGGGTTTTCTCCAGAAACCGAGCGGAGAGGGACAGGAGATTTCGATGAGTTTCAAGGTTGCGATCGTCGGCGCCACGGGCAATGTGGGCCGGGAAATGCTCAACATATTGGAGGAACGCGGCTTTCCGGTGAGCGAGGTGGTGGCGCTGGCCTCGCGGCGCAGCCAGGGCACGGAAGTGTCGTTCGGCGACCGCACGCTGAAGGTCAGGGCGCTCGACCAATATGATTTTTCCGACACCGACATCTGCATCATGTCGGCCGGCGGCAACGTCTCCAAGGAATGGTCGCCGAAGATCGGCAAGCAGGGCTGCGTCGTCATCGACAATTCGTCGGCCTTCCGCTACGACCAGGACGTGCCGCTGATCGTTCCGGAAGTGAACCCGGATGCGATCTCGCTGTTCACGCGCAAGAACATCATTGCCAACCCGAACTGCTCGACGGCGCAGCTGGTCGTGGCGCTGAAGCCGCTGCATGACGCGGCCACCATCAAGCGCGTCGTCGTCGCCACCTACCAGTCGGTCTCCGGCGCCGGCAAGGAAGGCATGGACGAATTGTTCACGCAGACGCGCGCGGTGTTTGTCGCAGACCAGGTCGACGTCAAGAAATTCACCAAGCGTATCGCCTTCAACGTCATCCCGCATATCGACGTCTTCCTCGACGACGGCTTCACCAAGGAAGAGTGGAAGATGGTGGCCGAGACCAAGAAGATGCTCGACCCGAAGATCAAGCTGACGGCGACCTGCGTGCGCGTGCCGGTGTTCATCGGCCATTCGGAAGCGGTCAACATCGAGTTCGAGAAGCCGATCACCGCCGATGAGGCGCGCGAGATCCTGCGCGAGGCGCCGGGCTGCCAGGTCATCGACAAGCGCGAGGACGGCGGCTACATCACGCCGCTGGAATCGGCCGGCGAGGACGCCACCTTCATCTCGCGCATCCGCGAGGACTCGACCATCGACAACGGCCTGTCGATGTGGATCGTCTCCGACAATCTGCGCAAGGGCGCGGCACTCAATGCGGTGCAGATCGCCGAGCTGCTGGTCGAGCGCGGGCTGATCCAGCCGAAGAAGAAGGCGGCATAGTTCGCTCACGGCCCTATCGCCGCTAGCGCGGCTGGCCTCCGCGGGGGCGCCGGACGACCGGCGGCCCGCAGTCGCGGGCTCGGCCTTCGGCGGTTGTTTCGCTCACGGCCGTATCGCCGCTACGCGGCTGGCCTCCGCGGGGGCGCCGGACGACCGGCGGCCTGCGGTCGCAGGCTCGGCCTTCGGCCGTTTTGCGCCCTTCTCGCCGTTCACGGGGGGAAGGTTCCGGCAGGCGTATGAGGGGCAGCGCAGGCGTCTCAAATAGGCAGCAAGGCGCCGGCGTCACAGCCGGTTCTCCTCCGCTAGGTCCAACAGCAACTCCAGCGCCTCCGCCGCCCGGTCGGCGGGCACGAACAGATGATCGTGGTAGAAGGCCGAGACCGGATTGACGCCGATGCCGGCGGTGGCCAGCCGCGCGGTGATGGCGGCGAGGAAGCCGACCGCTTCCAGCGACGAATGGATGTTCAGCGTCAGCATCCGGCAGCGGAACACGGTTTTCAGTCCAGCGGCCTTGGCATGGTCTTCAAGCACGATCAGCGTCGTGCCCTCGCGCTCGCGAAATAGCATCACCGGGTGGAGCCTGTCGGGAGCGGGCGCATCGGGTGGCAACGTGGTGAAGACATGAACGCCGGCAAGCAATTCCGGCGTCATTGCCGCCAGCAACTGTTTCAGGTCGGTCTCTCCGGCCATCGGTTGCTTTTCGTTGTGCGATCAGGCGGCGGCTGCCGTCGAGCGTCGGCAGACACCCCTACGGATTTTCAATAACGCCCTCCATCTCACCTCGCAAGGTGGACTTGACCAGGTTCGTTGCCGGCTGAACTTGTACATCCGAGGTCGCCGTCCCCCGGAGTGAAAAAGAGCTGGAGGCGTGTCGGATCGCCGTCATGGGCCGCGTCCTTGGTTCGAGCTGGCGAAGGAGCCAGTGCTCACAACGACCGGAGGGAACATAATGACCATGTCTCAGGCAGCACCCGTCTCACCGCGTGCCCTGTGGGCCGGCCGCGTGCTCAGCGCCGTCATCGTGCTGTTCATGATCTTCGACGGCGTCATCAAGCTACCGCCGCTCGAAATCGTCACCCAGACCATGGTGCAGCTCGGCTGGCCGGCCGATGCCAATGTCTCGCGCATGCTCGGCACCATTGGATTGGTCTCGACAGCGCTTTACGCGCTGCCACGCACCTCGGTGCTCGGCGCCATCCTGCTCACCGCTTATCTCGGCGGCGCCGTCGCCACGCATGTGCGTATCGGCAGCCCTTTGTTCTCGCACATACTGTTCGGCGTCTATCTCGGCGCCGTCCTCTGGGGTGGCCTGTATCTGCGCGATCCAAGGGTGCGCGCGTTGTTCCCGTTTAGCCAATAGCGGCGACATCGAAAGCCGTTCGATGGTGGCCACGCTGCCAGAGCGGGCGCGGTCTGCCGCCGCCTTTCTACTCTTTGGATCAAATTGAGCGCCGCCGGGCGGCAGCCGATCTTCTTCTTTGGATCAAATCGCCTGGTTGCGAGTTAGGGGGTGCAGCGGCGAGGACGGCACCCTGTTGGAGAGGAACGACAATGAAAAAGGTGATGATCTTGATGGCCTTGCTGGTCCCGCTCGGTGCCTGCTCCCGTACTGAGCAAGGCGCGGCAGTTGGTGGCCTGGGCGGTGCGGCGGTCGGCGCTGCTGTGGCCGGCAACCCGACCAAGGGCGCGGTGATCGGCGGTGCGGCCGGCGCTTTGGCCGGTGCACTGATCGGCCGTGCCAGCGAAAGCGGCCAATGCCGTTATCGCGATCGTAACGGTCGTGTCTACGTTGCGAGTTGCCCGGAAGGCTATTGATCGGGCCGCATCATATGGATGCAATAGCAAAACGGCGGGCAGGGCCCGCCGTTTCGCGGTTGTGGAGATGATTTATTCGGCGCTGGCGGCTTCCGCCTCGGCCGGCGCGGCTGCGGCGGCGGCAACGGCCGCGGCGGCATCTTCCTGCGCCTTCTTCAGCAAGGCTGCGCGCTCCTGCGCCTTCTTGCCGGGCTCGGCCTTTTTCGGGTTGGCGCGCGCTTCGCGCTTGGCGATGCCGGCTTCATCGAGGAAGCGCAGCACGCGGTCGGTCGGCTGGGCGCCATGCGACAGCCAATGCTTGACGCGCTCGGCGTCGACCTTGACGCGTTCGCCGTCCTTGGGCAGCAGCGGATTCCACGAGCCGAGCGACTCGATGAAACGGCCGTCGCGCGGCGAACGCGCGTCGGCGACGACGACATGGTAATAGGGACGCTTCTTCGAGCCCGCACGGGCCAATCGGATTTTCAGTGGCATTTCTTTTCTCCTAAAAGCTCTGATTTGGTTGATCGGTTGGTGGCTAATCCTCAGCCGGTTTTCGCTACGCCGTTGGATGCGGCGATCTGCTCGTGATGGCGGATCACTTCGCGGACGACGAAGTTCAGGAATTTCTCCGCGAAATCCGGGTCGAGATGGGCGTCCTTCGCCAGTTGGCGAAGACGGGCGATCTGCTCCTGCTCGCGCGCCGGGTCGGCAGGCGGCAGGCCATGTTCCGCCTTCAGCACGCCGACTGCCTTGGTGCAGCGGAAGCGCTCGGCCAGCATGTGGATCAGCGCCGCGTCGATATTGTCGATCGAGGCGCGATAATTGGCCAGCGCCGCACGCGCGTCCGCCATGTCCTTCTCTTCGTTCATGGCGCCCTCACTTCTTCTTGCCGAGGCCATTCTTGCCAAGCATTGGCAGCCCGCCACCGCCCGGCAGGCCGGGAAGTTTCATGCCGCCGGGCAGCCCAGGCAGGCCACCGCCACCGGGAAGACCACCGGGCAGGCCCTTCATGCCGCCGAGCCCGGCCGCCTGCGCCTGCTTCTGCAAGGCTTCGAGCTGCTTGGGGTCCATCTTGGAGAGGTCCGGCATGCCGCCGCCCATCATGCCGCCTCCGGGACCGCCTGGGCCGCCAGGCATCATGCCGCCGAGCCCCATCTTGGAAGCGAGGCCGCCCATCATGCCGCGCATCAGGCCGCCGCCTTTGCCCTTGCCGCCCATCGCCTTCATCATGTCGGCCATGCCGCGATGCATCTTCAACAGTTTGTTGATTTCGGCCGCGTCGGTACCCGAGCCGGCGGCGATGCGCTTCTTGCGCGAGTGCTTCAGAATATCGGGGTTGGCACGCTCGGCCTTGGTCATCGACGAGATGATGGCGAGCTGGCGACCGAACATCTTGTCGTCGAGCCCGGCGGCGGCCATCTGGTCCTTCATCTTGCCCATGCCGGGCATCATGCCCATGATGCCACCCATGCCACCCATTTTCGACATTTGCTGAAGCTGGCCGGCGAGGTCGTTCAGGTCGAACTTGCCCGACTGCATCTTCCTGGCCATCGCCGCGGCCTGTTCGGCGTCGATGTTCTCGGCCGCTTTTTCGACGAGGCTGACGATGTCGCCCATGCCGAGGATGCGGTCGGCGATGCGCTTGGGGTGGAATTCCTCCAGCGCGTCCATTTTTTCGCCGGTGCCGATCAGCTTGATCGGCTTACCGGTGACGGCGCGCATCGAGAGCGCCGCACCACCGCGGCCGTCGCCGTCCATGCGGGTCAGCACGAGGCCGGTGATGCCGACGCGCTCGTCGAAGCTTTTTGCCAGATTGACGGCGTCCTGGCCGGTCAGCGAATCGGCGACCAGCAGGATCTCGTGCGGCGACGACATCTTCTTGATGTCGGCCATCTCGACCATCAACGGCTCGTCGATATGGGTGCGGCCGGCGGTGTCGAGGATGACGACGTCATGGCCGCCGAGCTTGGCCGCCTGCACGGCGCGGCGGGCGATATCGACCGGCGTCTGGCCGGCGACGATCGGCAATGTGGCGACCTTGACCTGCTCGCCGAGCTGGCGGAGCTGCTCTTGCGCGGCGGGACGCCGCGTGTCGAGCGAGGCCATCAAGACTTTCTTGTTTTGACGGTCGGCGAGGCGCCTGGCGATCTTGGCCGAGGTCGTCGTCTTGCCGGAACCCTGCAAGCCGACCATCATGATGACGACCGGAGCCGGTGCATTGAGGTCGATGGCGACGCCCTCGGCGCCGAGCATCTCGACCAGCTCGTCATGGACGATCTTGACGACCATCTGGCCGGGCTTGATCGACTTGACCACGGCGGCGCCGACGGCCTTCTCGCGCACCTTGTCGGTGAAGGAACGCACCACTTCCAGCGCCACGTCGGCCTCGAGCAACGCACGGCGCACCTCGCGCAGCGCCGCCGAGACATCAGCCTCCGACAAGGCGCCGCGGCCGGTGAGGCCGTTCAGGATCGAACCAAGGCGCTCTTGCAGGGACTCAAACATTGGTCAACCCGCCGCGCGACAGCGCCTTGGATTCATTTTGACCCCTGTCGGGCCGAAGGCCCTCCACGCCTCTTGTGCGTTCCTGTAGCGATTCAAACATTCTTTTTCCTTTTCCCTGGCACCTGGATGATGCCCGAGAGGTAATGCGTTCGCGCCAACTGTCCAAGCAAAAGCCGGTCCGGGCAAAGCCCAAAGCCAAAAAGCACCCGGGGGCGCACAGCGCTGCCGGGTGTTGGCCTCCGGGATCGATTTACGGCACTTCACCTCAAAGAGGTTTCGGCGTCCCGGTCGGTTTGCTCGGAGGAATACTCGTCGCGGAATTCGCGGCGTGTAGACAGGAAATCGGCCGCAGAGTCAAGCTTTGGTCAAGCTTTGCGTCAAATAGCTCAGGACGACCAGGCAATGCACATCAGCGCACGCTGCCGGCGCGCGCCATATCCGGCTCGACCTTCAGCGGTGAGCGCGGATGTAAAAGCAGCAGAACGGTCAACAGGCTGCTGACGATGCCGATCGAAGCGATGAGGACGGCGTCTGAAGTCGTCCAGCCCGCGGCTTCGAGCGGCTTGGCGTTGAACAGGGCGAAGGAATTATAGCTTTGCTGGTGCGAAATCAGCAGGAAGCCGGTCAGATTGTTGCCGAGATGGGCGCCAAAGCCGGCACCGAGATTGCCGGTTGCATAGACCAGAAGCGTCAGCAGCAGCGCAAAGGCAGCGATCGAGGCCAGCACGCAGGCATTGATGGCAGCGCTTGAACCTGGGCTCCAGTGCAGGGAGGTGAACAGCAATCCCGGCAGCAGCGCCCAGATGAAAGAGTTCCGGAACCGGCTCGCCAGGCCCCTGAGCAGATAACCGCGAAACAGCATCTCCTCCGACGAGGTCTGCAGAAAGGTCAGGGCGGCGATCGGGATCAGGAACAAAAGCCACGCGGACAGGCCGATCGCGCCGCGCGCGATGTCGGGCTGCAAACCATAAAGCAGGATCTCGGAAAGCAGCGAGGTGATCAGCACCGCGGTCAGTCCTTTCAGGAACCCCGACCAAGAAATGCGCCGGCTGACGCCAATCAGGGCTGTCAGCTTCTCTTGATGGATCCAGCGCATGGCAGCCCAAAGGCCGAGCCAGATTCCGGCAAATGAAGCCAGCGCCGCAAGGATGCCTGCAGGAGAGGCCATGAAATCCTGCACCGCTCCCCCACCTGGCGGGGCGGTGCCAGACGATGCCTGCCAAACGGCAAAGGCATAGGTGCCGCCGAACAGCACGGCGGCAGTGGTTCCGAGCCAGAACAGGATGACGACCACCGCTCCAAGCAGAAGCCGCGGCAAAGTGGTCTTGTTGTTGGCGGTGTGCCGGTACTGTTGGAAGGCGGTTGGGTCGATCGTCACGCGGGCTCGCTGGCTGGTGCTTCGGCTCGCAAGGTCTAGAACATCGGCCCCAATGTGGAAACCGGTATTGCAGCGGCAATGCCGGCTTGTGGCAATGTCGGGAGTGCGAGCGGCCGCCATTACAGGGCGACCGCCCTGTTTGTATCGTCAGCGCACGACGTACACGATACGCCGGCTGCCCGGATCGACCAGTGCCGGCTGGCCGTTCACATAGACGTAACGGTAATCATAGTCCGGAATCTCGCGCAGCTCGACGGTGTCAGGCAACGTCGCGCCCGTCACCACCTCACCCTCGAGATAGACCGGATCGAGCCGATGCGTACGTACATAGGTACGGATCTCGGCCGGCGGTCTCCGGATAGGCTCGATCGCCTCGCCGGCGACGATTGCTCCGGTATAGCTGTCGGAATACTCGACGCTATCGGCGGGCGGCGTCACGACGGCAATGTCGGCGCTGGCCGGACGCTGTGTCAGGACCACACGGCTGCCGCCGAAATCGGCCGTCACATAGTCGGAATAGACCCAGCCCTGGCCGTTGGCCTCGGCGATGGTGCACCATTTGCTGTTGGCGATGCAGCCGTCGAGCGTCGCCGACTGGCCGGCCGCAAGCACGCCGATCACCGGATATTGCGGGCCGGGGCCGGCGCGTACATTGAGATCAGTGATGGCCGAGACGGCGGTGTCGGCCAAAGCAGAGCCCGACATCGCTATGAGCGCTCCGGCCACCGCCGGAAACAATATGCGTTTCATGGTCTTCTCTCCGTTTCACAGTCCCTTGGCACGGAAAACGAAGCAAAGCCGCATGCGTTCCGGCTAAAAGGCTTCGGCCGGCTCACGATTTGTTCCAGTCGTTTTCGGCAGGTCGGTCAAAAGCTCGTGAACAAAAGCAAGTTTTTGCGCCGCCACGTCCGAGATGACGAAGGGATAGAGATCGGGCAGGCCCATGCAGCGGTTGATCGAGTTGGACGCCTCCGACAGCACCAGCCAGCGGTCGAGAATCCTTTCGAAGGGCTCTGGGCTGGCGGCGGGTTCCGATGGTGCCGGCTGCAACTTGCCGCCGGTATCGGCGCGCGGCAGCTCGTTGGCTTCAACGGTTTCCAGCCGGCCGAGCGGGAAATTCAGGGCATGCACCATCTCCAGTGTGTCGGTGATGTGCATGTGATGCGCCCATGTCTCGGCCCAGTCCTCCCATGGGTGCGACGTCGCATAGGCCGAGATATGGCGCTGCTGCCAGTCGGGCGGCGCGCCATCGGCATAATAGGTCTTCAGCGCCTGTTCGTAGCCGGCGCGCTCGTCGCCGAACAAAGCGCGAAAACCGGCAAGCTTTTGCGAATCGTCGCGGATCAGGCGGTCCCAGTAATAATGGCCGAGCTCATGGCGGAAATGGCCGAGCAGCGTGCGGTAGTTCTCGCCCATCTCGACGCGCCGCCGTTCGCGCTCTGCCGAATCCGCCTCGGCGACGTTGAGCGTGATCCGGCCGTTGTCATGACCGGTCAGGATACGTTCGCCGCCCGGACCGCCGCCGATCGGATCGGCAAGAAAATCGAAAGCGAGACCGATCTCGTCGCCAACGTCCTGCTTGGGTGCGACCGGCAGGCCGAAGGCGAGCAGCGAATAGACGGCACGCTTCTTTGCCGCCTCGACACGGATCCAGCGGCGGCGGTTGCCGTCGACCGACAGATCCGGGATCAGCTGGTTCAGCGCACAGGCGCGGCAGAAGGCGTGGCCGGGCTCCGCCATCCAGTTGCAGGCGCATTCGTCGGCATTGGTGCAATAGAAGACCTCGGCGCCGGACAGCGCGAAGCGCGCATGCTCGGGATCGTAGAGCACGAGGCTGGCGCAGTTCAGGCATTGCGCGTTCTCGAAATAGAGACGGTGGTCGCAATGCGGGCAGTCGAAAAGCTTCATTGGCGTCTCAAATCATTCGAAATGCGGAGGACGATACGAGCAGGAGAACGCCAAACGCCTGTCAGCTGCCGACGTTCCTGCCGGCTGATGCTATTTTGCCGCAAGCTGGGCGACGACCTCCTCCTTGGCCACTGCCTCGCCCGACAATCTGGCGCCGCCGCAGGTCTGCATCAGCGGACCGGCCAAATGCTCGCCGGCGAAGAAGATCTTTTCCGCCACGGGCTGCATCAGCGTGGCGCGCACTTGCGAGCGGCCGGGCCGCCGCCGCCGCATAGCACACAAACCGCTCAGCGCCCCGCCGATGATCACGACATCAACGTCTTCCATGCTTATTCTGTCCCCGCCACAATAATTACTTGATCGTAGGCAAATTCCCGGGCGTCCGCCAGTGTGGTGGATTTGAGGTTCCTGCTGTATTGAGTGCATCGGCGTGGCGCCGGGGCAGTGACAAGCAGGTGTTTCGCAGGCAAGTTCGCAATAGGGAACGTGATTCAGGCAACCAGGAGAGCAGCATGGCATTTCTTGCCAAGGGGAAGATGTTTGTAGTGGCCACGGTGGTGGCGGTGCTTGCGCTGGCGACGGGCGCGCAGGCGGCGGCCAGCTGTGGCAAGAGCGGCGCCGGCTTCGAGGCATGGAAACCGGAGTTCGCCGCGGAGGCGAAGGCCGACGGTGTCGGCTCGAAGGGTCTGGCCGCTCTGGCTCGCGCAACCTACGCGACAAAGACGATCTCCGTCGACCGCGCCATCCATAAGGCTTTCAGCGGCTCGGTGGAAGCTTTCATGAAGCGCCGTGGCGCGTCCGCGATCATTGCCAGGGGCCGTGCGCTGAAGAAGGCCAATGCTGCGCTGTTCGACAAGATCGAACGGAATTACGGCGTGTCGCCGGGCGTGTTGCTCGCCATCTGGGGCATGGAGACCGGCTTCGGTTCCGCCATGGGCAACCAGAATACGGTCTCCGCCATTTTAACGCTGGCCTATGACTGTCGCCGTCCGGAGTTCTTCTACCCGCATGCCATTGCGGCCCTGAAGCTGGTTGATCGCGGAGCGTTGAGCGCCTCGTCGGTCGGTGCCGCGCACGGCGAGATTGGCCACACGCAGTTCCTGCCCGGAAATGTTTTGACGTATGGTGTCGGAAACAAAAATCTGCGCGACAAGAGCACTGCGTTGGCTTCCACCGCCAACTTCCTCAAGAGTCATGGTTGGCGGGCCGGCGCGAGTGCGCAGGCGAATATGGGCGCAATCGCTGGCTGGAATTCCGCGAGCGTCTATCAACAGGCCATCGCCCGCATGGCCACGGCGATCGATGCCGACTGACAGGATATAAACGCAAAAATGACTGGGCTCGGTTGGAAGCGCGAGGCGAGCATGAAGAGTCTCGCAACAGCGCAGGGCTTGCCTTGCCCTTTGGAACCTAGCTAGGACAGGCGATGATCTCGCTCTCGATCGTTGATTTCGATGCGGACCCCGAGGGGGTGACTGCGATCCTAAGCCTCGAACCGACACGCATAGTCCGCAAGGGCGACCCGATGCGTAACGGTTCCCCGCGCAAGAAGAATGGATGGAGCCTCGATGGTCCGCGGCAAAGGCTCCGGAGTGGGGCCGAGCACGAGAATGCGGTCAACTACCTGATCGAGCAGATGCGAGGTCGGGAGGAGGCCTTCGCACGGCTGTGGCAGGAAGTGCGGCCAAAGCAGATAACTATCTACGGCGGGTTCTATCAGCCCTACGACGTACAGTGCGGCATTTGGCTTGAGCCGTCCGCGATGAGGGTGCTCGCGGATTGCGGTGTTGGCTGGGGCCTCGACCTTTTCGTTGAGGACGAAGCTCACCAACATGGAAGTGAGGTGTGAGCAGCCGTCCTGTCCGCATTGGGTCGTTTGCCGACTGGCTGGTTCCAAACTTGAGCGGGGTCTGATTCATAAGGGCATGAGCCGATACGATCTGACCGACTTCGAATGGCGGGCGATCGAGCCGCTGTTGCCCAACAAGCCGCGAGGCGTGCCGCGCGTAGACGACCGCCGGGTGCTGAACGGCATCTTCTGGGTGCTGCGATCGGGTGCGCCATGGCGCGATCTGCCCGAGCGCTACGGGCCTCGCACCACTGGCTACAACCGCTTCGTTCGATGGCGGATAGCAGGTGTCTGGGATCGGCTGATGGACGCCATTACCGAGGCCCATGACGGCACGGTGCAGATGATCGACACCTCTATTGTTCGCGTCCATCAGCAGGGTGCGACGGCAAAAAGGGGAATCGAGATCATTGTCTCGGTCGTTCCCGAGGCGGGCTGACGACCAAAATCCATGCTCTTGTCGACGCCGAAGGCAGGCCGATCAAGCTGACGCTCACGGCAGGTCAAATGAGTGACATCGCCTACGCAGCGGACTTATCAAGGATTTGCCCGAGGGTGCCATGCTGCTCGCCGACAAGGGCTATGATGCCAACGCGTTGCGCAATGCCGTCACCGAGCAAAAGGCATGGGCCAACATCCCGCCCAAGGCCAACCGCAAGGACCCGATGTGCTTCAGCCCCTTCCTCTACAAGGCCCGCAACCTCGTCGAACGCTTCTTCAACCAGGCCAAGCAGTTCCGTCGCATCGCAACTCGATATGACAAAACTACCTCGCTGCCCTCAAACTCGTCTCCGTCCGTATCTGGCTACGCGGTAACGAGTCTACGTCCTAGTCTAGAGCTTTGTTTTAACGCAATCCCGGACGGAAAACCGTTTCACGCTTTTCCTGGAATTGCGCTATTCGACCGAAAGTCCGGCCAAGCCCCGGGCGTGGAAACTTCGTCAAACACCGCCATCGGCCCGGTCGCGGTAAGGACGACGGACGCCGTTTCGCGCCCGAATACGCGAAGCGGGGCCGGCAATTCATATTGCTTGAGGAAAGGATTGCCGGAAGAAACGTCGTTCCAGCCGAGCTTTGCGGGCGCATCGGGGCGGTCGGTCAGCCAAAGGGCAAAACCACTATATGTCGGAACGTCAGCCCTGCACTCGACCAGCGCGGGAAGGTCGAGGGAGGGGGGTCATCGTTGGCTTTGGCGACGGCCAAGTTCGCCAGGACAGCCAACGCGGGCAGGAAACCAGCTCCAAGCGTGGCCAAGCGCCTGGGCACATCACGCTCAATAATGCACGTAGCCGCTCAACGGGCATTTCTGGGAAATGGGAATCTGGAAGGGGCCGTCAAAACTTTTGCAGGTACGGAATTTGGAATTCCGCGGCGCCGGGGTAGCCGCTTTTGGCTTGTCCCCGATGACCGTCGGGACTCTGGGACCCTGCGCGTAGCCGCTCAACGGGCATTTCTGGGAAGCGGGAATCTGGAAGGGGCCGTCAAAACTTTTGCAAGTATGGACCTTGGATGTTTGCCCCGCCGGCACTTGCGTGGACTGACCCGCGGTAAAGACGGCCACCGCCGCAAGCAGAAGAAAAAGTCTGTTTTTCACTGTCAAAGCCCTCCGACCCGCACGAGAAGTAAGATCAAATCACGGAAAGGTCAAACAGGAAACGATCTGAAATCGCGGCTTCTATTATATTAGAGACGCCAAATAAAACCCGGTGTCCTCACCGGGTTCCTAACTCATCTAAGCATTGGGCCTGTTGGGAATATCAACCCTTGCGATTGCGCGCCGCCAGTGTCCGCAGCCTCAGCGCGTTGAGGCGGATGAAACCTTCTGCATCCTTCTGGTCGTAGGCGCCGCGGTCGTCCTCGAAGGTGACCAGCGCGTCGGAATAGAGCGTCTTCCTCGACTTGCGGCCGCTGACCATGACGTTGCCCTTGTAGAGCTTCAGCCGCACGGTGCCTTCGACGTCTTCCTGGCTCTTGTCGATCATCGCCTGCAACATCAGCCGCTCGGGCGCGAACCAGAAGCCATTGTAGATGAGCTCGGCATAGCGCGGCATGAACTCGTCCTTGAGATGGGCGGCACCGCGGTCGAGCGTGATCGATTCGATCGCCCGGTGGGCGGCGATCAGGATGGTGCCGCCGGGGGTCTCGTAGACACCGCGCGATTTCATGCCGACGAAACGGTTCTCGACCAGGTCGAGCCGGCCGATGCCATTGTCACGGCCGAGATCGTTCAGCGCCGCCAACATCGTCGCCGGCGACAGCTTCTTGCCGTTGAGCGCGATCGGATCGCCCTTGAGGAATTCGATCTCGATCTCGGTGACCTTGTCCGGCGCGTCCATCGGCGAGATGGTGCGCTGGTGGACGAATTCCGGCGGTTCCGTCCACGGGTCCTCCAGCACCTTGCCCTCGGAAGACGAATGCAGCAGGTTAGCGTCGACCGAGAAAGGCGCATCGCCCTTCTTGTCCTTCGGCACCGGGATCTGGTGCTGCTCGGCGAAGTTGATGAGATCGGTCCGCGACTTGAACGACCAATCGCGCCACGGCGCGATCACCTTGATGTCGGGGTTGAGCGCATAGGCCGACAGCTCGAAACGCACCTGGTCGTTGCCTTTGCCGGTGGCGCCATGCGCGATCGCATCGGCGCCGGTCTCCCTGGCGATCTCGACAAGATGTTTCGAGATCAGTGGCCGGGCGATCGAGGTGCCGAGCAGATATGTGCCTTCATAGACAGCGTTGGCGCGGAACATCGGAAAGACGAAATCGGATACGAACTCCTCGCGGACATCGACGATGCGGATGTCCTTGATGCCCATCATCTCGGCCTTGCGCCTGGCCGGCTCCAGTTCGCCACCCTGGCCGAGATCGGCGGTGAAGGTCACGACCTCGGCGCCGAGCTCGGTCTGCAGCCATTTCAGGATGATCGAGGTATCAAGGCCGCCGGAATAGGCGAGCACGACTTTCTTGACGGCTTTTGCTTTCGACATGGTGGGCAGTTCCGCGACAGGGGTTCTTCGCGGGCGAGGTATCACGGCGTTTTAGGCCAGCGCAAGGGACGAACGATGCCTGGACCAGATGCTTCATCTCCAAGAGGCTGGCGAGGACACGGCTCTTGCGCTATGGCTGCGCCGTCTTTTGCCGCTACGAGACGAGCCATGTCCTTCATCCCCGACAGTACGACGCTTATCCAGTTCTCCATCGCCACCTTCATCCTGGCGATCACGCCCGGGCCTGACATGACGCTGTTCGTGTCGCGCACGCTGAGCCAGGGCCGTGCCACCGGCTTTGCCTCGATGGCCGGCGCCTTGTGCGGCACGCTGATCCACACCACGCTGGTGGTGGTCGGCGTCTCGGCGCTGATCGTCGCCTCGCCGATGGCGTTCTTCGTGCTGAAGATTTTCGGCGCCGGCTATCTGGTCTTCCTGGCATGGCAGGCGATCACAAAAGGGTCGGCGTTTTCACCGGAGAAGAAGAGCGGGCCGCAGATCTCGCTGTTCCGCAGCTGGGCGGCGGGGCTCGGGGTCAATCTGCTCAACCCGAAGATCATCCTGTTCTTCATGACCTTCCTGCCGCAATTCGTCTCCGCGCATGATCCCGACGCGCCGGGAAAGCTGTTCTTCCTCGGCGCGATGTTCGTCGTGCTGGCGATCCCGGTGACGGCGCCGATGGTGCTGGCGGCGGAAAAATTCTCGGCCGCGATGAAATCCAGCCCGCGTGTGACCCGCGTCGTCGACTATCTGTTTGCCGGAGTTTTTTCGGCCTTCGCGCTCAAGATCCTGACGGCCCAGGCGAAATAGGGCGTCCGATCTGACGCCAGCTTCCGGCCGAGCGGCCGGCGCTCAGCCAGTAGAAAATACCGCCGACCATGCCGCAGCCGATCACCGCCAGCATGACGCTGGTATTGGTAACCTCGAAATTGGCATCGGCCGTCTGGTGGACGAAGCCAAGGAAGACCGCCGCCACCGCTGCGCCCGCCAGCGCATAGAACAGCCAGTCACGCCGGCCAAGGATCTCGGAGACGAGGATGGCGATGGCGGCCGGCATGAAGGCGAAATAGGCGACGAACAGCGCGACGAAGGGGATTGAAAACCACAGCGACGCCTGCGCCGCCGGTTGCGTCTCGTCCGTTATCAGCCCAAGAGACGCCAGGAACATGACGTTAAGGAAGGCGCTTGCCGCCAGCGAAGCAACGCCGTAGCCGACAAGGATGACGGCGAAGCGGATCAGATAGGCGACGAGGCGGTTCACGCGAATTGTCCGGGCATTTGCAGGAACCGGCTCTCGACCAGGCGATAGACGGCTCCTGCCAAGCTTCCCGCAATGATTAGGGCCACCAACACGTCAACGTCCGGTGGCCTCTGTGCCGACGGATGCAGTTTCCAGACCGCAAATACGCACGTCCCAACGAAAGCTCCCCCGACGACAAAAAGAATCCAGCGTCTCGCCTCGAGAACTTGGGAAGCAATGACCATCGGGATTGCCAGCGGTGCGCCAAAGATGCCTGCGATCATCGCTCCAAGCAGCAACAGCGACCAACTATCTCGAGTGGACAGGAAAGCGGGAACACGCCACCACATCAGTGCATCGAGCAGGAAAAAGACCAGAGACATGGTGAAGGCAGCCAGGGCGTAGCAGAGCAAAGTCACTGCCAATCGCCTGAGGTATTTCACGCCTCGCCATGCCCCGCGATCATCATCGCTTCCAGCGCCAGCCGGTCGACCTTGCGCATGCGCTCGGAGTCCGACTTGAGCTGGCCGCAGGCGGCCAGGATGTCGCGGCCGCGCGGCGTGCGGATCGGCGAGGCATAGCCGGCATTGTTGATGTAGTCGGCGAATTTCTCGATCGTCTCCCAGTCCGAGCACTGGTAGTTGGTGCCCGGCCACGGATTGAACGGGATCAGATTGATCTTGGCGGGGATGCCCTTGAGCAGCTTGACCAGCGCCTTGGCGTCCTCGATCGAATCGTTGACGTCCTTCAGCATGACATATTCGAAGGTGATCCGCTTGGCGTTGGACAGGCCGGGATAGGCACGGCAGGCAGCGATCAGTTCGTTCAGCGGATACTTCTTGTTGATAGGCACCAAAAGGTCGCGCAGATCGTCGTTGGTGGCGTGCAGCGAGATCGCCAGCATGACGCCGATCTCCTCACCGGTGCGGAAGATCTCGGGCACCACGCCGGACGTCGAGAGCGTGATCCGCCTCTTCGACAGGGAAAGCCCGTCGCCGTCGGATGCGATAAGCAGGGCCTTCTTCACCGCCTCGAAATTGTAGAGCGGCTCGCCCATGCCCATCATGACGACGTTGGACACTTTCCGCCCCTCGGCCGGCACGATGGCGCCGTCGGGCGTGTCGCGGTCGGGGAAATCGCCAAGCCGGTCCCGGGCGGTCAAGAGCTGGGCGAGGATTTCCTCGGCGGTCAGGTTGCGCACCAGTTTCTGCGTGCCGGTGTGGCAGAAGGAGCAGGTCAGGGTGCAGCCGACTTGCGAAGAGATGCAGAGCGTGCCGCGGCCTTCTTCGGGAATGTAGACGGTCTCGATCTCGACCGGCCGGCCGGCGCCGCGCGGCGGAAAGCGGAACAGCCATTTGCGGGTTCCGTCGGAGGAAATCTGCTCCTCGACGATCTCGGGCCTGGCGACGGTGAAATGCCTGTCGAGCGCGGCGCGCAGATCCTTGGAGATGTTGAACATGCCGGCGAAGTCGGAAACGCCGCGCACATAGATCCAATGCCAGAGCTGTTGGGCGCGCATTTTCGCCTGGCGCTCCGGCACGATGCCGGCGGCGACGAGGGCGGCCCCGAGTTCGGCGCGCGTCAAGCCGATCAGCGACGGTTTTTCAGGCGTCGTGCGGGTGCGCAACGCGTCACGCGCGCCTTCGGCGGTAAGATCGAATGAAAGGGTCATTGTTGCGCCAATATAAGCGATTTGCGGCCGAATACAGCATCGTGCCCGAAATGAAGCGCGGCGCATAGCACAGGTTAGCGGCGGAGTCATGCCGGGGTTCTTCCTTCTCCCCTTGTGGGAGAAGGTGGCCGAGCGAAGCTCGGTCGGATGAGGGGTGTTCCAGCTTGGCGCCGACGGCGTTCCGTCCAACACCCCTCTTCCGTCTCGGCGCTGCGCGCCGATCCACCTTCTCCCACAAGGGGAGAAGGGAAGACCGCGCCTAACCGCCTACTTGCACTTCGCGATCGAGGCCAGCGCCGCCGAGATGCCCTTCAGCGAGAAGACGTAGGTGGTGGTGTTGCCGCGGCCGGACTTGGCCGACACCTTCATGTCGGTGCCGGTCTTCATCGCGGCGATCAGCACCGGCTCCTCGGCGGCGTTCTCGACCCAGGCCGACTTGCCGCGCGTGAACATCGAAAAAGACTTCTTGTCGATGGTGACGGTGGCCTTGGAACCTTCCTTGAAGGTATAGCCGGCGATGAATTGCGGCTCGTAGGACACTTGCTGCCCCGGCCGCTGGCTGACGAAGAAGAACATGTCGCCGTGATCGAGCGTCGGCGGCTGCTTGTCGGTTGGCACCGTCAGGACATAGCAGACCTTGCCGCCGCCCGACGCCTGATAACTGTAGGTGCCCCAGGCATTATGCTGGCCGATCTTGGTTGCCGACTGCGCCAGCGCGGGCGCCGTCAAGGCCACCAGGGCCAGGCTGGAAACTATAGCAATCAATCCGCGCATCGCTTTTCCCGTATTCCACTGGTGCGGCGGCAGGCCGGCTCGGCGTCCTGCCCGTCGCTTCATTTTGATTTAATCTGGGTTACCAAACGGTGAATTTCTCCTTAGAAAAGGATGTTCACGCCAGGAAACCGCCGCCGTCTTCGCGCTGCCGCTGGAAAAAGCGGCTGGCGCAATGTCCCTGCCGCGACTTGGAGGCCACGAAAACGGCAAGAGTTTGACTTTTCAAGCAGCTAGGTCTTGCGGCGATTCTCGCTTTTTGAGGTGCGTGACGAATTTCCCTGCAGGCGGTACCATGTCTGCGTTCGCCGCCACGGCGCTCGGCCGGGGTGCCCTCCCCGGCGGCTCACGGGAGATTTGGCCATGGCCATTTCCGAGACAGTTCTGATCCTGGCGGGCGGCACATTCGTCCTGGCGATCGTGTTCGGCGTTCGTGTCGCCGTCCGCGTGGCGGCCGGTGGCGCGGTGCCCCGGTCGGATGGCGGGGAGGCGGCGGGCGGATCGGGCGCCCCCGACTTGGCCGGGGTCATTGCGTTGCCACCTTTGATCTTCCTCGGCTTCCTGGTGGCGGCAACCGTGCTCGAGGTGCTCGTGCCGCTCCCGGTTATGGCCGGGCAGGCGTTCGCCCGCTATCTGACCGGCGCCGTGCTCGCGGTGTGCGGCTTCGTGTTCATCTTTATGGCAGCGGGCCGCTTTCAGGCCGCTGGAACCAACATACCACCGACCTTGCCGACGACGGCGCTGGTCGTCGACGGTATCTATCGGCGCACTAGGAATCCGTTCTATCTGGGAACGACCCTCATCTATTTGGGCCTCGGCGTCGCGGCCGGAAGTCTTTGGGCTATTGCGCTCGTCGTCCCGCTGCTGTGGGTGATCAATACCGGCGTTATCGCGCCGGAAGAGCGCTATCTCGAGCGGAAGTTCGGAGATGCCTATCGCGCCTACAAGGCGCGGGTGCGGCGGTGGGTTTGACGGCCGGAAAATCGGTTCTCACGCGATTTTTTGCGCCGCACCGGCTCAGCTCTTGTCGGCGATGGCCTGCCTGGCGGCGAGCCGGTGCGCCGGCGTGATGTGGGCGCTGACGGCGGTAATCGCGGCGGTCAGCACGGCGATGTCGTCGGTGAAGCCTAGCCCAAGGATGAAATCGGGGATGACGTCCGTCGGCAGCACGAAATAGCCGAGCGCAGCAAGCAAGGTGCCCTTGGCGCGAAGCGGCGTCTTCTTGTCCATGGCACAGTAATAGGCGGCGACCACCTCTTCCATGAACGGGATCTGCCGGGCGGCCTTCTTCGCCGTACGCCAGAACTTTTCGCGCACTTCGCTCTCGTTGCCCGGCTTGCTGCCGAGGCCGAAGAAATCAAAACCGGATTTTTGCGCCATCAACCTCTCCTTGCGGCCGTCGCGTGGCTTCACGCGTGACCGCGAGGCAAAATGTGGTGAAAGCCGAACCTCGCTGCAAGGTGCAGACAGGCTCAGCCGCCGAAATAGCGGTTCATTTTCCTGGCCAGATCGAAATCCAGCGCGGTCAGGCCGCCGGCGTCGTGCGTGCTGAGCGTCACGTTTACCGTCTTATAGACGTTCGACCAGTCGGGATGGTGGTCCATCTTCTCCGCGGCCAGGGCGACGCGGGCCATGAAGGCAAAGGCTTCGGAGAAATTCTTGAAGGTGAAGGTGCGGGTGATCGAGCCGCCATCCTTGGCCAGCGACCAGCCGTCGAGGCCGGCAAGTTCGGCGCGGATCGCCTCTTTTGCTAGTTTCTCCCTGGCCATGTCCGTCTACCGCATGATCCGCGAAGCGTCGGCGGCGCCGACCAAACGGCTGGCGACGCGGTTGTCAGCACCTGAAAGCCGCCAGGCCTCCTCGACGACGTAAGGGCCGCCGCCGACCGAATCGCGCGACGACATCAGCACGAAGCGGCCGACCCGGAACGGCAGCGTCGAAAAATTGCCGCGCGCCGACAGATACTGGGCGACATCGAGTGGGCTCGAATTGCGCAGGCGGGCCAGCGTCACATGCGGCATGAACTTGCGCGGGTCGGCCGGGATGCCGAGCCGCTGGCAGATGCGCTCGATCTCGGCCTGCAATGCGGAAAGATCGGGCGAAGCGGCGACCCCGGCCCACACCGCATGCGGCTTCTTCTGGCCGAAGGCGCCGACGCCGGACAGCGTCAGCGGGAAGGACGGGCGGTGAACACGGTCAAGCGCATTGGCGATGTCGTCGGCGACATGGCCCTCGACATCGCCGATGAAGCGCAGCGTCAGATGATAGTTTTCGACGTCGATCCAGCGGGCTCCCGGCAGGCCGCCCCTGAGCAGGGACAGCGAAAGAGCGGCATCACGCGGTATCTCGAGGGCGGTAAAAAGACGCGGCATGGGAAGCCTCCTGTCCTCGAATCGAACTCTTGCCCCTAGCGAATCATCGATATCCAAACGGGGCAAGGGGTTTGTTGGTCGCAGGCCTGCCTAAAAGCTTCCCCTGCGGAAGGTGTTGCGACGGCGAACCCTCGCCTTCAGGAATTGCCCCGGACCGCTTCAATGGTCTTCTCCACACTGGGCAGGATACCCTCGACGATGCGGTCGACGCCTCGGGCGTTTGGATGAAGGCCGTCCTCGAGTTGCAGGACGGATTGACCGGCGATGCCCTCGAGAAAGAAAGGATAGAGCGGCACGCCATATTTTTCAGCCAGTCGCGGAAAGGTCGCGTCGAAGGCGTTCTGGTAGTCGGCGCCGAGATTGGGCGCCGCGCGCATTCCGGCAAGCAAAACGGCGATCTTGCGCTGCTTCAGCTTTGCCAGCATGGCGTCCAGGTTCTTTTCCGCTATGGCGGGCGAAACGCCGCGCAGCATGTCGTTGGCGCCGAGCTCCAGGATGACCAGTTGCGTGCCGTCCGGCACCGACCAGTCGAGCCGCGACAGACCGCCGCTCGTCGTATCGCCGGAGACGCCGGCGTTGGCGACCGTGACATCGTAGCCCTTGGCGCGCAGCGCCGCCTGCAGCTTCTCGGTGAAGCCCTGACCTGGCCCGAGGCCATAACCCGCCATCAGGCTGTCGCCGAAACCGACAATGGTGAATGGTTCAGCACGCGCCGACGAAATGGCGCCGCAAATGGCGAGGAAAAGGGCGAACGCTGCGGCAAAGGTATGTTTGAAAGCCATGCGGCAGGCCCCATATGACCAGGAACATCTGTTGGCGAAGGCAGGTTTTCGTCTTTGTCGAGCATCGGATGCACTAGCCTTCATCCCCCATATAGGACGATTTGATTTTGGAAGAAGCCGTCATTTCGCTGAAAGACGTATCGCTGACGCTCGGCGAAGGTGCATCCTCGGTCCATGTGCTGAAGGGCGTCAGCCTCGATGTTGCGGGCGGCGAAGCGACCGGCATCGTTGGACCTTCAGGTTCGGGAAAGTCGACATTGCTGATGGTTTTGGCCGGACTTGAAAGGGTCGATTCGGGTACGGTCCGAATTGCCGGCGAGCAGCTCAACGGCAAAAGCGAAGACGAGATCGCATCGTTTCGAGGACGAAACATCGGCATCGTGTTCCAGTCGTTCCATCTCATCCCCAATATGACGGCGCTGGAAAACGTTGCCGTCCCGCTGGAGCTTGCCGGCCATGTCGATCCATTCGGCGTGGCGGCACGCGAGCTGGCGGCGGTGGGCTTGAGCGATCGCGTCACCCATTACCCCGGCGAATTGTCTGGCGGCGAGCAGCAGCGCGTGGCGATCGCCCGGGCGCTGGCGCCGTCGCCGCGCATCCTGATCGCCGACGAGCCGACCGGCAATCTCGACCAGGCAACGGGGCGGCACGTCGCCGACCTGCTGTTTGCCAAGGCGGCCGAACGCGGCATGACGCTGGTGCTGGTCACGCATGACCCGGTACTCGCGGCGCGCTGCTCGCGCCAGGTGTCGATGCGGTCGGGGCGGATCGAAGACGCGCCTAAGCCGGCCACCAGGGCTGGCAGGGTGACCGCATGATGCCGCTGGCGCGCACGCTGAGGCTCGCCTTTCGGTTTTCGCTGCGAGAAATGCGTGGCGGGCTGTCCGGCTTCCTGATCTTCCTTGCCTGCATCGCGCTCGGCGTCGCTGCGATCGGCGGCGTCAATTCGGTGGCGCAAGCGATTTCCGCCGGTGTTGCCGACCAGGGCCAGACGCTGCTCGGCGGCGATCTCCGCTTCCAGCTCAACCAGCGCGATCCGACCAGATCGGAACGCAGCTTCCTCGACCAGCTTGGCACGGTTTCGCACAGTGCCAATATGCGCTCGATGGCGAGGCTCGAGGACGGCTCCGACCAGGCGCTGGTCGAGGCCAAGGCGGTCGACGGCGCCTATCCGCTCTACGGCGCGCTGGAGACCGAGCCGGTGCTGTCGCGAGAAGATCTGTTCGGCGAAAAATCCGGGGTCTTCGGCGCCGCCGCGCCGGACCTCTTGTTCGAGCGGCTGAACCTTGGCATCGGTGACCGGCTGAAGCTCGGCAGCGCGACGTTCGAGCTGCGTGCCAGGCTGGTCAACGAGCCGGATGCAGTGTCGGATGGCTTCGGTTTTGCGCCGCGGCTGATGGTGTCGACCGACGGGCTTGCCGCTTCCGGCCTGATCCAGCCGGGCAGCCTGGTCGAGAACGCCTATAAGGTCCGCCTGCCCGGCGGCACCGGCGAGGCACTGATCAAGGCGATCCAGGACCAGGCGGCAAAAGAGTTCCCGCAGGCCGGCTGGTCGATCCGCACCCGCAGCAACGCAGCACCGGCGCTGTCCTCGAATATCGAACGGTTTTCGCAATTCCTGACGCTGGTTGGGTTGACGGCGCTGGTGGTCGGCGGCGTCGGCGTGGCCAATGCGGTGCGTGCCTATCTCGACGGCAAGCGCGGCGTCATCGCCACCTTCAAGAGCCTGGGGGCTTCGGGCGGCTTCGTCTTTGCCGTCTATCTGGTGCAGATCCTGATGATCGCCGCCCTCGGCATCACGCTAGGCCTTGTGCTTGGCGCGCTGATGCCGTTCGCGGCCAGCGCGGCACTCCAATCGGTCATTCCAGTGCCGGCGGAAGGTGGGTTCTATCCCGGCGCCCTCGGCATGGCAGCGCTGTTCGGGCTGCTGGTGACGCTGGCTTTCGCCTTGCTGCCGCTCGGCCGCGCCCGCGACGTGCCGGCAACGGCGCTGTTTCGCGAAATGGGATTCGAGGGCCGCGGTTTTCCCCGCCCGCTCTATATCGCCGCGGCATTGGGCATCGCGCTGCTGCTCGCGGTACTGGCGATCCTGTTTTCCGGCGACCGCCGTATTGCCTCGATCTTCGTTGGCGCCACGATCTTTTCGTTCCTGGTGCTGCGTGTGGTCGGCTCGCTGGTGCAGTGGGCGGCGAAGAAAAGCCCGCGCGTGCGCTCGACCGCGCTCAGGCTCGCCATCGGCAACATCCATCGGCCTGGCGCCTTGACGCCGTCCGTGGTGCTGTCGTTGGGACTCGGGCTGACGCTGCTGGTGACGCTGGCGCTGATCGACGGCAATCTCAGGCGGCAGATCTCGGGCAGCCTGCCGGAAAGGGCACCGAACTTCTTCTTCGTCGATATCCAGAGCAGTGACGTCGATGCCTTCTCCGCGCTGGTCGGCAAAGAGGCACCGCAAGGCAGGCTGATCAAGGTGCCGATGCTGCGCGGCCGGGTGATGGCGCTCAACGGCGTCGATGTCGACAAGGTCAAGGTTCCGGCCGAAGGCGCCTGGGTACTGCGCGGCGATCGCGGCCTGACCTATGACGCAAAGCTGCCGGAGAATGCGACGCTGACCGAGGGCAGCTGGTGGCCGGAGAACTATGCCGGCGAGCCGCTGGTCTCGTTTTCCGCCGAGGAAGGCAAAGAGATCGGGCTGAAGCTCGGCGACACCATCACCGTCAACGTGCTCGGCCGCAACATCACGGCCAAGATCGCCAATTTCCGCCAGGTCGAATGGGAAACCATGGGCATCAATTTCGTCATGGTGTTCTCGCCCAACACGTTCGCCGGTGCGCCGCATGGCTGGTTGGCGACGCTGACCGAGACGAATGCGTCGGCAGCCGACGATGCGCATCTTCTCAACGCCGTCACGCGTGCCTTTCCCGCAGTGACGACGGTCAGGGTCAAGGACGCGCTCGAAATCATCAACCGGCTGGTGGCGCAACTCGGCACAGCAATCAGGGCAGCAGCGGGGGTGGCATTGATCGCCTCGGTGCTGGTGCTGGCCGGGGCGCTCGCCGCCGGCAACCGGGCTCGCATTCACGACGCGGTGGTGCTGAAGACCCTGGGTGCGACCAGAAAAACGCTGATCGCCGCGTTTTCGCTGGAATATATGCTGATCGGCCTTGCTACCGCGATCTTCGCGCTGGCGGCGGGCGCTGTGGCGGCATGGTTCGTCGTCGCGCGCATCATGACGCTGCCATCGCACTTCATGCCCGAGGTGGCGGTGGCGACCATCGGCTTTTCGCTGGTGGTCACGGTCGGCATCGGCCTTGCCGGCACGTGGCGGGTGCTGGGCCACAAGGCGGCGCCGGTGCTGCGGAATCTTTGAGCCAGAGCCGGTTTCGATTAAATCTCGGTAATGTTCCGGGCGGGAAGGCCAATAAAACCGTATCTCCGGCACTTCACGGAGCATTACGCTTGGTTACGGTCTTGTCCTTTACGCCAAGAACCATCATATTTCGGCGCAGGCATGCTGGAGCCCCGCCAGCGGCGCCTGGGTTCAAAAGGACCTGACACCGGACGGGGCAGAAGCAATATGAGGATTTCCATGGCTGATCCCGTTCGCAATTATCAGACGCGCGCCGTGCCCGGCGCCGGCGTCGATGCTGCCATCGACCAGGGCCTGCGGGCCTACATGATCAAGGTCTACAATCTGATGGGGCTTGGCCTCCTCATCACCGGTCTTGCCGCGGTCGGCACAATCATGCTGGCCACTACCAGCGATCCCGCCTCGGCGGTCGCGACGTTGCCAAGCGGCGAGATGCTGACCTCGTTCGGCTACGCGATCTTCGGCTCGCCACTGAAATGGCTGGTGATCTTCGCCCCGCTGGCAGCGGTGATGTTCCTGTCGTTCCGCGTCCAGTCGATGAGCGTTTCGGCCGCGCAGACGACATTCTGGGTCTACGCCGGCCTCGTCGGCCTGTCGCTGTCGTCGATCTTCCTGGTCTACACCACCGCCAGCATCTCGCAGACCTTCTTCGCCACCGCCGCCGCCTTTGGCGGGCTGTCGCTCTACGGCTACACGACCAAGCGCGATCTCTCGGCGTTCGGGTCGTTCCTGGTCATGGGCCTGGTCGGCCTGATCATCGCGATGGTAATCAACATCTTCCTGCAGTCATCGGCGCTTTCCTTCGCCGTTTCGGCGATCGGCGTGCTGATCTTCGCGGGCCTCACCGCCTACGACACGCAGAACATCAAGGAGATGTACTTCGAGGGCGACGAGACTGATGTCGCCGGCCGCAAGGCGATTATGGGCGCATTGAGGCTCTATCTCGACTTCATCAACCTGTTTATGTTTCTGCTGCAGTTCATGGGCGACCGTCGCTAAATACGGTTTTCCTGGACCAGCGAGTTCGAAAAGGGCGGCCCAATGGCCGCCCTTTTCTTTTGTACCGGCTTTTGCTGTGATATAGGGCAGATGAACGACGTGCCTAAATTATGAGCTGCATCACCTTGCGGGCCGCGACGTCGGCCGATCTCGACCGGATCACGGAAATCTATGCCGACGCGGTGACGAATGGCACGGCGAGCTATGAACTCGAACCGCCGAGCCGCGCCGAGATGGGCACGCGCTTCGACACTCTGATGGCGGGCGGCTTTCCCTATCTCGTTGCGGAAAAGGCCGGCGGCGTGCTCGGCTATGCCTATGCCGGGGCGTTCCGGCCGCGCCCGGCCTACCGCTTCGTCGTCGAGGATTCCGTCTATGTCGCGCCCGAGGCCAAAGGGCAAGGCGTCGGGCTGCTCTTGATGCAAGGGCTGATCGAAGCGGCCAAGGCGGCGGGTTTTCGCCAGATCATCGCGGTGATCGGCGACGGCCGGCCCGACAGCGCCTCGGTACGGTTGCACGAGAAGCTCGGCTTTCGTCATTCCGGCCGCCTGGAAGGCTCAGGCTATAAGCACGGACGCTGGCTGGACACGGTTTTCATGCAGCTGCCGATCAACGGCGGGGCGTCCATCCCGCCTGATCCGCAATCGCTGCCCGAGCGCAAGTTCCGCCTGCAAAAATAAAGGGTTACGCCTCGACCAGCTTCAGTGTTCGGTCGAACACGCCAAGCACCCGGCCGAGTTCCTGGCCGCGCTTGAGGATGCGCCCGCCGGCGGCGATGACGGCGAACGCGCCTTGCCGGCGCGCCAGCTTCGGATCCTTGACGATCTGGAAAAGCGGCACTTCGCTGGTGCGGCGGAAGACGGAAAAAACGGCGCGGTCGGCGAGATGGTCGATGGCATAGTCGCGCCACTCATTGGCGGCAACCATACGGCCGTAGAGCCTGAGGATCTGGTCCAGTTCGCGCCGGTCGAACCGCACCGGCTGGTCGAGGCGTTCGCGTCTTGCCTCATGCAGCGGGATCAATATTGCGGATGCGTCCCCATCCTCCGTCCCGCTGCTGCGATCAGTCATGCCTGGATCCTCGCAATGAATCGTACGCCGACCAAAGTTGGCGCTTTCGTTGCCGAATTGCAAGGCCCGGCCGGGCAACGGCAGCACCGCGCGGTTTCTCCAGCGTCCAGTCACGTTTGCGAAACGCCTGTTGAAATTGGTGATGCTTTGCCACAATCCTGCCTTTTTTTATCCGTGCTCATGCCCCAATGTCCGACGAATTTACCGGCGTTGCCTGAGACGGTTCGGTCCGGCACCGGCTCGTAAACCCCAAGCCCCCCGCCCACGGGTCTGCGTCGGATCGAACCAACCTCGGTTTTTCCTTGGAAAGATCGGGTGCGACGATCCCAAAACCTAAATGACCGGCGTCAGAAGCAAGCTGACGCCGGTTCTTTATTAGCCGTGGCGATGCGATCCATCCAGATAGGCTGTCGTCGGAGGCTTGAGCGCGGTTATCGCCGAAGGCGACGGATGAGGGGTGTTCCAGCTTGGCAATTTCCTTGAAATCGCCGCCGCCTCAATTCTTCCAGCACCCCTCAACCGTCTCGGCGCTGCGCGCCGATCCACCTTCTCCCACAAGGGGAGAAGGAGAGGTCCCCGCTTAAGGCTTGCGGATAAAGGCCGCGCCCAGGATCGGCCCGGGCATGCCGTCCTTGCCGACCGACTGCAGCAGCACGGCGCAGCCGCCCTTCTTGGCGATCTCGCTCATCGGCAGTTCGTAGCGCTGCGCCTTGCCGTGCCACATGCCGGCGGTCTGGATGCTGGAGACGGCGTTCCAGTAGGTCATGCTGCGGCCGCTGTTTTCGCCCTTGCCGATCTTTATCGTCTGCGGCGGATTGAAATAGACGATGACGACATGCGCGTCGGTTGGGCCGGTCACAGCGTCGCCGGCATCGATCATGACGCGATCGCTGGTCCGGCTGACCTTGATGCCGACGCGCATGCCTTCGCCGACCCTCTCCATGCGGGCCAGCGCGCCGTCGACTTCCTTGCGGCTGGCGCCGTTGACATGGCTGCGGCCGTTTATGACGGCTTGCGGGGTGTAGACGGAACGACTGCCGAAGGCGCGCATATACTCGTATTGCCGCTCGGTATTTTCCTTGCGGCTCAGCGTGTCCTGCCAGCCGAGGTAATCCCAATAATCGACATGATAGGCGAGCGCGACGATGTCCTCTTTGGCGGCGAGCTCGGCGAAGAATTCATCTGCCGGCGGACAGGAGTTGCATCCCTGGCTGGTGAAGAGCTCGACGACGCCTAATGGCTTGTCGGTTGGCTCGGCAAGGGCCCTGCCGGCAAACGCCGAGAGGGCCAGCGCAAGGGCCGCAAGCCGCAATGGTCTTCGAGATGGCATAGCCGTTCCGATCCCGCCGGTGACGCCGGCTTTGTTCTGGTTGTCGAAATATGTGGCAGAAGCGGCAGTCAACGGGAAGTCACGTTGCGGTGAAATTTTGCCGTTGCAACCGCTGGCAAGGGCGCAATAGGTGGACTTGCACTTTACGATGGAAGCGATTCGGGCGGCAATCAGCATGTGGCAATCTCTCCTGGCGCCGGTCGACCTCTATTGCGAACGGACGGGGCCGGAATTCTGGGCCGAACCGCTAAATGCGCTGAGCAATCTGGCTTTTTTTGCCGCCGGGCTATGGGGTGTCTGGCAGGTGCGCAAGCGCGGCACCGGCACCTTCGCCGAAGTGCTGGCCTGGTGGGTGGTGGCGATCGGCGTCGGCTCGTCGCTGTTCCACACCTTTGCCAACCGTGGCACGGTCTGGGCCGACGTGCTGCCGATCGCCGGGTTCACGCTGGCCTACACGCTGTTCAACCTGCGGCGTTTTCTCGGCATGAAATGGGGCAAGGCGATCGCCATTTTCGTCGCCTTCTATGCCGTCGCCGGGCTGGTGACCTTTGCCGTGCCCGACTGGCTGCGCCAGGCGTCGAACGGGACGACCGGCTATCTGCCGCCCTTCCTGGCGCTCGCCTTCTTCGGCGCCATGGTGGCGGCCAGCGGCAACCGTGCCGGCTGGTACAATCTGGCGGGCTCGGCGATCTTCGTCGTGTCGGTCATCTGCCGGATGATCGATCCGCTGGTCTGCGGCGGCTTTCCGCTCGGCACGCATTTCCTGTGGCACATATTCAACGGGCTGATGCTCGGCGTGCTGCTGGCGGCGACAGCGCGGTTTGGAAAGCCGGGAATTAGGGCAGTAGGGCAGTAGGGCAGTAGGGCAGTAGGGCAGTAGGGGAATAAGTCGCTTCTCCTTGCTTCACCCTACTGCCCTACTCCCTTATTGCCCTACTCCCTTAAGCGGCCAGATCGCGCAGCACGTATTGCAGGATGCCGCCATTCTTGAAGTAGTCGAGCTCGTCCAGCGTATCGATGCGGCAGATGATCGGAACCTCTTTGACGCTGCCGTCGCCGTAGGTGATCCTGGCGATCATCTTCTGCCGCGGCTTGATGTTGCCCAGTCCGTCGATCTCGACCAGTTCGTCGCCCTTGAGGTTGAGCGAGGCCCATGAGGTGCCTTCCTCGAAGACGAAGGGGATCACGCCCATGCCTACCAAATTGGAGCGGTGGATGCGCTCGAAGGACTGGGCGATGACCGCGCGGACGCCCAGCAAATTGGTGCCCTTGGCCGCCCAGTCGCGCGACGAGCCGTTGCCATATTCGACGCCGGCGAAGATGACCAGCGGCACGCCTTCCTTCTTGTACCGCATGGCGGCGTCGTAGATCGATTCCTCTTCTTTCGACGGGTAATGGATGGTGTAGCCGCCCTCGCGGCCGTTCTCGCCCAGCATATGGTTGCGGATGCGGATATTGGCGAAGGTGCCGCGCATCATTACCTCATGATTGCCGCGGCGTGTGCCGTACTGGTTGAAATCGGCGACGCCGACGCCGTGGTCGGTGAGATACTTGCCGGCCGGCGAGGCCGCCTTGATCGAACCGGCCGGCGAAATGTGGTCGGTGGTGATCTTGTCGCCGAACAGACCGAGCACACGCGCGCCCTTGATATCGCCGATCTTGCCGAAGCCCGACGTCATGCCGGCGAAATAGGGCGGGTTCTGCACATAGGTGGAATTGTCGTCCCAGGCATAGGTCTGGCCTTCCGGCGCCTTGACGTTCTGCCAGTACTCGTCGCCCTTGAAGACGTCGGCATACTTGCGGGCGAACAATTCGCGCGTGACGTTCTTCTCGATGAATTCCTGGATCTCGACCGAACTCGGCCAGATATCCTTGAGATAGACCGGATTGCCGTTGCGATCCTCGCCGAGCGGCTCGGTGGTCAGATCCTTGGTCACTGTCCCGGCCAGCGCGTGGGCGACGACCAGTGGCGGCGAGGCGAGATAGTTCGCTTGCACGTCGGGCGAGACGCGGCCTTCGAAATTGCGGTTGCCGGACAAGACTGCCGCAGCAATCAAGCCCTTATCGTTGATGGTCTTGGAGATCGGCGCCGGCAATGGGCCGGAATTGCCGATGCAGGTGGTGCAGCCGAAGCCGACCAGGTTGAAGCCGATCTGGTCGAGCTCCTTCTGCAGGCCGGATTTCTCGAGATATTCGGCGACGACCTGGCTGCCCGGCGCCAATGAGGTCTTGACCCACGGCTTCTGCTTGAGGCCGAGCCGGTTGGCATTGCGCGCCAACAGCCCGGCGCCGATCAGCACGCTCGGGTTCGAGGTGTTGGTGCAGGAGGTGATGGCGGCGATGACCACATCGCCATGGCCAAGATCGTAGCTCGTGCCCTCGACGGCATAGCGCTTGTCGATTTCGGCGGCCTTCCTGTATTCGGACTCCATGGCCTTGGCGAAGCCAGCCGGAATGTCTTCAAGTGCGACCCGGCCTTCCGGCCGCTTCGGGCCGGCCATCGACGGGACGACACTGCCGAGATCGAGCTCCAGCAGGTCGGTGAAGACCGGATCGGCCGAGCCGGCATCGCGCCACAAGCCTTGCGCCTTCGAATAAGCCTCGACCAGGGCGATGCGGCTTTCGTCGCGACCGGACATTGTCAGATAGCGGATGGTTTCGCTGTCGACCGGGAAGAAGCCGCAGGTGGCGCCATATTCCGGCGCCATGTTGCCGATGGTGGCGCGGTCGGCCAGCGTCATGTTGGACAGGCCCGGCCCGAAGAATTCGACGAACTTGCCGACGACGCCCTTCTTGCGCAGCATCTGGGTGACGGTGAGCACCAGGTCGGTGGCGGTGACGCCTTCCCTCAGCCTGCCGGTGAGCCGGAAGCCGATGACTTCAGGCAGCAGCATGGAGACCGGCTGGCCAAGCATCGCGGCCTCCGCCTCGATGCCGCCGACACCCCAGCCGAGCACGCCGAGGCCGTTGATCATCGTGGTATGTGAATCGGTGCCGACGCAGGTGTCGGGATAGGCGGTGGTCTCGCCGTCTTCGCTGTTGGTCCACACGACCTGACCGAGATATTCGAGATTGACCTGATGGCAGATGCCGGTGCCGGGCGGCACGACGCGGAAATTGCGGAACGCCTGCTGGCCCCATTTCAGGAACTTGTAGCGTTCCTCGTTGCGCTCATATTCAAGCTCGACATTGCGGGCGAAAGCCAGTGGCGTGCCGAATTCGTCGACGATGACCGAGTGGTCGATGACCAGATCGACCGGCACCAGCGGATTGATGCTTTGCGGATCGCCGCCGAGCGAGGCCATGGCGTCGCGCATAGCGGCAAGGTCGACCACGGCTGGAACGCCGGTGAAATCCTGCATCAGCACGCGAGCCGGGCGATAGGCGATCTCGACGCCGGCGGTGCCCCGGTCAGTCAGCCAGCCGGCGACCGCCTGGATGCTCTCCTTGGTAACGGAACGGCCGTCCTCGTTGCGCAGCAGATTCTCCAGCAGCACCTTCATCGAATAGGGCAATTGGGCAATACCGGTGAGGCCGTTCTTTTCGGCCTCGACAAGGTCATAGTAGATGTACTCGGTGCCGCTGGCGGTCAGCGTGCGGCGGCAATTGAAGCTGTCGAGTGATTTGGACACGTGCGATCCCTAACTGTCGGTTGCCGGAAGGGAACGGACGCCAGTGGGCATGCAAATCACGCGCAAAGGTGCGGGTACGGCCATTTCCGCTATCCGTTCCCAAGCGTCCGGGCCGTTCAAGGCGGCACGCGCGCTGGTTCGGCGCAAATTCGGTTCCCGTGCCGACCGCTGGCACGGATGATGCGGATATAGAGAATTTTCTGGAATAGTTCTAGACACGGAATCGCCATTTTTGGTGCGGCGCACCGAAGCCGCGCCTGAACTTTCGGCGAAGGGGGACGGATGCGGCTGATCGCCGAAAATCTGGGCGGCGAACGCGGCGGCGAGACGGTATTTTCCGGCATCGAATTCGCGCTGGGGGATGGCCAGGCGCTGGTCGTCACCGGGCCGAACGGCGCCGGCAAATCGACGCTGCTCAGGATCGTCGCCGGACTATTGCCAGTGGCGGCAGGCCGTGTGCGGTTCGAAGGTGGTGGCGAGGACTTTCCGTCGGCCGCCTCGGCCTGTCACTATCTCGGCCACCTCAACGCGATGAAGACGGCGCTGAGCGTTACGGAAAACCTGTGCTTCTGGCGCGATTTTTCGGGCGCCGGTTCCGCGGCTGTTGAAGAGGCGCTGGAAACCGTCGGGCTGGGCGGCATCGGCCATCTGCCGTTCGGCTATCTCTCGACCGGGCAACGCCGCCGCGCGGCGATTGCAAAACTGCTGGTAAGCCACCGGCCATTGTGGCTGCTCGATGAGCCGACGGCAGGACTGGACAAGGCTTCCGAGGAGAGATTCGGCGAATTGATGGGGAAGCACCTCGAGAGGGGCGGGATCGTGGTTGCGGCGACGCATTTGCCGCTGGGGATCGAGGGGGCACAAGGGCTGGTGATGGGCGAGGCCGTTTGATGTTGGTGCTCTACGGCGCCCCCCTCTGTCCTGCCGGACATCTCCCCCACGAGGGGGGAGATTGGCAGCTTCGTCGCTGCGCTCAACTCTCAACGATCGAGATTGGCGAAGGCAGTCGTGACAGCCAATCTCCGCCCTTGAGGGGGAGATGTCCGGCAGGACAGAGGGGGGTGCCCAGGCGAAAGCATCTCACATCATGCTAGCCCTCTTCCTGCGCGACATCCGCCTGAGTATCCGCGCCGGCGGCGGGGCGCTTACCGGCGTGATTTTCTTTCTCGCCGTTATCGCGACCATCCCCTTCGGCGTCGGTCCCGAGCTGAAGCTGCTGGCCCGCATCGGCCCGGCGATCCTGTGGATCGCCGCATTGCTGGCCTGCCTGCTCGGCCTCGACCGGCTGTTCCAGGCCGACCGCGAGGACGGCTCGCTCGATCTTCTGGTGCTTGGCAACGACCGGCACATGCTGGCCTTGACCGTTCTGACGAAATGCCTGGCGCATTGGGCGGGAAGCGTGCTGCCGCTGGTCATCGCCGCTCCCTTGCTCGGCCTGTTCATGAACATGGAGCCCATCGGCATCGGTGCGACGGCGCTGACGCTTCTGGTCGGTACGCCGGCGATCACCTTCATCGGTGCCGCCGGTGCCGCGGTGGCGGTGGCGCTGCCGCGCGGGGGCCTGCTGATCTCGGTGCTGGTGCTGCCGCTAACCATTCCCGTGCTGATCTTCGGCGTATCAGCAAGCTATGGCGCGGTGGCGAACCCCGATCCTTTTCTGCAGCCCTTCCTCATTCTCGCCGCGCTGACCCTGTTCCTTGCCGTGCTCGGGCCGGTGGCGGCGGCGCTGGCGCTTCGGCACGGAACGGATTGATGTGGCCGCTGCGCATAGAGAACCCGATCTTTCTCCAGACAATCTACGGCAACTATCCGGACCTGTCTTCCGTCCAGGTAACCAAGGCCGAAATCAATCGTGAAGGGCCTAGCATGTACCTTTCCTTCATCTCGACCGTCCTCCCCTACCGGCCCCCCGCCAAATGGGCGGCGTTCAATGCCGTGTCTTTCGGGCTTGAGTTCATCGCGGTCGAATCGATTAGCCTTCGCAAGTTCCGGAGCCATGGCTGGAGTGCAATCAGGATGTGGGATGACGCCGGTAGAATCCTGCTTACCTGCGAAGGGGCTGTCAGGCTGTCTCTGACGTGCCAATACATGCGTATCAAAAACATATCAGGTGTTTTGCGTTCGCAGTGACCTTCGGCTTGCGATAACCGCAAATCTGCCGCAGACCCGTTCATTGCGACAAACAGCCGGTGAGGCTATGAATTCCGCCGTGAGAAGCCTTGGATCGGGAAAATGAGCGTTCACGCCCTTTATGTCACCGCCGCCTATGCGATCACGGCCGTGGTGCTGGGTGGGCTGATCGGCTGGATTCTGCTCGACCAGCGCGGCCGCAAGCGAGAGCTTGCCGAGCTGGAGGCATCCGGCGTGCGCCGGCGCTCCGATAAGGCAGTAAAATCATGAGCACGGAAACCCAAACACCGGCGCGCCGCCGCCTGATCGTGCTGCTGCCGCTGGTGGTCTTTCTCGGGCTGGCGGGATTGTTCCTGGCGCAGCTTTTGTCCGGGCGCGACGTGTCGGAAGTGCCGTCAGCGCTGATCGGCCTGCCGGCGCCGCAGACCAACCTGCCGGCGCTCGAAGGCACCAATTTGCCGGGCCTCGATTCAAAACAGTTCGCCGGCAAGGTGACGCTGGTCAACGTCTTCGCGTCCTGGTGCGCGCCGTGCCGCGAAGAGCATCCGGTGCTGCTGGCGCTGTCGCAGGACAGACGCTTCGTCATGGCGGCGCTGAACTACAAGGACCAGCCGGAAAACGCCCGTCGGTTCCTTGGCGATCTCGGCAATCCATTCCAGGCGATCGGCGTCGACCAAGCCGGACGCACGGCGATCGACTGGGGTGTCTACGGCGTGCCGGAAACCTTCGTCATCGGCAAGGATGGCAAGATCGCCTATAAGCATGTAGGGCCGCTGACGCCGGACTCGGCGCGGACGCTGCTGTTACCCGAAATCGAGAAGGCGCTCGCGGCTCCGGGCTGAGACACCTGAAACGCGATGGACGAACGAGACATCCGCGATCATTTTCTGGCACAGGCGAAAGCCTGCGATGGACTTGGCTCGCCTTTCACCGCGAATTTATGCCGTGCGCTCGCTAAGGTTCTCGACGCAAACACCAGGACCGGGCAGGCGGTGCTCGGTTGGCCGGGCGACGCGCGCGCCGACGCCCTCGCATTGCGGCTTTGCGGCGCGCTGCATGGGTTGGTCCTGACGGGTGCCAATGAGCGATTGGCACTGATCTATCCGCCCAACCAGACAAGCGAATCCGAGATCGCGGCGGTGCTGCCGGAGGCAATTGCGCGATCCGACGAGCGGATCGTCGCCGGCCTCGCCGGTGCGCCGCAGACCAATGAAATCGCCCGGTCGGCGATGCTGCTGCCTGGATTTCTGACAGTCGCGCGGGAAACCGGCCTGCCGCTGGACTTGTGCGAGATTGGCGCCAGCGCTGGGCTCAATCTCCTGTTCGACAGCTTTCACTACCGCTACGGCGATGCCGAGTGGGGCGACCGGACCTCCACCGTTCGGTTGGCGCCGGAGGTGCGCGGACTCGCTGTTCCGCTTGGTGGAGCGATCGACGTCCGCCACCGCGCCGGCTGTGACATCGCGCCGGTAGATGTCGCCGACGCAGCCACACGGTTACGGCTTCGGTCTTACGTCTGGGCCGATCAGGCTACGCGGCTGGCCCGGCTCGACGCTGCGCTGTCACTTGCCGAAAAGTTTCGACCGCCACTTGTCAAAGCGGACGCGGCGGATTTTGTCGGGAAGGCGCTGGCCGCGCGGCAGGAGGGTGGCGCTTTTGTGCTCTATCATTCGATCATGTGGCAATACCTGCCGCGGGCGACCAAGGACGCGATCATCGTCGCCCTGGAGCAGGCGGGCAGACAGGCCACGGCCGCTGCGCCTATCGCAAGGCTGAGGATGGAGCCGCGCGATCCCACAAACAATTGGGCGGTACTCAGCCTGACTTTATGGCCGGGCGGCGAGACGCACCGCCTGGCCCATTGCGATTACCACGGCCGCTGGATCGAATGGGTGGGCTAAGCCCGATCCCATTCACTCAGCCGTAGATCTGCTTGTGGACCTGGTAGAGCATTTCTGAGCGGTCGGCGCGCATGTCGGCGAGGTCGCGGCTGCTGAAGCTGTCGATTTCGGCGACGAGGCGGTTGTAATGCCGGCGCTTGGCGATGCTGGCGCGAGCGCGGCTCATGAGGCTGTCGATGATCATAGCGAGTTTCCTTTTGCGCCGCATTTCGCGGCCAGTTGTTCCTCCCTTGATCGATACGGAGCATGACATAGTTATGGTGCATTGCAAAAATAAGATGTTGCAATGCACCATTGCGCTGGGCGCATAGCCGGTTAACGGGATGTGACCTGCCGTCCGGGCCAGCATTCGCATTCCATAATGCTCTGACGCATCATCGATCTTGCCATATCGATCGCAGGCTGGCTTGATCGCGCCCTTGCCAAGCGACTGCTACCGGGAGGAACCATGGCCAGCGAATTCTACGAAGTTCTCGATCCGCGCTTTTCGCGGCTTTTCAACGGCAATGCACAGGTGGACAGGCTGTTTACCGGCTGCCGATGGGCGGAAGGACCGGCCTGGTTTGCAGCCGGGCGCTATGTGGTTTGGTCCGACATCCCGAACAATCGCATGCTGCGTTACGACGAGACCGACGGCAGCGTCAGCGTGTTCCGTCAGCCGTCCGGCAATTCCAACGGCAACACCGTCGACCGGCAAGGCCGGCTGGTTACTTGCGAGCATTCCGGCCGCCGCGTCAGCCGCACCGAGCATGACGGCTCGGTCATCACCATCACCGACAAATGGCGCGGCAAGCGGCTGAACTCGCCCAATGACGCGGTGGTCAAGTCCGATGGCTCGATCTGGTTCACCGATCCGAGCTACGGCATCGATACCGATTACGAGGGCGACAAGGCCGAAAGCGAAATCGGCGCCTGCCATGTCTACCGGGTCGATCCCGGCACCGGCGAGACCGAGGCGGTGATCACCGACATGGTCAGGCCCAACGGGCTCGCCTTCTCGCTCGACGAGCGCCAACTCTATGTCGCGGATACCGGCCGCACGCATGGTGCGCAAAATCCGGCACACATCCGGGTGTTCAATGTCGGCCAGGGCGGCAAGACGGTCTCAGGCGAAAAGGTCTTTGCCGACTGCACCGCCGGCCTGTTCGACGGTTTCAGGCTGGATGCGGACGGCCGCATCTGGACCAGTGCCGCCGACGGGGTCCATTGCTACGATCCAGACGGGACGCTGATCGGCAAGGTCAAGGTACCGGAAGTCGTTGCTAATTGCGTGTTCGGCGGCAACAAGCTGAACTGCCTCTACATCGCCGGCACGACCTCGCTCTACATGGTCCGGCTCATGGTCAACGGCGCCAAAACCTACTGAGCGGCCGCCAAGCATATGCAAGGGAGGGAACCATGCCATTCGTGAATATCCGCCTGGTCAAGGAGGTGATTGCCGACGACCCGGCCGGCAAAAAGGCCGCGATCGCCGCCCAGGTGACGGCGGCCATCACCGGCGTCACCGGCCTGACCAACAACGATGTCTGGGTGGTTTTCGAGGAGGTCGCTGCACGCGACTGGTTCGTCGGCGGGACCGACGTCGAGACGCGGAGGAGCAAGGGATAGTTCCCGGCACAGATTGGCCGCAGCTCCTAGCGTCGTCATCCCGGGGGCGGAGCAGGAGCGAAACTCCGTCGCGGAGACCCTGGGATGGCGAAAGCACGGTCCGGCGTTCACCGCGAGCGGATGAACTCCGCGAAGGCGGATAGGGCATCGCGCATCGTCAGCCGGTTTTCCGGCTGCGACAAGATATCCTCCACCTCCGGCGGCTTCTTGCCGAGCAGCGCTATTTCGAGCGCTGCTTCCTCATGGAGCGCAAAAGACATTGTCCGCATGATCTCGACCAGTGCGGCGCGGGCAAACAGCGAGCGCGGCGAGGCATGCACCAGCATGGCTGGCTTGCCAACGGCGGCATCGCGCGACACCAGCCAGTCAAGCGCGTTCTTCAGGCCGCCTGGCACACCGTGGGCATATTCCGGGCAGGAGACGATGACGCCGTCAGCGGCGGTGACCGCATCGATCAGCACTGCTGCTTGCGGCGGCGTCCGCTCGCCTTCGTCGTCGGGGTTGAAGATCGGCAGCCGGCCAAGTCCATCGTAGACGAAGACGTGACAGTCCGGCGGCGCGTTTTGCGCGAGTGCCGCGACCAGGGCCGAATTGGTCGAGGCGGCGCGCAGGCTGCCGGAGATGGCGAGGATGTTCAGCAAAGGAATGGAGACCGGCTTGGGCGATTCGTTGCCGGGCACGCTACCACATGGTCTCCCTGTATTCCTCATCCAGCCAGCGGTCGGTCGCCTCGGCCGAATCGGCGAGCGCCAGCTGGTCGCGCAGGATCTGGCCGAGCGTCGGCAGCGTCGCGCGGTCGTACCAGCTCTCCGGCTTCCACAGTTCGGAGCGCATGAAGGCCTTGGCGCAATGCATATAGGCGGCCTTGACCGTCACCACGACGACGCTTTGCGGCGCCTTGCCGTCGACCGCCAGCCGCTCGCGTAACGCCGCATCGACGGTGATGCGGGCATCGCCGTTGACACGCAGCGTCTCGTTCATGCCGGGAATGAGGAAGAGCAGCCCGACCGAGCGATTGAGAAGGATGTTCTCCAGCGTGTCGAGCCGGTTGTTGCCCGGCCGGTCGGGGATGGCGATGGTCTTCTCGTCGAGCACTGCCACAAAACCCGGCCTGTCGCCCTTGGGCGTCACATCGGCATTGCCGGCGCCGTCGGACGAGCCGATCAGCACGAACGGGCTCTTGCCGATGAATGAACGGCAGTGGCCGTCCAATGTCTTCAATTCCTTGCGGATCGAGCCGTCGGTCAGCCGAGGCGTCTTGTAGATCGTCCTCAACTCGTCGCGAGTGGTGATGAATTCCATGCCCTCTCCCCTTATTCTGATGCAATTCCCTAGGGAAAACGCTACGCGCTTTCCCGGGAAAACCGCTACACACTTTCCTGGAATTGCTCTATTTGCCGGCCTTCTCTTCCTTGCCGGCCTTGTCCTCGAGCGAATGGCGCAGGATCAACGGCATTTGGCTTAACGTGAAGACAAGGGTAATGGGAATCGTGCCCCAGACCTTGAAATAAAGCCAGGCTTCCTCAGAAAAGTTGCGCCACACGATCTCGTTCAGCGCAGCCAGAAAAAGGAAGAAGAGTCCCCATCGGAAAGTGAGCTTGCGCCAGCCTTCGGCGTCGAGATTGAAGGCGGAATCAAAGACATAGCCCAACAGCGATCTGCCAAACGCCAACCCGCCAAGCAACGTGATGCCGAACAGGCTGTTGATGATTGTCGGCTTCATGAAAGCGAAGGTCTTGTCCTGCAGCCACAGCGCCAGCGCGCCAAACACAAACACCACGATGGCCGAGACCAACGGCATGATCGGCCAGCTTCGCGTCAAAATCCACGAAACGCTGAGCGATAGCGCCGTCGCCACCATAAAGAACGCTGTGGCAATCAGGATAGGCTCGCCGATATGGCCGAGGATCGGAAACTTCCCGACAAGCCACGCGCCGCGGATGGTGGTGAAAAAGAACACCAGGCCAGGCCCGAGTTCGAGCAGGAATTTCAGGCCGGGGTTCAACGCCCTGCGTCGCGGATCGGACGGGTCGCCTTCGAGGATGGGTGGGTTCATAGCGTCCTTCTTACGCATGATCCAATCCAAAGAGCCTGCAACTTTTCGGAATCATGCTCGTCAAGCCACTCCAGCGATCGCCCTGGCGAATTCGCTTGCGGAAAAGGGTTCGAGGTCGTCGACCTGTTCGCCGACGCCGATGAAATAGACCGGCAATTTGTGCTTTGCCGCGATCGCCACCAGAATACCGCCGCGCGCCGTGCCGTCCAGCTTGGTCATTACCAGGCCGTTGACGCCGGCGACATTGCGGAAGATCTCGACCTGGTTGAGCGCATTCTGGCCGGTGGTGGCATCGACCGTCTGCAGCACGGTGTGCGGCGCTTCCGGATCGAGCTTGCCCAGCACCCGGACGATCTTTTCCAGTTCCGCCATCAGTTCGGTCTTGTTCTGCAGCCGCCCGGCGGTGTCGATGATCAGCACGTCGGAGCCGGCCTCCTTCGCGCGCTCGAATGCATCGTAGGCGAGGCCGGCGGCATCGGCGCCGAGCTTCGAGGCAATGACCGGCGAGTTGGTACGCTCGCCCCAGATCTTCAGCTGCTCGATCGCGGCGGCGCGAAAAGTGTCGCCGGCGGCGAGCATCACCGAGAGGCCGCCATCGGTCAGCTTTGCCGCCAGCTTGCCGATGGTTGTGGTCTTGCCGGTTCCGTTGACACCGACGACCAGGATGACATGCGGCTTGTGGCTGAGATCGAGTTCTAGCGGCATGGCGACATGGGTTAGTACCTTCTCCACCTCGGCCGCCATGATGGCGCGGACTTCGGTGTCGGAGACGTCCTTGCCGTAGCGGCTGGCGGAGAGCGCGTCGGTAACGCGCAAAGCCGTCTCCATGCCGAGATCGGCGCGGATCAGCACATCCTCCAGGTCCTGCAGCGTGTCCTCGTCAAGCTTCCGCTTGGTGAAGACGCCGGCGATGTTGCCCGACAACTCCTTGGAAGAGCGGGCAAGCCCGTCTCGCATGCGCTGGAACCAGGAGCGCCTCGGCGCCGGTTCGGGCGCCTTCTGCGGCTCGGCTTTCTGCTCGACCTTCTTGGTTACGGTGACTTTGCCGGGGGCGGGCTTTGGCTCAGGTTGCGGAACGGCTTCCGGCTCGGGCTTTACCTCCCCCTCGATGGGAGGGTGGGGCGCCGGCACGACCTCCGGTTCGGGCGCGATCTCGGTCAAGATCGGTTTCGTCTCGGCCGGCGCTGGCTGGCGGATCGGGGGCGGTATTTCGGCGGGCGGGACTTCGTGCACTGGCGCTGCTGAGGGAGCCTCGGTGGGCACTACCGGCACTTCGACGGGTGCAGGTTCCGGCTGGGAGGGGACGATTTCTGGCTGCTGCGGCTCGGCCCGGATCTCCTCCGGTTCCTCAGTAGGCGTTTCCGGCTCGGGTGGAATGGTCGGCGGCGGCTCAGGCTTCTGCTCTTCCGGCGCCGGTTGCGGTGCCGGAGGCAACTCTGGTTCGACTGGCGGTGGAGGTACGGCTTCGACTTCGGGCCGCGATTCTTCGCGTTTCAAAAACTCCGGGACGGCCTGCTCGGCGGCCGGTTTCAGCGCCTCCAGTTCGTCCCATTTGATCGGCGGCAGCGGCGCGGCCTCGTCTGGCCGCTCCTCGACGACTTCCTTCTTGCCGAACGAAAATATCTTCTTGAAAAACCCAGCCATGTCTTGCGCTCTCAGGCGGCGCGGGCGGCAAGCGGCGCGGCGATCAGTCGGATACCGTCATGGCCGGCGATATCAGCCTCGACAATGTCGCCCGGAGCGCCGGCAGAGACCGCGGCCAGCGTAAACCCTTCGGTGCGGCCAAGGCCGTCACGCTCGATCAGGATCGACTGATGCGTTCCAGCGAGCGAGGCAAGATGGCGGCGATAGGCGGCCTCGCCGGCGGCGCGCAGGCGTGCCGCGCGTTGCTTGACGACGACGCGGCGGAGCTGCGGCATGCGCGCGGCGGGCGTGCCCTGGCGCGGCGAAAACGGGAAGACGTGGAGATGCGTCAGGCCGCATTCCTCGACGATCTCCAGCGAGTTTTCGAACATGGCGTCCGTCTCGGTCGGGAAGCCGGCGATGATGTCGGCGCCGAAAACAATGCCGGGGCGCAGTTTGCGCACATCCTCGCAAAAGCGGATCGACTGGTCGCGGCTGTGCCGGCGCTTCATCCGCTTCAGGATCATGTCGTCACCCGATTGCAGCGACAGATGCAGATGCGGCATCAGCCTCGGCTCGGTGGCGATGGCGTCCAGCAGATCGTCGTCGGCTTCGATCGAGTCGATCGAGGAAAGCCGCAGGCGTTTCACGTCTGGCACCTGCTTCAGGATGGTCTTGACCAATTTGCCGAGCTTCGGTGCGCCCGGCAGATCGGCGCCAAAACTGGTCATGTCGACGCCCGTCAGCACGATCTCGGCATAATCATTGCCGACGAGTCGCTTGATCTGCTCGACCACGGCGCCCATCGGCACCGAGCGCGAATTGCCGCGACCGTACGGAATGATGCAGAAGGTGCAGCGGTGGTCGCAGCCGTTCTGCACCTGGACAAAAGCGCGCGCCCGGCCCTCGATGGCGTCGACCATGTGGGCGGCCGTCTCGCGCACCGAAAAGATATCGTTGACGCGCGCCTTCTCAGTGTCGTTGATGCCGAAATCCGGCAGCGCGCGATAGGAATGCGCCTTCAGCTTTTCCTCATTGCCGAGGACGAGATCGACCTCGTCCATGGCGACGAAATCCTGCGGGCCGGTCTGCGCGGCGCAGCCGGTGACGATGATGCGGGCGGCCGGGTTCTCACGGCGGGCTTTTCTGATCGACTGCTTGGCCTGGCGTACAGCCTCGCCGGTGACGGCGCAGGTGTTGAAGATGATGGCACCGCCTTCGAGGCCGCCGAGGCCCGCACTTTCGGCTTCACGCCGCATCACCTCGGATTCATAGGTGTTCAGCCGGCAGCCGAAGGTGACGACCTCGATACCCTTGTTGCCAAGAGGAGCCATCAGGCGGCGCTTTCGGTGTCGCGCGCCCACGCCCCGGTCGACGGATCGAAGCTGCCGGAAAATTCCCATTCGGCGGCACCGGTGAGGATGACGTGGTCGTCGTCGCGCCACAAAACATGCAGCGAGCCGCCGCCGGGCGTCATCAGCGTGACGCCGCGGCCGGTACGCCGGGTGCGGGACGCGGCGACCACAGCGGCGCAAGCAGCCGTGCCGCAGGCCTTGGTCAGGCCGGCGCCACGCTCCCAGGTGCGGATGGCCATGGTCTCCGGCGAGGTCACCTGCGCGATGGTGATGTTGGCGCGCTCGGGGAAGATCGGATGGTTTTCGAGCAGCGGGCCGAAGCGCTCGAGCTCGTACGACCAGACTTCGCGGTCGACCCAGAAGATGGCGTGCGGATTGCCCATCGAGACGACCGACGGCGAATGCAGCACCGGGGCATCGATCGGGCCGATCTGCAGCTCGATCATGCGGGTGTCGCGGAATTCCTCGGCCAGCGGGATGTCCTGCCAGCCAAAGCGCGGCCTGCCCATGTCGACCGAGATCATTCCGTCGGCATGTTCCTCGGCATTGAGGATGCCGGCGACTGTTTCAAAGGCAAATGTCTTCTGGCCGGTCTCGGCGGCGAGCGCCTGGACGACACAACGCATGCCGTTGCCGCAGGCTTGCGCCCTGGTTCCGTCGGAATTCAAGATGTCGATGAAAAAGGCGGTGCCCGGCGTCCTGGGGTCGTGGATCGCCATGATCTGGTCGAACCTGGTCGCCGCATCGGCATTAAGCGCGACGGCTGCCGCAGGCGCCACGCGATCGGCACGGCCACGCATATCGGCAACGATGATTTCGTTGCCGATGCCGTTCATCTTGGCGAAAGGGGCCGCGCTTGCCATCGATCGAAAGGTCTCTTGCCGGTTTGGCGCCTATATGGCGGATAGCGGCAGAAATTACCAGCGCGGCGTGATTTTCAAGTCACCGCGAAGACGCCAAGCACGATCAGCAGGAAGATGATCAGCACGATGCCGATGAGGATGCGCGCGCCGGTGGCGGCGGCTCCGGCCAGTGCCGGCATGCCGAGCAGGCTCGCCGCGGCCGCGATAATCAAAAGAATGATGATCCACCTGATCATGAGAGACACCTCGCAGCCGACAGGTTTGAACACCTACAAACGTCTATGTGATGCCTTAGGTTCCGCCGCGCTAGACCGCCGGCACGTCCCAGACTTCGCCCGGCCGCAAGGCGCGAAAACGTTGCCGCGGCAGGCCGGCAGCATCGAGCGCTTCGCCGAGCTTTCTGGGCGGCTCGTCGATCGGCTCGTTGGTGAGCCGGAACGTGCCCCAGTGACAGCCGGCTGCATAGGCGGCGTTGCACAAAAGCATGCCTTGCACCGCCTCCTCCGGATCCTGGTGATGTGGCGCCATGAACCAGCGTGGCTCGTAGGCGCCGATCGGCAGGATGGCGAGGCGGAAGCCGCCGTGCTTTTGCGCCATCAGCCGGTAATTGATGCCACCGTGGAAGCCGGTATCGCCGGCGAAATAGATCTTTGCGTCGGGCGTCTCGACGACGAAACCCGCCCACAGCGCCATGCGCCGGTCGCGAGTACCGCGGGCCGACCAGTGGTGCACCGGCTCGACATGGACGGCGACGCCATCGCCGATATCGACCCGGTCGCCCCAGTCATGCGCGGAAAGCCTCATACGGGGCACGGCAGCGCCGATGATCGTGTCGTTGCCGAGCGGCGTCAGCAGCAGCGGGTCGTGTCTTGTCGTCAGGCGCTTCAGCGTGGCGAGGTCGAGATGGTCGTAATGGTTGTGGCTGACCAGCACGAGGTCGATCGGCGGCAAATGCGAAAACGCGATGCCCGGCGGATTGACGCGTTTCGGACCGGCGAAGGAGAGCGGCGAGACGCGTCGCGACCAGACTGGGTCGGTCAGGATGTTCAGGCCGGCTGTCTGGACGAGCAGCGAGGAATGACCGACCATGGTGAGGCGCAGCGCAGAACCATCGATGCGCTCGACCGGTCTTGCCGGTGGAAACGGGCTCGGATCCGCCGCCGGCCATTTCGAGCGCTCGCGGCTCAATTGCCATTTCAACAGATCGGCAAAGCGACCCGGCGGCCGTCCGTCGGGATTGAAGAACAAGGTGCCGTCGAAATGATCGCTGGGCGGCCCGCTGTAATAGCGGTTGGCGGCTCTCTTTCTCGCGGCCAAGAAATCGGCTCCCTGCAGTTTGCTGATCGCCAAGAGATAATGCCGGCGCCGGCCCGCACAAGCATTTGAGGTGAACGCCAGGGATTTGGCGCCAGCGCGCCGTATCGAATCAACCGGAGGTGTCGGCCAAACGGCCAAGGCGTAACGCAATTTCAGACAATGTGCATTTTGCGACAAATTTGCAACATTACCGGCGCAAACCGTATTTTAACCATATCGGGTTGAAATTTCGCCACCTTCTCCATCTTGGTGAGGGGGACATTGCGCGGACGGCACCCCCAGCCCGATCCGACGGAGGTTGAAGAATGAAATTTTCGAAAACCGGCCTGCTGGCCGTATCGCTGGCCGCGCTCGTTGCGAGCGGCTGTTCAACCTCACGGTTCACATCGATGGACGAGCAGCAGCCGGCGCCGCTGGAAGCTGCGCCCGCCGGCAAGGTGACCGCAAACCAGCTGCCGCCGCCGGCGACACCCGGCCCGGCCGATCCGTCGAAATTTCCTACCGCGCCGCAGAACACCCAGGTCGCCTCGCTGCCGCCGGACGGGACGGCGCCTGCCGGTGCGGCCGACCTTACCGCGTCCAGCGTCGCCGGCGTGTGGAAGGCAAGCGTGTCCGGCCAGAGCTGTCAGGTGGCGACGCCGCAGACCAAATTCGGTTCGGGCTACCGCGCCGGACCGCTGCATTGCCCGGCGCCGCTCGATGGCATCAAATCGTGGAACGTCGCCGGCAAACAGCTGACGCTCTTTGACGAGAATGGCGGCACGCTGGCACGGCTCTATTCTTCGGGCGGCGAGAAATTCGACGGCCAGACTTCCAACGGCCTGCCGATCTCGCTTACAAGGTAAGAGAACGGCCCCCATTGTTACGCAATTCCGGACGGAAAACCGTTACACACTTTTCCTGGAATTGCCTCTTTTGTTTTTACGCAATTCCGGACAGAAAACCGCTGCACACTTTTCTTGGAATTGCTCCGGAACGACGTGACCAATGCATCTGCGTGACGGCCTCCAGACCCATGCGACCGTCAAGCAGCGCTGTGACCATCTGGTCGAGACGGGCGCCATCGGGCGCGATCCGGCGCAGGAGCGGATCGCCGCTGCGCTCGACCGGCTGATCGAAGAGATATCGGCAAAGCGGCTGGCGCAGAAATCAAGCGCGCTGGGGTGGTTGTTCGCCCGCAAGCGCGAGGTGCACGAGGCGGTCAAGGGCCTTTATATCCATGGCGGCGTCGGCCGCGGCAAGACCATGCTGATGGACATGTTTTTCGAGCTGCTGCCGGTGCGGCGCAAGCGCCGGGTGCATTTCAACGACTTCATGGCCGACGTGCAGGACCGCATCCAGAAGCACCGACAGGCTCGCAAGAACGGCACGGCCAAGGAGGACGATCCGATCCCGCCGGTGGCGCGCGCGCTGGCCGAGGAAGCCTGGGTGCTATGCTTCGACGAGTTCTCCGTCACCGACATCGCCGATGCGATGATCCTGTCAAGGTTGTTTTCGGCGTTGTTTGCCAATGGCGTGGTGCTGGTTGCCACTTCCAATGTTGCGCCGCAGGATCTCTACCGCGACGGCCTGAACCGTCAGTTGTTTTTGCCGTTTGTCGCTATCCTGGAGCGCCACGCGCAGGTGCTGGCGCTTGACGCCGACAAGGATTACCGCCTCGACAAGCTCAGCCGCATGCCGGTCTACGTCACCCCGGCCGATGCCGCCGCCGACCATGCGCTCGACGACGCGTGGGCGGTGATGACACATGGCAGGCCGACGGCCGAGACGATGCTGACGGTGAAGGGCCGGCACGTCATGGTGCCGCGGGCTGCAGGGGAGGCTGCGCGGTTTTCCTTCGCCGATCTCTGCGAGAGGCCGCTCGGCGCCCGCGACTATCTTGCCATTGCCGCCCGCTTCTCGACCATCTTCATCGACCATGTGCCGGTGCTCGGCGAAGGCAAGCGCAACGAAGCCAAGCGCTTCATCCTGCTGGTCGATACGCTCTACGATCATCATGTACGGCTGGTGATGAGCGCCGCGGCACCGCCGGCGCAGCTCTATACGGCCAAGCGCGGCAACGAAGTCTTCGAGTTCGAGCGCACCGCATCGCGGCTGATCGAGATGCAGAGCCACGACTGGCTGGAGGACTGGGCGAAGAGGCAGAGGGCGCAGGGATCATCGACGGAGGCACGGCAGGCACAGGCGTGAGGGATAGTACCGAAGGGGGCGCTGCCGCCGGCGCCTATAATCGATAAACATACATGACGAACCCCTCCGCCGGCCCATGCGGCTCTTTTCGCGACTCGTAAAGTGCGCGAGCAGCAACATTGTCCGGCTCGGTGCCGACCCACGCCTCCTCACAATGCTCGCGACCGAGTGCGAACATGGCGCCGAGCATCCTCGTCGCAATGCCCTGGCGTTGAAAGGCCGGCGCCACGCCGACCTCGTCTACGTAGAGTTCGCTCACCTTGTCCGGGTGGCGGTGGATGACGGCTGCGCATTGGCCAACGACGATGCCGTCGGCGAGGGCCACGACCATGAAATGACCGGGCTCCGCGAGATAGGCGGAGAGCCGATCCGGCCTGACCGGCTCGTCGAAGACTTCGTCGGCAACCCGCATCACAAGGGCGTCATCGCCAGGAAACAGCCTTCTGATTTCCAGTGCCATTGTGTAGAATTCCTCTAGTCGGCTTCAGAATTTTGACGTTTACGTAAGTCCCATTGTTTCTAACCGATTGAAATTACTCACTCCAAAATAATCGTTTGAATTTTTGTGCGGCCGGGGCTATTGCGTGCGGCGAATTTCGCGGTTCCGCAGCATTCCGGCCTCTTCCTCCGACGCCGTCATCAAATCGTCAAGGATTTGGGCGCCGTCATAGTCAAAGGGAAAACATCCTGACATGGCACGCAACAAGATAGCGCTCATCGGCTCGGGCATGATCGGCGGCACCCTCGCCCACATGGTCGGCCTCAAGGATCTCGGCGACGTCGTGCTGTTCGATATCGCCGAAGGCATCCCCCAAGGCAAGGGACTGGACATCGCGCAGTCGTCGCCGGTCGATGGGTTCGACTCGAGGCTGACCGGCGTCAACGACTATGCCGGCATCGAGGGCGCCGATGTCTGCATCGTCACCGCCGGCGTGCCGCGTAAGCCCGGCATGAGCCGCGACGATCTTCTAGGCATCAATCTGAAGGTGATGGAGCAGGTCGGCGCCGGCCTCAAGAAATACGCGCCGAAAGCCTTCGTCATCTGCATCACCAATCCGCTCGACGCCATGGTCTGGGCGCTGCAGAAGTTTTCCGGCCTGCCCAAGAGCCATGTCGTCGGCATGGCCGGCGTGCTCGACAGTTCGCGCTTTCGTTATTTCCTGGCCGAGGAATTCAAGGTCTCGGTCGAGGACGTCACCGCCTTCGTGCTCGGCGGCCATGGCGATTCCATGGTGCCGATGATCCGCTATTCGACGGTTGCCGGCATCCCGCTGCCCGACCTCATCAAGATGGGCTGGACCTCGAAAGAGCGGCTCGACCAGATCGTGCAGCGCACCCGCGACGGCGGCGCCGAGATCGTCGGCCTGCTCAAGACCGGCTCTGCCTTTTATGCGCCGGCCGCCTCGGCCATCGCCATGGCCGAAGCCTATCTCAAGGACAAGAAGCGGGTGCTGCCCTGTGCGGCGTACCTCTCCGGCCAATATGGCGTCAAGAACACCTATGTCGGCGTTCCCGTGGTAATCGGCGCCGGCGGCGTCGAGCGGATCATCGAGATCGAGCTCGCGAAGAGCGAGCAGAAGATGTTCGACAATTCGGTCGCGGCGGTGCAGGGCCTGTGCGACGCCTGCGTCAAGATCGCTCCGCATCTCGCGGCCAAGTAAGCCGGTAACCAAGCCCGCCAAGCAAGCTGGAGACATAGCGCATGAACATCCATGAGTATCAGGGCAAGGCGCTGCTGAAAGGCTTTGGCGCACCCGTGGCCGAGGGCGTGCCGGTGTTCAAGGCGAGCGAGGCGGAAGCTGCCGCCAAGGCGCTGCCCGGCCCACTCTATGTGGTCAAGAGCCAGATCCATGCCGGCGGCCGCGGCAAGGGCAAGTTCAGGGAGCTCGGGCCCGATGCCAAGGGCGGCGTCAGGCTGGCGAAGTCGGTGGCCGAGGTCGTCGCCAACGCCGAGGAGATGCTCGGCCATACGCTGGTCACCAAGCAGACCGGCCCGGCCGGCAAGCAGGTCAACCGGCTCTACGTCGAGGACGGCGCCGACATCGACCGCGAGCTCTATCTGTCGATCCTGGTCGACCGCTCGGTCGGGCGCGTCGCCTTCGTCGTCTCGACCGAGGGCGGCATGGACATCGAGGCGGTCGCCCACGACACGCCGGAAAAGATCATTACCGTCGCCATCGACCCGGAAAAGGGCGTGACGGCCGACGATGTGAAGAAACTCAACGCGGCGCTGAAGCTCGACGGCGACGCCGCCAGGGATGGCGCGACCCTGTTTCCGATCCTCTACAAGGCGTTTGTCGAGAAGGACATGAGCCTGCTCGAGGTCAACCCTTTGATCGTCATGAAGAACGGCCGGCTGCGCGTGCTCGACGCCAAAGTGTCGTTCGACAACAATGCGCTGTTCCGCCACCCCGACGTGCTCGAATTGCGCGACACCACCGAAGAGGACGAGAAGGAGATCGAGGCGTCGAAATACGACCTCGCCTATGTCGCGCTCGACGGCAATATCGGCTGCATGGTCAACGGCGCCGGCCTTGCCATGGCAACGATGGACATCATCAAGCTCTATGGCGCCGAGCCGGCCAACTTCCTCGATGTCGGCGGCGGCGCGTCGAAAGAAAAGGTGACGGCGGCGTTCAAGATCATCACCAAGGATCCGGCGGTCAAAGGCATCCTGATCAACATCTTCGGCGGCATCATGAAGTGCGACATCATCGCCGAGGGCGTCATCGCCGCGGTCAAGGAGGTCGGCCTGCAAGTGCCGCTGGTGGTGCGGCTGGAAGGCACCAATGCCGAGCTCGGCAAGAAGATCATCAACGACAGCGGGCTGAACGTGGTGTCGGCCGATGACCTCGATGACGCAGCCAAGAAGATTGTCGCGGCGGTGAAGGGCTGAGCATTTGGAAAACGCTCCGTTTGCCCATCCAATATGGTCAATATTTATGATTGCCATGGGTATCGGCGGACTGTGGGCCTTTCCCGAGCGGAGAAAGATGTCGGAAAAGATGCGCCGCCACACCTCGTTCAGAATTGTTCTTCCAAGATCGCTTGACCTTGGGGTGCATCTTGGCGTGAGCGTCATGCTCTTCTTGGTGGGCCTCCTGTTGCTGTTTCGGATTATCCAGTGAGAACAGAGCGAGTCAGAGGTCGATAGGCGATGCCTCCGCACAAGATAAACCTCGTCGAGGCGGCGGATCAGAAGATCAAGAAGGTCTTCGATCCGCATATCGCCGGCGACGTGAACGACAGCCAGGTCAAGATCGCCAAGTTCGGCGATGTCTTCGACTGGCACGCGCATGACAATGAAGACGAAGCATTCCTGGTGCTGCGCGGCCGCATCGCCATCGATTTCCGCGACGGCACGGTTGAGCTTGGCAGCGGCGAGTTCATCGTTGTGCCGCGCGCCGTCGAGCACCGTCCGCGCTCACTGAGCGAGGAGCCTGTCGTGCTGATGTTCGAGCCGGCGACGACGCTCAACACCGGCAACGCTAAGAGCGACCTCACCGTCGCCGATCTCAAGCGGCTCTGACCATGAACGCTGCGCCCTTCTCCTCACTCTCGGCCGATCACCAGCGCCTGCGGGCGCTGGTCGGAGCGTGGCGCGGCGAGGAAGAGGTGTCGGCCACGAAATGGGCCGATGGCGGAACAGCGAGTTCGGAAATACTGGCAGAGGCACAGTTCGGCGGCCTGTTCGTAGTGCAGCGCTATCGCCAGCGCCGCGACGGCACGGTTTCGTTCGGCGCGTACAGCGTGTTCGGCTTCGACCAGCAAAACAAAATCGTCACCATGCACCAGTTCGATTCGATGGGTTTCGTGCCGATGTCGCCGGCCAAAGGCAGCTGGAACGGCACGGAGCTGGCTCTGGAGCGGTCGTCGCAGCGCGGCTCCGCGCGTGTGACTTATATTTTCGACAATGCCGATGCCTTCCGCATGCGACTGCATTTCAAACCTGCCGGCGGCGATGGCTGGCAAGACATGGTGAGCGGCGTCTATCGGCGCGTCTCGCCTTCCTCGATCAACGGTTTTTAGAAAAGGGCTCCGATGTCCATTCTCGTCGACAAGAACACCAAGGTGCTGGTGCAGGGCCTGACCGGCAAGACCGGCACGTTCCATACCGAACAGGCGCTCGCCTATCACGGCACAAAGATGGTCGGCGGCATCCACCCCAAGAAGGGCGGCGAAACCTGGACCGGCGCCAAAGGCGAGGCGCTTCCGATCTTCGCCACCGTAGCCGAAGGCAAGGCCAGGACCGGCGCCAACGCTTCGGTCGTCTACGTGCCGCCGGCGGGTGCTGCCGAAGCGATCCTGGAAGCGATCGAGGCCGAGATCCCGCTGATCGTCTGCATCACCGAGGGCATACCGGTGATGGACATGATCAAGGTCAAGGCGAGGCTCGACCGTTCGACGTCGCGGCTGATCGGGCCGAACTGCCCCGGCGTGCTGACCCCCGACGAATGCAAGATAGGCATCATGCCCGGCAGCATCTTCCGCAAGGGCTCGGTCGGCGTTGTTTCCCGCTCGGGAACGCTTACCTATGAGGCGGTGTTCCAGACCACGAATGTCGGCCTCGGCCAGACCACCGCTGTCGGCATCGGCGGCGACCCGGTCAAAGGCACGGAGTTCATCGATGTGCTGGAGATGTTCCTCGCCGACGACGAGACCAAGTCGATCATCATGATCGGTGAAATCGGCGGTTCGGCCGAGGAAGACGCCGCGCAATTCCTCAAGGACGAGGCAAAGCGCGGCCGCAGCAAGCCGATGGCCGGCTTCATCGCCGGGCGCACCGCACCGGCGGGCCGCACTATGGGCCATGCGGGCGCGGTCATCTCCGGCGGCAAGGGCGGCGCGGAAGACAAGATCGCGGCGATGGAATCGGCCGGCATCAAGGTTTCGCCATCGCCGGCCCGGCTCGGCACGACGCTGGTCGAGGCGATCAAGGGTTAGGGGAGTAAGGGAGTACGGGAATAGGGGAGTAGGGAACAAGACGAGGGCATTGCCCTACTCCCTTACTCCCCTATTCCCTTACTCCCCTCCAACAAAGGAGACGAAGCAAAGGCTTCGACAGTGACATGGCAAGACAAGATCAGGCCAACGACCAGTTTTCGCTTACCTCTTTCCTCTATGGCGGCAATGCCGATTATATCGACGCGCTCTATGCCGCCTATGAGGACGATCCCGCGTCGGTCGATCCCGAATGGCAGGACTTCTTCGCGGCGCTGAAGGATGACGCCGGCGACGTGCGCAGGAACGCCAAGGGCGCCTCTTGGGCCAAGCCCTCCTGGCCGATGCAGGCCAATGGCGAGCTGGTCTCGGCGCTGGACGGCAATTGGGGCCTGGTCGAAAAGCACATCGAAAAGAAGGTCAAGGACAGGGCGGTCGGCAACGGCGCAGCGCTTTCCGACGCCGACGTGCATCAGGCGACGCGCGATTCCGTCCGCGCCATCATGATGATCCGCGCCTTCCGCATGCGCGGCCATTTGCACGCCAATCTCGATCCGCTGGGCATTGCCAAGCCGCTCGAGGATTATAACGAGCTGTCGCCGGAGAATTACGGCTTCACCGAAGCCGATTACGACCGGCCGATCTTCCTCGACAATGTGCTCGGGCTGGAATTCGGCACCATCCGGCAGATGCTCGATATCCTGACCCGGACCTATTGCTCGACGCTCGGCGTCGAATTCATGCATATTTCCGATCCCGAGGAGAAGGCCTGGATCCAGGCGCGCATCGAGGGCACCGACAAGGAGATCTCCTTCACCGCCGCCGGCAAGAAGGCGATCCTGCAGAAGCTTGTCGAGGCGGAAGGCTTCGAGCAATTCATCGATGTCAAGTACAAGGGCACCAAGCGCTTCGGCCTCGATGGCGGCGAGTCGCTGATCCCGGCGCTGGAGCAGATCATCAAGCGCGGCGGCCAGCTCGGCATGAAGGAGATCGTGCTCGGCATGGCGCATCGCGGCCGGCTGAACGTGCTGTCGCAGGTGATGGCCAAGCCGCACCGCGCCATTTTCCATGAGTTCAAGGGCGGCTCGGCTGCGCCCGACGAGGTCGAGGGCTCGGGCGATGTGAAGTACCATCTCGGTGCCTCGTCGGATCGCGAGTTCGACGGCAACAAGGTGCATCTGTCGCTGACCGCCAATCCCTCGCATCTGGAAATCGTCGACCCGGTGGTGATGGGCAAGGCGCGCGCCAAGCAGGACTATCTGTTCGGCCGCAGCCGCGAGGAGATCGTGCCGCTGGAAGAGCGCGCCAAGGTGCTGCCGCTGCTGTTGCATGGCGACGCCGCCTTTGCCGGTCAGGGCGTGATTGCCGAAATCCTCGGCCTGTCGGGCCTGCGCGGCCACCGCGTCGCCGGCACGCTGCATTTCATCATCAACAACCAGATCGGCTTCACCACCAACCCGCGCTTCTCGCGCTCGTCGCCCTATCCGTCCGACGTGGCCAAGATGATCGAGGCGCCGATCTTCCACGTCAATGGCGACGATCCGGAAGCCGTGGTCCATGCCACCAAGGTGGCGATCGAATTCCGCATGAAGTTCCACAAGCCTGTCGTGGTGGACATGTTCTGCTACCGCCGCTTCGGCCACAATGAGGGCGACGAGCCCGCCTTCACCCAACCGATCATGTATCGCAAGATCCGCAACCAGAAGACGACGGTGCAGATCTATGCCGACCGGCTGATTTCCGAAGGCCACATCACCCAGGCCGAGTTCGAAAAGATGAAGGCCGATTGGCGGGCGCATCTCGAGCAGGAATTCGAGGTGGGCCAGCATTACAAGCCGAACAAGGCGGACTGGCTGGACGGCGCGTGGTCCGGCCTGCGCTCGGCCGACAACCAGGACGAACAGCGGCGCGGCAAGACCGCCGTGCCGGTCAAGATGCTGAAGGAGATCGGCAAGAAACTGACCGAGGTGCCGAAGGATTTCGAGGCGCACAGGACGATCATCCGCTTCCTCGACAACCGCCGCCAGGCGATCGAGTCCGGCGAAGGCATCGACTGGTCGACGGCCGAGGCGCTGGCCTTCGGCGCCATCCTGCTCGACGGCAATCCGATCCGGCTGTCCGGACAGGATTCGGAGCGCGGCACCTTCTCGCAGCGCCATTCCGTGCTCTACGACCAGCGCGACGAGACACGCTACATTCCGCTCAACAATCTGTCGGCGGCGCAGGCCGGCTTCGAGGTCATCAACTCGATGCTGTCGGAAGAGGCCGTGCTCGGCTTTGAATATGGCTACTCGCTGGCCGAGCCGAAGGCGCTGACGCTGTGGGAAGCGCAGTTCGGCGACTTCGCCAACGGCGCCCAGGTGGTGTTCGACCAGTTCATCTCGTCGGGCGAGCGCAAATGGCTCAGAATGTCGGGCCTCGTCTGCCTGCTGCCGCATGGCTATGAAGGCCAGGGGCCGGAGCACTCGTCGGCCCGGCTCGAGCGCTTCCTGCAGCTTTGCGCCGAAGACAATATGCAGGTCGCCAACGTCACGACGCCGGCCAATTACTTCCACATCTTGCGCCGGCAATTGAAGCGGGACTTCCGTAAGCCGCTGATCCTGATGACGCCGAAGTCGCTGCTGCGCCACAAGCGGGCGGTATCGACGCTGCCGGAAATGTCGGGCGAAAGCGCCTTTCACCGGCTGTTGTGGGACGATGCCCAGCTGCTGTCAGGCCAGGCCATCAAGCTCACCAAGGATTCGAAAATCCGCCGTGTCGTGCTCTGTTCGGGCAAGGTCTATTACGACCTCTACGAAGAGCGCGAGAAGCGCGGCATCAACGACATCTATTTGCTGCGCGTCGAGCAGCTCTATCCGTTCCCGGCCAAGGCGCTGATCACCGAACTGTCGCGCTTTCGCAATGCCGAGATGGTGTGGTGCCAGGAGGAGCCCAAGAACATGGGCGCATGGTCGTTCATCGACCCGTATCTCGAATGGGTGCTGGCGCATATCGACGCCAAGCATCAGCGGGTGCGCTATACAGGCCGGCCAGCCGCCGCCTCGCCGGCGACCGGATTGATGTCGAAGCATCTCGCCCAGCTTGCCGCCTTGCTCGACGACGCGCTTGGTGAATAGAACAGAACCGAAAGAAACGGACAGGCACAATGGCAACCGAAATCCGCGTCCCGACACTTGGTGAATCCGTCACCGAGGCGACCATCGGCAAATGGTTCAAGAAGGTCGGCGACGCGATCGCCGCCGATGAGCCGCTGGTTGAGCTCGAAACCGACAAGGTGACGGTGGAAGTGCCGGCCGCCGCCGCGGGCACGCTCGCCGAGATCGCCGTCAAGGAAGGCGAGACGGTCGGCGTCGGCGCACTGCTCGGCACGATTTCGGCGGGCGCCGGCGCGGCAGCCAATGCCGCCGCCGCTCCGGCGGACAAACAGGATGCGGTATCGCAGGCTTCGGCTCCCACCGCAGCCTCGAGCGTCAAGCAGGCCGCTGCCGAGACGGCCAAGATCGCCGGCGACGCCGGCGCGATCGAGACGCGCACAATGCCGCCGGCGCCGTCGGCGGCAAAGCTGCTGGCCGAGCACAATCTCGCGGTCGACCAGGTGTCGGGCTCGGGCAAGCGCGGCCAGGTGCTGAAAGGCGACGTGCTCGACCTTATCGCCAGGGGCGCGCCGTCGCAGCCGGCCGAAATGCCGAAGGCAGCGCCTGTACCGGCACCCGTTGCCGCGCGCGCGCCGTCCCCGGCCGACGATGCGTCGCGCGAGGAGCGCGTGCGCATGACCAAGCTGCGCCAGACGATCGCGCGCCGCCTCAAGGAAGCGCAATCGACCGCCGCCATGCTGACCACCTTCAACGAGGTCGACATGAGCGCGGTGATGGCGCTGAGGGGCAAATACAAGGACGTGTTCGAGAAGAAGCACGGCGTGAAGCTCGGCTTCATGGGCTTCTTCACCAAGGCCGTCACCCATGCGCTGAAGGAGATCCCGTCGGTCAATGCCGAGATCGACGGCACCGACATCATCTTCAAGAACTACGCTCATATCGGCGTTGCCGTCGGTACAGAGAAAGGCCTTGTCGTGCCGGTTGTGCGCAATGCCGACCAGATGTCCATCGCCGAAATCGAGAAGGACATCGGCAGGCTGGGGCTTGCGGCGCGCGACGGCAAGCTCTCCGTCGCCGATATGCAAGGCGGCACGTTCACGATTTCCAACGGTGGCGTTTACGGGTCGCTGATGTCGACGCCGATCCTCAATGCGCCGCAGTCGGGCATTTTGGGCATGCACAAGATCCAGGAGCGGCCGGTGGTGGTCGGCGGCCAGATCGTGATCCGGCCGATGATGTATCTGGCGCTGTCCTACGACCACCGCATCGTCGACGGCAAGGAAGCGGTGACTTTCCTGGTCCGGGTCAAGGAAAGCCTGGAGGATCCCGAGCGGCTGGTGCTCGACCTCTAGGGGGCTCCGGTGGCTGAGCCGATCGACCCGATAGATCTGTTCGAACTATTGTCGACAGGCCGTGCTGGCCCAATCGAGCTCGGCAAGAGCGACCGCGAGACGGTTCGCAGCTTGATAGATCCGGAGGATCTGCGGGCGGACAATCATTATCGCCACGGGGACGCCGGATCGGCGTGGTGCATCTATGGTGCCAATTGCGAGTTCTTCTTCAGTCCCGATTTTCGTCTGAGGTCGATTAGTGTCGAGCCTGTCTTCGGAAGACTGGAATCGGGTGGAACGATGGCGACTTGGTACGGCCATCTTAACGTCGATGTGGGCCGGCATCCCGTGACTTTTGCAGGCACAAAACCGATTGCCATACATACCTTGCCCAAGGCACTGCAGTTCCTGAACAAGAGCGAGTTCAAGTGGGCAATCGGCGGCGGTCGTGAGCGCGACGTCTATATTGAGCTGGCGGAGAGTTCTCGCATCTTGACCCTCAAATACGAGGTGAACGCGGTTCCGGTCGACAGGAATGAAAACGTAGCGTTTGAGATAGACTATTTTCTTTCGACGGTCTTCATCCTCGATCAAGCTGTTCAAGGCGGATAGCAGTGACGATCCGTTCTTTCTTGTCCGAAAGCCTGTCGACCGCATCGATAGCGGTCGGCGCGGCGATGATCCCGGCGGTCGCGCACGCCGCCTGCCCGCTCGAGCTCGCCGTCTATGGCGATCCTGAAAACGCCGCCGAGATCGATTTCAGGCCGACCGGCGAGTCGGCCGCCGTCACCAACAGCTTCAAGATGGTGCTCGACAAGGGCGTCGTGCTCGACGGCATCGTCATGTGGACCGAGAGCGCGGCGCGGCCGCATGGCTCGCTGATGTACAAATGCCCGGCCGGCGACGTCACCGGCGACGAGCTCGCCGCCTGCACCGTGTGGGAGGGCGTCATCTACACTGCCGACGACCAGGGCAATATCGCGTTGCTGCCGGGCGAAGGAAAGGATGCGCCGAAGAAGCTGATCCTGCCCGATCTGGGAGCGTCGTTGCAGATGTCGGCGGCCTACGGCGCCAACGGCTTTTCCAAGGTGCCCTGGGACGTCTTTGCCCTGAAAGGATGTCAGGAATGAGCGCGAGCGGAAAGATCCTGCTGGTGACCGGCGGCAGCCGCGGCATCGGCGCCGCTACATGCAGGCTTGCCGCCAGGGCCGGCTATCGTATTGCGGTCAATTACATGTCGAATGCAAAAGCCGCCGAAACGGTGGTCGCCGACATCGAGGCTGCTGGCGGAGAAGCCTTTGCGGTCAAGGGCGATGTCGGCAGCGAGACGGACGTGTTGGCCATGTTCGAGGCTGTCGATGCCCGTTTCGGTCGGCTCGACGCGCTCGTCAACAATGCCGGCGTGGTCGACCAGAGCGCGCGCGTCGACGAGCTGAGCGCTGCGAGGCTGGAGCGCATGATGCGCATCAATGTGATCGCGCCGATGCTTTGCGCCCGCGAGGCGGTGAAGCGGATGTCGACCAGGCATGGCGGCAAGGGCGGTGCCATCGCCAATGTTTCTTCGATCGCGGCAAGGCTTGGCGGGCCGGGTCAATATGTCGACTACGCCGCCTCCAAGGGCGCGGTCGATTCCTTCACCGTCGGGCTTGCCCGCGAAGTGGCCGGCGAAGGCATTCGTGTCAACGCGGTCAGCCCGGGCATCATCGACACCGAAATTCATGCCTCCGGCGGTCAGCCGGATCGGGCCGAGAGAATGCGCAAGGTGGTGCCTATGCAGCGCGTCGGCACCGCCGAGGAAGTCGCAGCCGCAATTCTCTGGCTGCTGTCGGACGAGGCGTCCTACACAACCGGCGCCAATCTGGAAATCGGCGGCGGCCGCTAAAGCAAAAGGGGACAGTATCATGGCCTATGACGTCGTTATCATCGGATCGGGACCAGGCGGCTATGTCTGCGCCGTCAAGGCGGCGCAGCTCGGTCTGAAGACGGCGGTGGTCGAAAAGAACCCGACCTTCGGCGGCACCTGCCTCAACATCGGCTGCATCCCGTCAAAGGCGCTGCTGCATGCGTCCGAGATGTTTGCCGAGGCCGGCCATTCCTTCGAGGCGCTCGGCGTCGAGATCGGCGCGCCCAAGCTCAACCTTGGGAAGATGATGGCACACAAGGATGCGACGGTGACGGCCAACGTCAATGGCGTCGCCTTCCTGTTCAAGAAGAACAAGATCGACAGTTTTCGTGGCACCGGCAAGGTGGTTGCGGCCGGCAAGGTGTCGGTGACCTCCGATGACGGCAAGGTCGAGGAGATCGAGACCAAGAACATCGTCATCGCCACCGGCTCCGACGTCGCCGGCATTCCCGGCGTCGAGGTCGATTTCGATGAGAAGGTGATCGTCTCGTCGACCGGCGCGCTGTCGCTGGACAAGGTGCCGGGCCATCTGGTGGTGGTCGGCGGTGGTGTCATCGGTCTGGAGCTCGGCTCGGTATGGGCGCGGCTCGGCGCCAAGGTCACCGTGGTCGAGTTCCTCGATACCATCCTGGGCGGCATGGATGGCGAGGTCTCCAAGCAGTTCCAGCGCCTGCTGTCGAAGCAGGGCTTTGAATTCAGGCTGGGCGCCAAGGTGACCGGCGTCGCCAAGGCCAAGAAGGGGGCGACGGTTACCTTCGAGCCGGTCAAGGGCGGTGCGGCCGAGACGATCGAGGCGGACGCGGTGCTGATTGCGACGGGACGACGGGCCTATTCGGACGCTCTCGGGCTGAAGGAGGCCGGCGTCGACGTCGACGAGCGCGGCCGGGTCAAGACCGACGGCCATCTCAGGACCAACGTGCCCGGCATCTACGCCATCGGCGATGTCATCGCCGGGCCGATGCTTGCCCACAAGGCCGAAGACGAGGGCGTGGCGGTGGCCGAGACCATCGCCGGCCAGGCCGGTCATGTGAACTATGACGTGATTCCGAGCGTCGTCTACACCACGCCGGAAATCGCCACGATCGGCAAGACCGAAGAAGAATTGAAGAAGGCCGGCATCGACTACAAGGCCGGAAAATTCCCGTTCAGCGCCAATGGCCGCGCGCGCGCCATGCTGCACACCGACGGCTTTGTGAAAATCCTGGCCGACAAGGCCAGCGACCGTGTACTCGGCGTCCACATCGTCGGCTTCGGCGCCGGCGAGATGATCCACGAGGCGGCCGTGCTGATGGAATTTGGCGGCTCGTCGGAAGACCTAGCCCGCACCTGTCACGCCCATCCGACAATGTCGGAAGCGGTAAAGGACGCGGCATTGGCGACGTTCTTCAAGCCGATCCATATCTGAGCGGTTGAATCGCAGGCGACGGTGGCGATTGGCGAAATAGCCAATCTCCCCCAAGTGGCCCCAAGTGGGGAGATGTCCGGCAGGACAGAGAGGGGCGCGAAGGATCACCACAGACGGCTTCCATTCTCAACCGCAGATGGATTCCAGGGTCTCCGCGATGTCGCTTCGCTCCTGCTCCGCGCTGGATGACGAAGATGAAGTTGGCCCATGGCTAATCGCAGCTCAGAGCATCGACGGCTGCTCCCCAAAAAAACGGCCCGCCTTTCAGCGGACCGTTCATATATTAAATCAGCAGTCTGATTACTGAGCCGGTGCCGGCGCTGGTGCTGGGGCTGGCGCAGGGGCCGGAGCCGGAGCCGGTGTTGCCGGGGCCGGAGCCGGAGCGGGTGTTGCCGGAGCTGGCGCAGGAGCCGGTTCGGCTGGTTTCATCGGCTCGGCCGGCGCTGGGGCCGGAGCTGGTGTGCTGGCTGCGGGCGGTTCGGCAGGCGCAGGTGCCTCGCTACGTCTTCCAAAAACATAATAGGCGACAATTGCCAGGATAACGACGACCAGGGCAATCAGCCAGCCGCTGCCGCCGCCGCTTGGCCGTGCGGAGCCCGGCGAGGTGAATGGGTCGTTCGGATTGGGTGTGTTCGCCATAAAAGTGTCCTCCGTGGATGAAAAACATCAAGTAATAGCCATCAACGTACAATCGTTGAATCGGTTTCACATTAGGCGTTGAAAACGCCGAAAACAGGGCAATTCTGATCCGGAATCGCTCGCAGGCATGCATTTCCACCGCAAAATGGGTTCGATCGAGCCAAACCGAACCTTTTTCGGTTTCTTGGTACGAAGCGCGGCTGGTCCGCCGTCGCGCCACGCGTAAGGGCTGGTCCCGCCTCGGCAATGATTCGGTGCGCAACTCCGCCGTGTCGTTCAGTTGACGGCGGTCACCGTATAGCCGGTCTTGCGGAAACCCTCGACCAAGCCTTGCGCTCCGGGAAGGTGCATGGCGCCGACCGCCATGAAGACATTGCCGTGGGCGAGGATCGGCGCTGCACGATCGACCATCACCTTGTTGCGGCTGGTGATCATGGTCTGCTCGAATTCGGCGTAACCCGATTGGTCGTCTACCTGTTCGGGGACGATAGCCCGAAACAGCGGTACATACATGCCAGTGTCGCCACGCCGGTAAAGCACGATCATGGTTTCGTTGACGTCGTTCACCTTGTCGCCAAGCTTCAGCGTATCGACCAGTCCCTTCAGGTGAAAGGCGATCGGCAGCGAAGCCATGGCGCGCAGCTGGTCGGCGATTGTCTCCAGCCCCTCGACCGATTTGCCCGAAGCCTCGGCGTCCTTGGCAAGCTTGACGTCGAGCACTGGCGCACCGCCAGCCTGGCGGGCGACTTCGCATGCAGGTAGCGCCACCATCGCCGACAGCAACCAAGGTTTCATCTTGGCGACGGTCGCTGGCGGGATGCCACGCGCATCGAGCGCCTTGTTGACCACCGCCGCATCCTCCGGCGACAGCAGCGACGAAAGCGTCGTCTTGTCGGTGAACATCATCAGATCCGGCTCTTTCAGCATTGCTGCCATCATCTTCTGCTTGTCGAGCACTTCGGTGGTCTCGATGATGACGGTGCCAGCCGCATCGAATGCCTTCTGTGCGGCGGGTGGCAGCGTGGTGACGCGCGGGTCGGTAACGTGCATGGTGCCGAACAGGAAGGACGGTTTTTCGCCCGATTTTTCGAGCTTCCACAGCAGGCCCTTGCCGTTCGGCGTCGCTGCCGCCTCCGCCTCGATCTTGCGGTAGGCAGCCGGGTCGTCCTTTTGCAGCGCGCTCAGCATATCGCTACCGGTGCAGGCCGAAGTCTCGGCGCGTGCCTTGCCCGCCGCGAGCAGCGCGACGATGAGGAAAGAGAGGAAAAACAGGGCGTTCAGCGCGACGAGCAGCTTCAGCGACACATGGGTCGCGCGGTCGGCGATGGCGATGAGGCGTTTCATGCTGCGGTTCTAGGCGCAAAAAGCGGCAAAACGGTTAACCGGCGCATCAAAATTGTTGCGAGATGGCCACCGACACATGCATCGATCACGCACGAGGATGAGCTGCTTCGTAAATCTCGAGCAGCCTGGCGGTGTCGACGCCGGTGTATATCTGGGTTGTCGACAGGCTGGCGTGGCCGAGCAACTCCTGGATGGTGCGCAGGTCGCCGCCGCGCCCTAGCAGATGCGTGGCGAAGGAATGGCGCAGCGCATGCGGCGTCGCCGTGTCGGGCAGGTTGAGCGCCGAGCGCAGCTTGGCCATGTCGCGCTGGACGATCGCCGGGTTGAGCGGGCCGCCGCGGGCACCGCGAAACAGCAGGCCCTTGGGATCGAGATACCAGGGGCAGAGGCGGCGGTATTCAGCAATCGCCCGCAGCGCCACCGGCAGAACCGGCACCAGCCGGGTCTTGCCACCCTTGCCGGTGACGCGCAGCACGGTATCACCAGGCGAGGACAGATCGGCGCTCGACAGGCCGAGCGCCTCGGAAATGCGCAGGCCCGAACCGTAAAGCAATGTCAGCACGGCAGCGTTGCGGGCGGCAATCCACGGCTCCTCCGCCACCTGGCCTTCCACCGAGACGACGTGTTTTGCATCGCTTGCCGTCAGCGGCTTGGGCAGTGATTTCGGCTGCCGCGGCGCCCGCAAGGCCGCCGCACCCGCCGCATTGGCGAGGCCGCGCCGTTCCAGGAAACGCAGCAGCGAGCGGATGCCGGCCAGCCCCCGCCCGAGCGTACGCGGGCCGGCGCCTCCGGCACGGCGAGCAGCGAGAAAGCCGCGCAGATCGGCGGGGCGCAGATCGGCGATGTCGGAAATGCCGGGCGAGCCGCCGCAATGGCCGGTGAGGAAATGCAGGAACTGGCGCGTGTCGCGCTCATAGGCCTCGACGGTTTCGGGCGACAGCCGGCGTTCTCGCGCCAGCATCTTCAGCCAGGCCTCGCGCGCCGCCTGAAGGTCGGGTTTTGCCGGGATGAGGAATTCCTGCATTGCGCTCTTCCAATTCCCTACCATCTTCCGGCACTCGGGTTAGGAAGCGGTGAAGAGCGGCGTCATTGAAATGACGACGGGCTGGGGTTAGAGCAAGGCAAAGGATTTTCCGCAGATGAGCAAGCCGCAAAACCCCGTCCAGATGGCCGTGATCGGTGCCGCGCATGGCATCAAGGGCGAGTTGCGCGTCAAGAGCTTTACCGGCGATCCGCTGGCGCTGGCCGATTACGGTCCGCTCTATGCCAGGGACGGCCGCGCCTTCCAGATCGTCGACATCAGGCCCGCCAACACCGTGGTGGTGGTGCGCTTCAAAGGCATCAGCGATCGTAATGCCGCCGAGGCGCTCGCCGGCACCGAATTGTTCGTCGACCGTTCGGTGTTGCCGGACGAGGGCGAAGAGAACGAATTCTATCATGCCGACCTCGTCGGGCTGGAGGTCAGGGATGACACGGGTGCCGCCATCGGCGAGGTCGTCGCCGTGCACAATTTCGGCGGCGGCGACATTCTCGACGTGACGCTGGCGGGGCGCAAAGGCGTGCTTATTCCGTTTACGCAGGCCGCCGTTCCGGAAGTGTCGATCGCCAGTGGCTTTGTCCGCGTCGATCCGGCCGCGGCAGGGCTGGTCGAGGACGACGACGGAGCGTCTGCCGACCGCGACAGCTTCGACCCCAAGGGCAGGCCGCGCGGGCCGAAGGACGCCGGAGGCAACCGGTGAGCTTTTCCGCTTCGGTGCTGACGCTCTATCCCGAGATGTTTCCCGGCGTGCTTGGGCTGTCGCTGGCCGGACGCGCGCTGGAGACCGGCATCTGGTCGCTCGAAGCAATCCAGATCCGCGACTTCGCCAGCGATCGCCATCGTACCGTCGACGACACGCCGGCCGGCGGCGGCGCCGGCATGGTGATGCGGGCGGACGTGCTGGCCAGCGCCATCGACCATGCCTCGCCGCCGGGCGATCGGCGTCCAAAACTGCTAATGAGTCCGCGTGGAAAACCGCTGACACAGGCGCGAGTGCGCGAGCTCGCCGCTGGGCCGGGTGCGGTGATCGTCTGCGGTCGCTTCGAAGGCGTCGACCAGCGGGTCATCGAAGCGCGGGGGCTCGAAGAAGTGTCGATCGGCGACTTCATCCTGTCCGGCGGCGAGCCGGCAGCACTTGTGCTGCTCGATGCGGTGGTGCGGCTGTTGCCCGGCGTCATGGGCAATGCGGAATCGGGCGAGGAAGAGAGCTTTGAAAACGGCCTGCTCGAACATCCGCATTACACACGGCCGCAGGAATTCGAGGGGCGGCCGATCCCCGAAGTGCTGATTTCGGGCAATCACAGGAAGATCGCGGCGTGGCGGCGGGCCGAAGCGGAGAGGCTGACGAAGGAGCGACGCCCGGATCTGTCAGCCGCTCAGCCCTTATCGAAATAGTAGAAAGCCAGGAACAGGCCGACGGCGATGACGAAGCCGCGCACCGCGTTCTGCGGCACGCGCCTGGCGATCCAGACGCCGGCATAGCCACCCAGCGCGCCACCCGGGATCATGATGATCGCCTGCAGCCAGGCAATGACGCCGCCCGAGACGAAGACGAGGATGGCAACCGCAGCAATGACCACGGCCAGCATGTTCTTCAATGCGTTCAGCCGGTGATAGTCGCCGGACTGGGTGAGACCGAGCGTCGCCAGCATCATGACGCCCATGCCGGCGCCGAAGAAGCCGCCATAGACGGCGGTGGCGAACTGCGCCAGCGACCCGACCAGCGAACCTACCGCGGCCTCATGCTCCGGCTTGGGCGCCGGCTTCAGCCATGGCCCGGCAGCGAACAATGCGGTTGCCGCCAGCAGCAGCCACGGCACCAAGGCGCGGAACGACGGGTTGTCGAGCCCTAGAAGGATGAGCGCGCCAGACAGCGCACCCAGAGCCGAAATGAGGCTGAGCAGCAGTGCGCCACGCCAGAAATGCTTGATGTCGTGCCAATAGGCGAGCGTCGAGGTGATGTAGCCAGGAAATTGCGTCACCGACGATGTCGCATTGGCGACGATCGGCGGCAGGCCGGCCAGGGTCATGGCGCCAAAGGTTATGAACGTGCCGCCGCCGGCAACGGCATTGACCGCGCCTGATAGAAAGCCGGCGAGAAAGAGCAGGACCGCGTCCAAGATTGGCATGAGGGTGTCGTCGCTGGAGGAAAATGCTTATCTTCCGGCTTAGGAAGCTTGACGCGCGGGCGCAACCCCCTGGACCACAAGCGATCACGGGATTGCCACAGCGGCCTCAGCCAAAAAGAAACAGCGCCAAAAAAGAAACAGCGAAGGCGTGACAAAGCGCCGAAATAGCTGTATGTGCGCGCCGAACCGGAAGAAAATATGCCAAGAGCGATCTTCTGGCCCGTCAACAATGACGGTGTAGTCGCCCCTGCCCGATGTTCTCGAACAGAAGTTCTCGAACGAAGGGCATAGCCGAGCGGTCGATGCGACTGCAAGGCGAGTGTCGGACGCTCTGACTGTCGGAAGAACAAGAAGTGGATTATTGAGATGGACATCCTCCGTCAGCTCGAGGCCGAGCAGGCCGCCAAGATCGAAGCCAAGCGCAAGCTCCCCGAATTCCAGCCCGGCGATACCGTGCGCGTCCAGGTCCGTGTGACCGAAGGCACCCGCACCCGCGTCCAGGCCTATGAGGGCGTCGTCATCGCCCGCGCCGGCGCCGGCTTCCAGGAAAACTTCACCGTCCGCAAGATCTCCTACGGCGAAGGCGTGGAGCGGGTGTTCCCGGTCTATTCACCGATGGTCGAAGGCGTCGAGATCGTGCGCCGCGGCAAGGTGCGTCGCGCCAAGCTGTACTATTTGCGTGACCGTCGCGGCAAATCGGCCCGCATTTCGGAAAACACCGGCGTGCGCGCCCGCAAGCTGAACGACGAAGAGCGCGATGCGCTGAACGCCGAGAAGGCGCGCATCGAGGCCGAGAAAGTGGCCGCCGCCCAGGCGCTGGCCGCCGAGAAGGCCGCGCAGGACGCCGCCGAGAAGAAGGCCGCCGACGAGGCCGCCAAGGCCGCGGAAGCAGCTGCCGCCGAATAAGGCTCTTCAAGAACGTATTTTCGGAAAGGCGGCTTCGGCCGCCTTTTTGTTTCGCGAGGCGGATTCTATTTTGCCGGGCTGCATCGGCCGCAATCGATACGGATCGTTCCGTAATGCCGCCGATGAAAGCATTGAAATCCATTTTCGTGCCGAACGCCGCATCGGAGCGGCTTGCAAGGCGCCGGCGGAAAGCTAAAGTCGGCGCCGGATTTCCTGCATGCCTCGGCCGATCGAGGCGGTTCAGTTCCTGGGGAGCATCGTCATGATCAATTCGAAACTGCTGCTGGCCGGCCTGCTGGCTTGCCTTCTCGTGCCTGTCGCGGCTCTGGCGCAGGCGCTGCCCGACCTCGGCGGCAAGAAAGTGGTGGTGGTGACCGAAAACGCCTATCCGCCGCTGCAGTTCATCGATGCCAAGACCGGCAAGCAGATCGGTTGGGAATATGACGCGATGAACGAGATCGCCAAACGGCTGAATTTCAAGGTCGAATACCAGAATACCTCCTGGGACGCGATGATCCAGGCGGTTTCCGACAATCAGTACAACATCGGCATGACCGGCATCACCATCAAGGACGACCGCAAGCAGAAGGTCGATTTCTCCGATCCGTATATGCGCTCGGAACAGTTCATGCTGGTGCGCGGCGACGAGAAGCGCTTCACCGATGCAAAGACGTTCGCCGCCTTCAAGGACGGGCTGATCGGCGCGCAGGCCGGCACCACGCCCTTCTACACCGCCGTCTACAGCGTGCTCGACGGCAACGAGCAGAACCCGCGCATCAAGCTGTTCGAGACATTCGGCGCGACGGTGCAGGCGCTGAAGGCCGGCGACGTCGACGTCGTGCTCACCGACGGCACTGCCGGCAAGGGCTATGTCGATGCGTCCAATGGCGGCCTTAAGCTGATCGGCGGCCCACTCGGCACCGAGGATTTCGGCTTCATCTTCCCCAAGGGCTCCGACCTGGTGAAGCCGGTCAACGCGGCAATCGCTGCGCTCAAGGCCGACGGTACGCTCGACGCGCTCAACAAGAAGTGGTTCCTTGATTACAAGATGGGGCAGTAGGCCCGCTTGTTGCGCGCATTTCATGACGATTGTGCGCGGGAACTCGCGCTGACTCTGCGCTCGTACACCCCCCTCTGTCCTGCCGGACATCTCCCCCTCAAGGGGGGAGATCGGCTTTCGCATCGGCTTTCGCCAATTTTCAGTGTTGCAGAACGGGCCGCGAGGTCAAAGCTGCCGATCTCCCCCCTTGAGGGGGAGATGGCCGGCAGGCCAGAGGGGGGTGTGACAGAACGCTGCCTTCGTGACTCTGTTATCGGTACCGCTTGATGCCGTCGGCGCCTCTCGCCTCAGCCAAATCCGACTTCCCGTGGTGGCTTGCCGTGGCCGTGGCGATCGCCTTGGCCGCCGCCATCTTCATCGCTGCCAGCGACGTCTATGCCCAGGTCTTCGCAACCGTCGCCAAGGGCATCGGCGTCACCATCTTCGTCACGGTGGTCGCCTTCGCGCTGGCTTGCGCGATCGGCCTCGGCGTCGCGCTGATGGGCCTGTCGGGCTCACGCTGGCTCAGCCAGATCGCCCGCTTGTACGTCGAGATCATCCGCGGCGTGCCGATGCTGGTGCTGTTGTTCTGGATCGCCTTTGCCGGCGCGCCGGCCTTCGTCGCGGCATGGAACGCGCTGACGGCGCCGCTGCAAAGCGCCGGCCTCTTCGGTGAGCTGCTGGTACGCGACGTGTCGTTGCTTTGGCGCGCCGTCATGGCGCTGACCATCGGCTATTCCGCCTTCATTTCGGAGGTGTTCCGCGCCGGCATCCAGGCGGTCGAGAAGGGGCAGATCGAGGCGGCCAAGGCGCTCGGGCTGACGCGCACCCAGCGCTTCCGGCTGGTCATCTTTCCGCAGGCGATCCGCACCATCCTGCCGCCGCTCGGCAATGATTTCGTCGCCATGGTCAAGGATTCCTCGCTGGTCTCGGTGCTCGGCGTCGCCGACATCACCCAGATGGGCAAGATCTACGCCGCCGGCTCGTTCCGCTTCTTCGAAACCTATTCGATCGTCGCCTATATCTATCTCATCCTGACCGTCGGCCTGTCGTTGGCCTTGCGGGCGCTGGAGAAGCGGCTGCGCCACCAGCATGGGGAATAGAAGGCAGGCGAAAACGGCGCTACCATCGAGCGGACGCGACCGGGAAGGACCCATGATCATCGACAAGGCCAATGCGGCGCTGGAAGCGGTCTATACGGCCGACACGCCTGAGACGCTCGCCAAGGCCTATGCGCAATGGGCCGCGACCTATGACGGCGAAACCGCGGCGCTCGGCTATCTCCTGCCGTTCCTGATCACCGCCTGGGTGGCGCGCCATGTGCCGCCGGGCGAAGGGCCGCTGCTCGACGCCGGTTGCGGCACCGGCCTGTCGGGGCCGTCGCTCAAGGCACTCGGCTACCACGATATTGCCGGGCTCGACCTGTCGCAGGACATGCTGAAAATCGCCGGCAGCCGGCAGGCCTACAGCGAGCTGAAACAGGCGATGCTCGGCGGGCCATTGCCTTGGGCGGACGGGTATTTCCGCGCCTTTTTCTCGACCGGCGTGTTCACCATCAGCCACGCACCGGCGTCGGGCCTGCATGAACTGGTACGCATCACCAGGACGGGCGGCCACGCCATCTTCACGGTCCGCGACCAGGTTTTTGAAAGCGGCGGGTTTCAAGCCGTGTTTGGCGAACTGGAGCAGGCGAAAAAATGGCGGCCGGTCGAGGAGAGCCCGTGGTTCCGCTGCTACGCAATCGCCGAGCCCGACGCGCTGGTGAAGACGTTTGTGTTCGAGGTGCTGTGAAGCGCCTGCGAAGGCCGCCACGATTGCTGAAAAGCCAAAACATTGATATGAGCAGCGCCATGGAAGAGCTTTTTGGCGATCCGGCCTATAAGGGTTTCGTGCTGCAGGACAGAAAACGCCTGCCGTCGCGATTTTCCGCGCGCGTCTGCGGGGCGCTGACCAGCCGACTTAGCTAGGGCAGACTCGCCAGGCTGTTTCGCCGGTCCGACCGGCGTCGTTTTCCCTTTTTAAATCGACGGATTTAAGCAAATGAGCGCACCGCGCACCCTCTACGACAAGATTTTCGACGACCATGTCGTCGACCGCCAGGACGACGGCACCTGCCTGCTCTATATCGACCGCCATCTGGTCCACGAAGTCACCAGCCCGCAGGCTTTCGAAGGCCTGCGCATGACCGGCCGCAAGGTTCGGCATCCGGAAAAGACGCTGGCCGTGGTCGACCACAATGTGTCGACCTCGCCCGAGCGCAAGTTCGGCATCAAGAACGAGGAAAGCCGCATCCAGGTCGAGGCGCTGGCCAAGAACGCCAAGGATTTCGGTATCGAATATTATTCCGAGAAGGATATCCGCCAGGGCATCGTCCACATCATCGGTCCCGAGCAAGGCTTTACGCTGCCCGGCATGACCATCGTCTGCGGCGACAGTCACACCTCGACGCATGGCGCGTTCGGGGCGCTGGCGCATGGCATCGGCACCTCGGAAGTCGAGCATGTGCTGGCGACGCAGACGCTGATCCAGCGCAAGGCCAAGAACATGCTGGTGCGCGTCGACGGCGCACTGCCGGAAGGCGTCACCGCCAAGGACATCATCCTCGCCATCATCGGCGAGATCGGCACGGCCGGCGGCACCGGCTATGTCATCGAATATGCGGGCGAGGCAATCCGTGCGCTGTCGATGGAAGGCCGCATGACGATCTGCAACATGTCGATCGAAGCCGGCGCGCGCGCCGGCCTGATCGCGCCCGACGAGACCACCTTCGCCTATGTCAAGGACAAGCCGCGCGCCCCCAAGGGCGAAGCCTGGGACGCCGCGCTCGCCTACTGGAAGACGCTGCAGTCCGACGAAGGCGCGCATTTCAACAAGGTGGTCGTGCTCGACGCGGCAAAGCTGCCGCCGATCGTCTCCTGGGGCTCCTCGCCCGAGGACGTGGTCTCGGTGCAAGGCATCGTGCCGAACCCGGACGACATCACTGATGAGAACAAGCGCACCTCCAAGCAGCGCGCACTCGACTATATGGGCCTGAAGCCGGGCACCAAGATCACCGATATCGAACTCGATCGCGTCTTCATCGGCTCCTGCACCAATGGCCGCATCGAGGATCTGCGCGCCGCCGCCAAGGTGATCGAGGGCAGACAAGTCAATCCGCGGGTCAGTGCGATGATCGTGCCGGGCTCCGGCCTGGTCAAGGAACAGGCAGAGGCCGAAGGCCTCGACAAGATCTTTGTCGCCGCCGGCTTTGACTGGCGTGAGCCGGGCTGCTCGATGTGCCTTGCCATGAACGACGACCGGCTGAAGCCGCATGAGCGCTGCGCCTCGACCTCGAACCGCAATTTCGAAGGGCGCCAAGGCTTCAAGGGCCGGACGCATCTGGTGTCGCCGGCAATGGCCGCGGCGGCGGCGATCGCCGGCCATTTCGTCGACATCCGCGAGTGGAAATAGGGCAGGCGCGCGCAGTCGGATATGAGGAGCCCGAGCCGCAATGCGGTTCGGGCATTCTTCAGTCGGGCCGCCTGACGAATTCGTGGAATCCCTCACGACGGCCGGGTTGGTCCTTTGCGACGACCAGCGCCAGTTGGCGCTCGTCGAAGAGTTTGAACCATTCATCCCATTCGACCAGTTCGTAGCCGCCGGCATTGACCGGACGTTCGGCCTCATCCTGGTCCTGATAGGCATGCTGGCCGAAGACCAGCCTCAGCATGGGCTGCGTTCCGGCTTCGGGCGACACGTCGACGATCGCCGGAAAGCCGGCGCGTGCCGCGGCCCATGAGCGAATTGCATCGTGATCGGTCAGCATGATCGTGTCGGCCATCGGAGCGTCTCCTGGTTGCCGTCGTGAAACGCCGCTCGCCGTTCGCGGTTCCGCCCAGCGGCTTTGTCGACGCACCTGTCGTATATTCGCTTTCGCTTAACCGCTTGTTTGGGCTTCCGCTCTAAGGTCCTCCAAGGGGAAGCGAGGGGAAATTACAGCGCTTGGACACCGGCCTGCTCATAGCGCTGCTCAATCCAGGCATCGCCCTCACACTCGGCGCGGCATTTCTCGTGCTGTGGTTCTATCAGCGCCACCGTCCCTATCTGGCTGTGCTGGCGGCGGGCTACTCGGCCTCGGCCGCAGGCTTCCTGCTCCAGTATTTCACGCTGCCGGTCGGCATGGCGCCGACCAAGCTCATCTCGATCCTGTGCTTCACCTTCGCCACCTGCTGTCTCGCCGGCGCGGTCATTGCGCGCTATGGGCGGCGCGTGCCTTACCCGGCGGTCGGCATTCTGGCCTGCGGCGGCCTGGCCGCGTTCTCGTGGTTTCTTTTTGCCCGGCCGGATCTCACCTGGCGCATCCTTGCCATCAATTTCAGCTTCGGCGGCATCAGCCTGGCTGTCGCCGCCGAGTTGCGCGTGGTGCGCAACAACGGCCCGACGGAAATGATCCTGTTCGTGCTGTCGCTGCTTTCCGGCCTGAACTTCCTGGGGCGGACGCTTGCCGTCGTCATCGCGCATGGGCCGTTCACCAGCTATGAAGGGCTTTACTCCTCGTCCTACTGGACGACGGCTCTGCTGTCGCATGCATTGCTGTCGCTGCTTATTGCGCTTTGCCTGTTCGGCGCCGCCGCGCTCGATGTGATGAAGGCCCTGAAGACCGAAACCCTGACAGACCCGCTGTCGGGCCTGCTCAACCGCCGCGGCTTCGAGGAGCGCGCCATGCTTGTCCTGCAGCACTGTGCCACGGCGCAATTGCCGGTTGCTCTGGTGCTTGCCGATCTCGATCATTTCAAGGCGCTCAACGATCAACATGGCCACGCGGCCGGCGATCGCGTCATCGCCGACTTCGCTGCCAAGCTTCTGTCGGCTGCAGGTACGCGCGGCGTTGCCGGCCGCATCGGCGGCGAAGAGTTCGCCGTGCTTTTGCCGCTCAGCGACCTTGGCGCGGCAAGACTGTTTGCCGAAACCATTCGCACGCTCTATTCGGCGGACAGAATCGACGGGCTTCCGCCCGAGACAAGAGTGACCGCCAGCTTCGGCGTGGCCGCCCGCGCCAGCGACGAAGGGCTGGACCCGCTGATGCGCCGCGCCGACGAAGCGCTCTACAGAGCCAAAAGGAGTGGCCGCGACAGCGTATGCCTGTCCTATCAGCGGCCTGAGACGGTCGTCCTTCCCAATAGGACCAGTGCTGGCTGAGCGTCAGCGACGGCTTCGAATTAACGTCTTTTTCGCGCGTTGGTGATTTGCTGTTCGGGGGAGTGCCAAAACGCCATGGGCAGCGCTAATTTCATCCTGCTGATCAACCTGTTCGTTGCCGGGCTGCTGGCGGCGGCCTTCATGACGATCGCGGTCTATGACGCCGGCCGGGTGTCGGCACGCTGGCTGGCGTTCGGCTATGTGCTCGGCACGGCTTATTTCGCGATCGAGTTCAGCATTCCTGCCTTCGACAATGCGCGCCCCGTGGTTGTCGCCGCCTTTGCCGCCTTCCTTGGCGCTACCGTCGCCTTCAATGGCGGGCTTGCCCATAAATACCGCGTTTCGCCGCCTTGGCCGCCGATGCTGTTCTTCCTGGTCTTCGCCACCCTCGCGGTCTACTTCGTGCAGGACCTGCCACGCCAATCGTTCGTGCGAATGGCGGCCTACCAGCTTCCCTATGCGGCCATGCAGTTCACCGGGCTGGCGATCGTCTTGTCGTCCAGGCAAAGACGCGAGCGGCTCGACTATATGCTGATGGCTGTCCTTGCGGCCAGCACCTTGCAGTTCGCCAGCAAACCCTTCATCGCCCATGCGCTTGGTGGCTGGGGCGCCAACCCGCAATCTTATGCGCAGACCAGCTATGCGTTGGTGTCGCAGTCGGTCGGCACCGTGTTCGGCCTGGCGCTTGCGCTGGTGACATTGGCTATCCTGGTCCGCGACGTGCTCGCCGAGGCGACGTCGAAATCGGAAACCGACACGCTTTCGCGGCTGCTCAACCGTGGGGGCTTCGAGCGCCATGCCGAGATCGCACTGCATGACGCCATGCGGCGCGCCGTTCCAGCCGCACTGGTCATTGCCGATCTCGACCATTTCAAGCGCATCAACGATACTTACGGCCACGCGTCGGGCGATCGGGTCATCGAGACCTTTGCCGGTTTTCTCCGCGATGCCGCGGCCGACCATCATGTCGCCGGCCGCATCGGCGGCGAGGAATTCGCGATTTTCCTGCCGGGGACCAATCTAGCCGCCGCCCGGCTCTTTGCCGAGGGCACGCGGAGCGCCTTCGGTGCCACGCCGATCGACTGCCTGCCCGCGGATCACCGCTGCAGCGCCAGCTTCGGCGTTGCCGAGCTTGGTCCGGGCGAAAGCTTTTCCGACCTGTTGCGGCGCGCCGACAAAGCGCTCTATCAGGCGAAGGGCAGCGGTCGCGATTGCGTGCGTGTCTCGCTGGGGCCGGCTGTTGCCCTGCCGGCGCCGTCAACCAAGGGCGGCGTGGCCGTCAGCGGCAGGGGCTGAGCTCCGGCATTTCGCCGTCGGAGAGGCCGTACATATAGCTGCGGCCCTTGACGAAAACCGGCGGCCTATAGCAGTCGCCGCCGCGGACATCGTCCGATTCGTTTTCGTAGATCACGTCGGGCTGGCCGGCGCTGGTGTAGTCGGACAATTCCTTGGCCAGCTTGCCCTCGCCAACGAGGATACGCTTGTAGCCGGCGGCGCTGTCGATGACGAGATTGCCGAAGGAATCGGCATAGACGCGGTCATGATGGCGCGTCCCGGCGAATGCCGGTGCGACGACGCCGACGGCGAGCGCCGCCAATAGGAACCAGGGAAGGCGCGATCCTGCTGAATTCGAATGCATGGCGTGCTGCTCCAGTTGCTGAGAGGCAAGCCTCCTCGAATCAGAAATTAACCTTTTATTAACCTTTGTTAAGAGGGCAACCGCAGCACGGGCGAGGTCTCGGAAAATATGGTTAATACCCGATCGCCCACCGGCCATCATTCGGCCACGCCTTGTTCCCACCATTCCCAGCATCGGGCGCGACTCAAAAAGCATGAAATCCGGTGGCTTGCCGGAGCATCGCGGCGGGCTCGATACGCGGTGGGGAAGGCAGCAAATGAGATTACGCCGCACGTTTCGGATGGCGCTGGCCATTCCGCCGCTGCTGGCTGCAGCCGCCTGCGCGCCGCAGACCAGCGCGCCCAAGCTCGGCAACACGGCCGCCGCTTCCGTGTCGCTTGCTCCGGCTGCTAGCGAACCGACGGCACCGCAGCCGCGCACAGCTACTTACAACTGCGCCGACGGCAGCGTGATGACCATCGAGAATCTCGGCACGTCGGTGCGCGTCCTCGGCCAGAACGGCGCCAGCGCCGAGCTGCCGGCCTCACCGGCCAATCAGACCAGCCGTTACGGCGAGGCGCATGACGCAATCGTGATCGATGGGCGTGAGGCGCTGGTGATGAAGGGCGGTGCACCACCGCTGGCCTGCAAGCGCTGAACCGCCCCTTGCGCCAGCCATATTTTGCAGTGCGACGACATTGTGCCGGCGCAAGGCGACAGCCCTAATCGATTGAAGCTGAAAGCCTCGCTTTCATCAGACTAAATTACGTTTTCGAAACGGTTTTCCGGCTTTGACGCGGTGCAAAAAGAGCATTAGAAACCGGCTGTCCGAAGTCGCAACCGGAAGCGGTAATGCCGCATTCCCACCTGAGGCTCCAGAGACGCCGAACTGGGGGAGCCATGAGCAAATCACCAGCCACCCGCGAATTTGCCAGGCGTGAACGGCCGCTTTCGCCGCATCTGACCGTCTATCGGCCGCCGATCACCATGACGATGTCGATCGTCCACCGCATCACCGGCGGGGCGCTCTATTTCGGCACGCTGCTGGTCGCGCTGTGGCTGATGGCGGCGGCGAGCTCGGAGGCGACCTTCAACGCCGTAAACTGGGCCTTCGGCTCGTGGCTGGGACGGCTGGTGCTGTTCGGCTACAGCTGGGCGCTGATGCACCACATGCTGGGCGGTGTGCGCCATCTTATCTGGGACACTGGGGCAGGGCTGGAAAAGCATACGGCATCGAGGATCGCCTGGGCGACGCTTGCCGGCTCGGTCACGCTGACGCTGCTGATCTGGATCGCCGGCTACATGGCGCGGGGAGCCTGACATGAACGGCAAGAACACCGACATGCGCACGCCGCTGGCCAAGGTCCGCGGCCTCGGTTCCGCCCGCGAGGGCACCGGCCATTTCTGGCGCCAGCGGCTGACGGCGATCTCCAACATCCCGCTGGTCCTGTTCTTCGTCGGCTTCCTGATCGCACTCAACGGCGCCAGCTATCTCGAGGTGCGCGCCGCACTTGCCAATCCGTTCGTTGCACTGGTGCTGGCGCTGGTGCTGTTGTCGGTGCTCTACCACATGCGGCTCGGCATGCAGGCGATCATCGAAGACTATGTGCATGGCGAAGGCACCAGGCTGGCGCTGCTTGCCCTCAACACATTCTTTCCCGTAGTCGTCGGCGTCGCTTCGGTCTTCGCCCTGCTTAAACTGGCATTTGGAGGCTGATTTTTTGGCCAAGGACGCGAAGAACGCCAACACGGCTTCCGCCTATAGCTATGTCGATCACAAATTCGACGTCGTGGTCGTCGGCGCCGGCGGCGCCGGCCTGCGCGCCGCGCTCGGCATGGCCGAGCAAGGCCTGCGCACCGCCTGCATCACCAAAGTGTTCCCGACGCGCTCGCATACGGTTGCGGCGCAGGGCGGCATCGCCGCCTCGCTCGCCAATATGGGGCCCGACAACTGGCAGTGGCATCTCTTCGACACCGTCAAAGGCTCAGATTGGCTGGGCGACACCGACGCTCAAGAATACATGGTGCGCGAAGCGCCGGCGGCGGTCTACGAGCTCGAGCACTACGGCGTTCCCTTCAGCCGCACCGAGGACGGGAAAATCTACCAGCGGCCGTTCGGCGGCATGATGATGAATTTCGGCGAGGGGCCGCCGGTGCAGCGCACCTGTGCGGCCGCCGACCGCACCGGCCACGCCATGCTGCACACGCTCTACGGCCAGTCGCTGAAGCACAATGCGCAGTTCTTCATCGAGTATTTCGCGCTCGACCTGATCACGGAGCCGGACGGCACCTGCACCGGCGTGGTCGCCTGGAACCTCGACGACGGCACCATCCACCGCTTTTCGGCCAAGATGGTGGTGTTGGCGACCGGCGGCTATGGCCGCGCCTATTTCTCGGCCACCTCGGCGCATACCTGCACCGGCGATGGCGGCGGCATGGCCGCACGCGCAAGCCTGCCGCTGCAGGATATGGAGTTCGTGCAGTTCCACCCGACCGGCATATACGGCGCCGGCTGCCTGATCACCGAGGGCGCGCGCGGCGAGGGCGGCTATCTCGTCAATTCCGAGGGCGAGCGCTTCATGGAGCGCTACGCGCCGTCAGCCAAGGATCTGGCTTCGCGCGACGTGGTCTCGCGCTGCATGACGCTGGAAATCCGCGAGGGCCGCGGCGTCGGCCCGAAGAAGGATCACATTTTCCTGCATCTCGACCATCTCGACCCGGCCGTTCTGCACGAGAGGCTTCCGGGTATTTCGGAATCGGCAAAGATCTTTGCCGGCGTCGACCTGACCAAGGAGCCGATCCCGGTGCTGCCGACGGTCCACTACAATATGGGCGGCGTGCCGACCAATTACTGGGGCGAGGTGCTGAACCCGACGGCGTCGAATCCGGACCAGGTGTCGCCCGGGCTGATGGCGGTCGGCGAAGCCGGCTGCGCCTCGGTGCACGGTGCTAACCGGCTGGGCTCCAACTCGCTGATCGACCTGGTGGTGTTCGGCCGTGCGGCGGCAATCCGGGCCGGCCAGGTGATCGACCGCACATCGGCGATCCCTTCGCCCAACGAGGCCGCCGTCGAAAAGATCATGGACCGCTTCGACCGGCTGCGTCACGCCAACGGCTCGACGCCGACCGCGGTGTTGCGCGAAAAGATGCAGAAGGCGATGCAGGAGGACGCGGCGGTGTTCCGCACCCAGGACTCGCTGGAAAGCGGCTGCAGGCGCATTTCCCAGATCTGGGGCGAGCTCAAGGACGTAAAAGTGTTCGACCGCTCGATGATCTGGAACTCCGATCTGGTCGAGACGCTGGAGCTGGAAAACCTGATGGCCAACGCCATTACCACCGTCTACGGCGCCGAGGCGCGCAAGGAAAGCCGCGGCGCGCACGCGCGGGAGGACTTTTCGGCCCGCGACGACGCCAACTGGCGCAAGCATACGCTGGCCCGGCTCAACGAGGCCGGCGAGGTGGCGCTCACCTACCGGCCGGTGCACACCGAAACGCTGCTCAAGGAAGCAGACGGCGGCATCAACCCGGCCAAGATCGCGCCGAAGGCCAGGGTGTATTGAGATGAGGCTGCTGGCGGTTGCGGGATATTCCGGCACGCCCCTTCCGGCCAAGCTCGGCCTGAAGGACGGGATGATTGCCGCTTTCGTCGCCTTGCCGGCCGAACTCGAGGATTTGGCCGAAGCCGTGGATTTTGCCGAGCTCGATCGGCTGGCCAACTGGTCGGCGATTTCGGGCGTTCATGAGAAATACGATGCCGTACATGCTTTCACCCGGCAGCGTGTCGAGATCGAGGACCGTCTTGGCGACGTCGAAGCGGCAATCAAGCGGGACGGCATGGTCTGGGTGTCATGGCCGAAGAAGGCATCGAAAGTGCCGACCGACGTCACCGAGGACGTTATCCGCACAGAGGCGCTGAAGCTCGACCTTGTCGACGTCAAGGTCGCCGCCGTGAACGAGATCTGGTCCGGGCTGAAGCTCGTCATCCGAAAGGACCTGAGGTAATGGTCGAACTCACGCTTCCGAAAAACTCGAAGATCATGGCCGGAAAAACTTGGCCGAAGCCGGAGGGCGCGACCAACCTGCGCGAATATCGCATCTACCGCTGGTCGCCGGACGATGACGAGAACCCGCGCATGGATACGTATTTCGTCGACATGGACGATTGCGGGCCGATGGTGCTCGACGCGCTGCTCTGGATCAAGAACAAGATCGATCCGACGCTGACGCTGCGCCGCTCCTGCCGCGAAGGCATTTGCGGCTCGTGCGCCATGAACATCGACGGGTCGAACACGCTGGCCTGCACCAAGGGCTGCGACGACATTTCCGGCGCGATCAAGGTCTATCCGCTACCGCACATGGCCGTGGTCAAGGACCTGGTGCCCGACCTCACCAATTTCTACGCCCAGCACGCCTCGATCGAGCCGTGGCTGAAGACGGTGTCGCCCGAGCCGGCCAAGGAATGGCTGCAGAGCCATGAGGACCGCGAAAAGCTCGACGGGCTCTACGAGTGCATATTGTGCGCCTGCTGCTCGACCTCCTGCCCGAGCTACTGGTGGAACGGCGAGCGCTATCTCGGCCCGGCGACGCTGCTGCAGGCCTATCGCTGGCTGATCGATTCCAGGGACGAGGCGACGGGCGAGCGGCTCGACAATCTCGAAGACCCGTTCCGGCTCTATCGCTGCCACACCATCATGAACTGCGCCCAGACTTGCCCCAAGGGGCTCAACCCGGCCAAGGCGATCGCCGAGATCAAGAAGATGATGGTGGAGCGACGGGTTTAGGCGGCGGGCGGGTTGCAGCCGAGATCGTCTCGTCCGCAGCGATCCTTCGCGCCCCCCTCTGTCCTGCCGGACATCTCCCCCCTTGAGGCCCCTTGAGGGGGGAGATTAGCAGCTTGGAGGACAGCGCCCTTTCTGCAGCCTTGAAAAGTGGCGAAGCGGTGATGACAGCCAATCTCCCCACTAGAGGGGGAGATTGGCCGGCAGGACAGAGGGGGGCGCTGTCCCGCCGAGTTCGAAAGGATAGCAAACTTATGACCGATTCCGACCTTCCCATCCTCTCTCCCATCGAAGCCCGCGTGCTCGGCTGCCTGATCGAGAAGAAGGAGCTGACGCCGGACGTCTATCCGCTGACGCTCAATGCGGCACATGCGGCGGCCAACCAGAAGACGGCGCGCGAGCCGGTAATGTCGGTCGAGCTTGCCGAGGTCAGGCGGGCGCTTGGCCAGCTGGAGCAGAAGGGCCTCGTCAGGCAAGTGTTCGCGTCGCGCGTCGAGCGCTACGAGCATATCGTGGCGCAGCGCTTTTCCCTGACCTCGGCGCAGATCGCGCTGCTCGGCCTGTTGCTGCTGCGCGGCCCGCAGACGGCCTATGAATTGCTGGCGCGAAGCGAGCGCATGGCGCGGCTGCCGTCGATCGACGAGCTTCGCGGCAATCTCGATCTGCTGATCGGCCGCCGGCCACCGCTGGTGCAGCAGATCGATCGCGGCCCAGGCCAGCGCGAGGATCGCTACGTCCATCTGCTCAGCGGGCCGCCGCAGCTGTCGGCTGCCGCAGCACCCCTGCAGTCGTCCTCGCCGGCGTCGGATATGGAAATGCGCGTGCGGGCCCTCGAGGAGGAGGTCGCGGCATTGCGCGCCCGCCTCGACGCGCTCGTTGGCGAAAAAAGCCAATAATCATTCGAGAGGGGGCGCGAAGGATCGCCCGCTTCGCAGACCAGCTCTCACCCGAGCCTGGCGTCGAGCGATACTTTGATGGCGCCGAGCGCTTTCGAGACCGGGCATTCGGCCTTGGCCTTCTCGGCCAATTCCTTGAACTTGGCGGCATCAATGCCCGGTACCTTGCCGACCAGCGTGATCGCGCTGCCGGTGATGCCGGTGCCGGGGACCAGCGTTACCACGGCCTTGGCGTCGAGCTCGGCAGCCGGAGTGCCGTTCTCGGCGAGAAAATGCGAAAGCTGCATGGCGTAGCAGCCGGCATGGGCGGCGGCGATCAGCTCTTCCGGGTTTGTGCCGGATTTGCCGCTTTCATCCTCGAAACGCGTCTTGGCCGAATAGGGTGTGCCCTTCAGCACCCCGCTCTGGGTTTCGAGTGTGCCCTTGCCTTCCTTGAAACTGCCTTTCCAAACGGCGTTGGCGGTGCGGTCCATCAATTCCTCCTTGATTGTCGTGGCTGAGCCCGTGATCGGCATCCAGTCGACTATAGCGCGCGCGGGAGCGAAGGCCACCCACGCTTTCGTATCGGCGGCGGCGTGACCCATCATGTCGAGCGAAAAAAATTCGAAAAAAATATGCGTGCAAAAATGTCGACTTCCATCTGTCCCGGCCGTCCTGCGGGCGGCCATGGACTTGGTGGCCGGATGGAGGACCACATGAACAATCTGTTTTCTGCTCACTGGACAAGCACCGGCCACAGGGCCGGTGAACAACAAGCCGACTGGTCGCGCCTGCAGCCTTCCGGCTTCGGCCGACTGCTTGCGGCGATTGCCATCATTGGGATTGCGGTATCTCTTCTCGACTATGCTGCGGCCGGTCTCGATTCTGCGGCAGGCAAGGGCTCCGCGGAGATTTCCGTAGCCTCGTCTTCGGCTTCAAGCCAGGAATGGAGATAAAAATGAAGTATGTTTGCCTAGTCTATGGTGAAGAAAAAGATCTCTACGCAATGACCCCCGAGAGGCTGGCCAAGCTCGACGCCGATTCGATGGCCCATGACCGGTCATTGGACCAACGCGGGATGCTGATCATCGCGCAGGCGCTGCAATCGGTGAAAACGTCGAAAACCGTTCGCAGGCGCAAGGGCAAGCGGCTGGTCACCGACGGCCCCTTCGCCGAAACCAAGGAGCAGTTGCTCGGTTTCGTCATGATCGAGGCCGAGAGCCTCGACGAGGCGCTGGGGATCGCGGGCGAGATTCCGCTCGCCGAAATCGGCACGATCGAGGTGCGGGCGATCTACAAGGTGCCCGGGTCATAGAGATGTCTCGATAAGTTCCTCCGCGGAGCGGTGGCGACCAACGACTGGCGCAGGCTGTCGTTTTCTTCAATCGGCGCAACTTTTGCGTGTTGAAGCGAAGCAATACTTCTCCTATCGTCGCCCGAGATTGGGGGATCTTGGGCATGCATATATTGATTGCTGCAATCGGCCTGCTTGGGGCGGCGGCGTTCTGGTGGTACCGGCTGAAGATCATGAACGACGCGGCGCGTGAGGTTGCCGACGTGGTTGGCCGCGTCCAGGGCAACGTCCGCCGCAAGAAACTGCGCAAGCAGGCGGCGCTCTCGCCGCTGACAGCGATCGACGATCCGGTCGTCGCCGCCGCGACGCTGATCACCGCCATCGTTTCCGAACATGGTCCTGCGCTGCCGCAACGCGAAGCTGCCATTCGATCGGTGATCTCGGAGATTGCCGACAAAAAACAGACCGATGAAGCGGTGATCTACGCCAAATGGGCGGCATCGCAAATCGACGACGCCACGGTCGTCATCGACAAGCTGGCACCGTTCCTGCGCGAACGGCTCGACGCGGTCGAAAGGAGCGATCTGCTGCGGATGGTCAGCCGTGCGGCGGAAGCCGGCGGACAAAACCTGCAGATTCCCGACCAGCGCATGCTGCGGCTGCGCCAGAAGCTGGGCTTCGAGGTCAACTAAGTCCCCTGATACGAAATTCGGCAGACCGCATGGCGATTAAGCCGAGACGCCTGATCGCTTCGTCATCCTGGGTCTTCTCTCCGCTTCGCGTCGCTACGCCCAGGGATGACGAAGTTGGGGAAGCTTCAGGGCCTGTTTAGATCGCCTCGCCCTTCAACAATTTCGGCGTGTCGCCGGACAGACCCGACGCCTGGCGGATGAAAAACCCCTTCAGCCGGGGCATGCGCTCGACGAGGCCGAGGCCGATGTCGCGCAAAGTGCGCAGCGGGCCGAAATCGTTGGAAAACATCCGGTTCAGCACATCGGTGGTGATGCCCATCTGCACCGTGTCGAAACGCCGCCATTGCTGGTAGCGCTCGAGCACGTCGAGCGCGCCGATGTCCTGGCCGAGCCGGTCGGCCTCGACCACCACTTCGGCCAGCGCCGCCACGTCCTTGAAGCCGAGATTGAGACCCTGGCCGGCGATCGGGTGGATGCCGTGGGCGGCGTCGCCGGCCAAGGCGATGCGCGGCGCGACGAAGGCGCGCGCAATGATCAGCCCGAGCGGCCAGGCACGCGGCTTGTCGGCGAGATGGATTTCGCCGAGTTTCAGGCCAAAGCGCTGCTCGAGCTCATATTCCAGGACCAGCGTGTCGCCACTGACCAGTTTCTCGGCATCCTGCGACCGTTCGACCCAGACGATCGACGAGCGGTTGGTGCCGTCCTTGCCCGGCTTGAGTGGCAGCGTGGCAAACGGGCCTGCGGGGAGGAAATGCTCTTCGGCGCGGCCGTTGTGCGGCCGCTCGTGCGCCACCGTGCAGACGATGCCGGACTGGCCATACTCCCATTTCACCGTCTTGATGCCGGCCATGTCGCGCAGCTTCGAATTGACGCCGTCGGCGGCAACCAGCAGCCGCGCCTTCAGCGTCGCGCCGTCGGCAAGATGCACGGTGATGCCGGCGCCGTTGATGTCGAAGGCGCTGACGGCGACGCCTTCGATGATGCCGATGCCGAGTTGTTCGGCGCGCCGGCGCAAGGCGCCGTTCAAATCCTTGTTGGCGACCATATGCGCAAAGGGTTCGCCGGGCGCGACCTCGCCGTCGAAGGTGAGGAACACCGGGCGGACCGGATCGGATGTGCGCGAATCGGTGACGATCATTTCGGTGATCGCCTGCGCCCCCGGCGCGATCTCGTTCCAGACGCCGAGCTGGTCGAGCATGCGGCACGCGGCGGCGGCAATCGCCGAGGCGCGGCCGTCCTTCTGCCAGACCCTGGCGGGTGCTGCATCGACGACGGCGACGGCGAGGCTCGGCCGCGCCTGCTTCAGCGACACGGCGGCGGCCAGGCCGACATAACCGGCGCCGGCGACCAGAACGTCGAGCGAATTCTTGCTGTCGAGCATGGCAATTCCTTTCGCAGCCTGACTGTCGCCGGGCATTCCGCCCTTGACTGCCCGCTGTTCCTGTCGGAAACCGCCATGGTAATTTTGCGGCGAGGTCAAGATGACGGCAGCCATGGACGAGCTTCTCGGCATTCTCGACCTCGAGCAGCTGGAACACAACCTGTATCGTGGTCGCAGCCCCAAGCTCGATTGGCAGCGCATCTTCGGCGGCCAGACCATCGCCCAGGCGCTGGTCGCCGCGCAGCGAACGGTCGAGCCCGAGCGCCACGTGCATTCGCTGCATGGCTATTTCATGCGGCCGGGCGACACCAAGGTGCCTATCATCTACGAGGTCGACCGCATCCGTGACGGCGGCTCCTTCACCACGCGCCGCGTCGTGGCGATCCAGCACGGCCAGGCGATCTTTTCGCTGGAAGCCTCGTTCCAGCAGGATGAGGTCGGCCTGGAACATCAGGTGCCGATGCCGCAGGACGTGCCGGCGCCCGACACGTTGCTGTCGCAGCGCGAATTGCTGGGCAAGTTCGGCGAAGCCGTGCCCGACGGCATCAAGCGCTATTGGGAGCGCGACCGGCCGATCGAGATGAAGCCGGTGATGCTGAAGCATTATACCAGCCGGGAAAAACTCGAGCCGAAGCAGAACATCTGGATCCGCACCACCGGCCCGGTGCCGGCCGACCGCGCCACGCAGGCGGCCGTGCTCGCTTACCTCTCGGATATGACGCTGCTCGACACCTCGACCTTTGCTCATGGCCGCGCCATTTTCGATCGTGATATCCAGGCAGCCAGCCTCGACCACGCCATGTGGTTCCACCGCAGCCATCCGCTCGACGACTGGATGCTGTACACGCAAGACAGTCCGTCGACGCAAGGATCGCGTGGCTTTACCCGCGGCTCGCTGTTTGCCCGCGACGGCACCTTGATCGCCTCGGTTGCCCAAGAAGGACTCATCCGGCTGAAGCGGCCGCCTGCGGAGTAGGCATTTTTCGAAATTTGCCTATTTTTTAAGCATATGCACTGCCGCGCCTGTGAACAGGCAGCTGCCAGACCTTCTCGATTTCGTTGTTTAACAACAGCTTAACACCCTGCTTCGGCAATTGGCACGGAGCTTGAATCCTAGCGGGCACTCTCCGGCTCTCATGGGGATCGGCGAAGTCGTGCAAACGCGGGGACCCGCAACAGCAAAGGGTGAAACCTTATGAAGATCGTGATGGCAATCATAAAGCCGTTCAAGCTCGACGAGGTGCGCGAGGCGCTCACCGCAGTCGGCATCCAGGGCCTGACCGTCACCGAAGTAAAAGGCTACGGACGTCAGAAGGGTCACACGGAAATCTATCGCGGGGCGGAATACGCGGTCAGCTTCCTGCCGAAGATCAAGATCGAAGTCGCGGTCGCTGTCGACATGGTCGACAAGGCCGTCGAAGCCATCACCGCGGCGGCCAAGACCGGCCAGATCGGCGACGGCAAGATCTTCGTTTTCGGCATCGACCAGGCGGTGCGCATTCGCACCGGCGAAACAGACACCGACGCGCTTTGAGCTGCGGATACGTATTCCAATGGAGAGTTCAATGAATATTCCTTCTACCTTGAAGATAACGGGACGCGCGGCCGTTTTAAGTTCGCTCGCTCTCGCTGCACTGGGCACGGTTGCTGCGTTCGCGCAGGAAGCGGCACCGGCAGCCCCTGCGCCCGCGCTCGACACCGGCAACACAGCCTGGATGCTGACCTCGACGGCGCTGGTGCTGATGATGACCGTACCGGGCCTGGCGCTGTTTTATGGCGGCATGGTGCGCAAAAAGAACGTGCTCGCCACCATCATGCAGAGCTTTGCCATCACCTGCCTGGTGACGGTGCTGTGGTTCATGTTCGGCTACTCGCTGGCCTTCTCGGATGGCGGCGGCATGAATGCCTATCTCGGCGGCTTCTCGAAGTTCTTCCACAACGGCATCACCACCTCCTCGCTGTGGCTGCCGGGCGTGGCGAACATTCCTGAGTTCGTCTTCTCGATGTTCCAGATGACCTTCGCCATCATTACGCCGGCGCTGATTGCCGGCGCCTTCGCCGAACGCATGAAGTTCTCGGCGCTGCTCATCTTCATGGGCGCGTGGCTGCTGGTGGTCTACGCCCCGATCGCGCACTGGGTGTGGGGCGGCGGCTTCCTCGGCACAGCCGGCGTTCTCGATTTCGCCGGCGGCACGGTCGTTCACATCAACGCCGGCGTTGCCGGCCTGGTCTGCGCGCTGGTTCTCGGCAAACGTGAAGGCTACGGCACCACCAACATGGCGCCGCACAACCTCGTCTACTCCGTCATCGGCGCTTCGCTGCTGTGGGTCGGCTGGTTCGGCTTCAACGCCGGCTCGGAACTGGCCGCCGACGGCCTTGCCGGTGCCGCGATGCTGAACACCCAGGTTGCCGCTGCCGCTGCGGCGCTCGCCTGGATGTTCGCCGAATGGATCGTCGCCAAGAAGCCGAGCGTGCTTGGCATCATCTCGGGCGCCGTCGCCGGCCTGGTCGCGGTGACGCCGGCTTCCGGTTTCGTCAATCCGACCGGCGCCTTCATCGTCGGCATCGTCGCCGGCGTGCTCTGCTACGTCTCGGCCGTCAAGCTCAAGCACGCGTTCGGCTATGACGACTCGCTCGATGCATTCGGCGTGCACGGCATCGGCGGCATCATCGGTGCATTGCTGACCGGCGTGCTCGCCGATCCGGCGATCAACAGCCTTGGCTCGGGTGCCTCTGTCGGCAAGCAGCTCTACGGTATCGTCTTCACCATCCTGTGGACGGCGATCGCGAGCTTCGTGATCCTCTATATCGTCAAGGCGCTGGTCGGCCTGCGTCCTTCCACCCAGGAAGAGGTCGAAGGCCTCGACATCAGCCAGCACGGCGAAGTGGTGCCGTGAGGTTTATCGGCTGGCACCGGCGTTTTGCCGGTGCCGGGAAGATCCCGTCGTGATGCTCCCGAAAGGGCTCACGCCTTGAGGCCCGGAAACCTTCCGGGCCTCTTTTTTGTGTGCAGGCGGCCGTTATGGCTCGATCATACAATCGCTTGATCAAGGTGGCTCGATCCGCCGGCGGCGTGAAACAGCGGCCGCAACGCTCCGAACTGTGGTGGCGGTCGCCCGTTCCGGTGACGCAGAATGCCCATGGTTAATGCGCCCTTAACCTTCCCGCCGCTAGTCTGACAGCCGAATCTGCCGTGTTGCGCGTCCGCGCCCGGCCGGGCAACGACAGACGAGGAAAAGCATGCGTTCAGGGGCTTCAGCACCGCTTGCGCTGGCCGATACGGAGCACGGCATCCGGTCGTTCGCGAGGCGCCAGGTCGGGCGGCTGGTCGGTGCCGGGCTGTTTGCTCTGGTTGGTTTCGGCGTCGCCGCCCTTGCCACCTGGAACGTCGCCGATCCGAGCTTTTCGCACGCCACCGACAATATCGTCACCAATGCAATGGGTTATGCCGGCGCCGTCTTTTCCGACATTGCCATGCAGTTCTTCGGACTTGCCGCCGTTGCGGCGCTGGTGCCGGCGGTGATCTGGGGATTTCTGCTGTTTACCGCGCGCGGCGTCGACCGGCTGCCGAAACGGGCACTGGCCTGGTTCGGGTTTTCGCTGCTTGGCGCGGCAATTGCCGGCTGCGTGGTGCCGCCCAAGACCTGGCCGCTGCCGACCGGCCTCGGCGGCGTCTTCGGCGACATGGTGCTCAATATCCCGGGCCTGGTCATCGGCGGCTATCCGACCGGCCTCGTCGCCAGCGTGCTCGCCGTGCTCCTGGCAGCGCCGGCGCTGTGGGTATTCTTGTATGGCTCGGCGCTGATTTCGCGCAAGAACGGCTTTGCCGTCCTCGAACAGCCCGCAGTGCCCGATCCGCAGGACGACCTGCTTTTCGACAATGAAGAGGACGAGGGCGACGAAGGTATATTGGCGCTTGGCGCCATCACCCACTGGTGGCTGTCGCTGCGGGCCTATCTGCGCCGCCGCGCCGCGCGCCGGCGCGAGCGCGACGATTTCGAGCCGGAGATGGAACCGCGCCCCAGCGCCTGGCGGCGGGCGGCCGAACGGGTCGAATCGGCCGAGTTCGCCGAGGCGCGGATGAGCCCGGGCGGGCGCGCCCGCGTCGAGCCGGAATTCTTCGCCGCCATGGTCAACGACCGCAGTGCCTCGATCGACCCTGACGATGCCGACGTCTTCGATAACGACGACAATGACGACGACATGGATTTCGCGCCCGAGCCGGCCGGCCAGCGCCGCGCCGCGCCAACGGCCAGGGTGCAGAACTTCCGTTCCGACGCGGCGACACGCGTCGAGGCGCCGGCGCCGCGGCCGGCCCCCGGCGCCCGCGTCCAGCGCGAGGCGCAGACTTCGCTGATCGGCTCGGAAAAATTCGAGATGCCGTCGCTGCACTTCCTGTCGGAACCAAAGAACGTGGTGCGCGACGCCAGCCTGTCCAAGGATGCGCTGGAGCAGAACGCCCGCCTGCTTGAGGGCGTGCTGGAGGATTTCGGCGTCAAGGGCGAAATCATCCATGTGCGTCCGGGTCCGGTCGTCACGCTCTACGAGCTGGAACCGGCGCCCGGCATCAAATCGTCGCGGGTCATCGGCCTGTCCGACGACATCGCCCGCTCGATGAGCGCCATCGCCTGCCGTGTCGCCGTGGTGCCCGGCCGCAACGCGATCGGCATCGAATTGCCGAACGCCAGGCGCGAGACGGTCTATTTGCGCGAGATCATGGCCAGCCGCGATTTCGAAACCACCAAGGCCAAGCTGGCGCTGGCGCTGGGCAAGACCATCAATGGCGAGGCGGTGATCGTCGACATCGCCAAGATGCCGCACGTGCTGGTCGCCGGCACCACCGGCTCGGGCAAGTCCGTCGCCATCAACACCATGATCCTGTCGCTGCTCTACCGGCTGACGCCGCAGGACTGCCGGCTGATCATGATCGATCCAAAGATGCTGGAGCTCTCGGTCTATGACGGCATTCCGCATCTTCTGACGCCGGTCGTCACCGATCCGAAGAAGGCGGTGGTGGCGCTGAAATGGACCGTGCGGGAGATGGAGGACCGCTACCGCAAGATGTCCAAGGTCGGCGTCCGCAACATCGACGGCTTCAACGCGCGCGTGCAGCAGGCTGAGAAAAAGGGCGAAAGGATCTCGCGCACCGTGCAGACCGGCTTCGACCGCCAAACCGGCGAGGCGATCTACGAGACGGAGAACCTCGACCTCGAGCCGATGCCCTACATCGTCGTCATCATCGACGAGATGGCCGATCTGATGATGGTCGCCGGCAAGGACATCGAAGGCGCGGTGCAGCGCCTGGCGCAGATGGCGCGCGCCGCCGGCATCCATGTCATCATGGCGACGCAGCGGCCATCGGTCGACGTCATCACCGGCACCATCAAGGCGAATTTCCCGACCCGCATCTCCTTCCAGGTGACATCGAAGATCGACAGCCGCACCATCCTGGGCGAACAGGGCGCCGAACAGCTGCTCGGCATGGGCGACATGCTCTACATGGCCGGCGGCGGCCGCATCCAGCGCGTGCACGGTCCCTTCGTCTCCGACGACGAGGTGGAGAAGATTGTCGCGCATCTGAAATTGCAGGGCGTGCCGGAATATCTCGACGCCATCACCGAGGACGACGACAAGGATGACGATGAGCCGACGGGCAAAGGCAGTGGCGGCGGCGACGGCGGTAATTTCGAGGATTCCGACGATCCCTACGACCAGGCGGTCGCGGTGGTGCTGCGCGACGGCAAGGCCTCTACCAGCTACATCCAGCGCCGGCTCGGCATCGGCTACAATCGCGCCGCCTCGATCATCGAGAAGATGGAGAAGGAAGGCATTGTCGGCCCGGCCAACCATGCCGGAAAACGCGAAATCCTGGTGCCGACGGAGGACGACAAGTTCTAGAGCGCGTCCGCGCCGGCAACTTTGAACCTTTTGGCGCGTTGCAACGACGGGCGCCGTGCGGCCGCCAAACTTAAGCCCAACTGGGGGGCCAGACCAATATAACGAGCAAGCAATCAGATGATGGTGACCGGCATGAAAAACGCAACTCTCGCCCCAAGCAGGGATTTCGCCCCAACCCGCCGGCAGGTGCTCGGCCTCGGCCTGGTCCTGGCCGGTGCGGCGGCCGCCAACCTCGTGCCCGGCTTCCAGCTGCTGGCGTCGGCGCAAGCAGCGGTTCCGGCGACGGCGCAGAAGATCGCCGATCATTTCTCCTCGGTCAAATCGATGAGCGGCGAGTTCGTGCAGTTCGGACCCAAGGGCGAGCAGACCGGCGGCAAGTTCTTTCTGGAACGGCCGGGCAAGATCCGCTTCAATTATGACGGCGCCTCGAATTTCAGGGTGATTTCCGACGGCAAGTCGGTGGTCATCCTCAACAAGAAGCTGCGGACGTCCGACCTCTATCCGCTGTCGAAGACGCCGCTGAAGCTGCTGCTCGACGACAAGATCGATCTGTCGGGCGGGCGCGTCAGAAGCGTCAAGGAAGAGGACGATCTCACCACCATCCAGCTTGCCGACAAATCGGTGTTCGGCAATTCGAAGATCACCATGATGTTCGATCCGAAATCTTATGAATTGCGGCAGTGGACCATCACCGATGCGCAAGGCAAGGACACGACGGTGATGATCTTCAACACCAAGGAGGGCGTCAGCTTCGCCCCCGACACCTTCGCCATCGACTATACGGCGAACCGCGAGCTGAACACCAAGACGCGGTAACTTCCTACTGCTGCGGGATGGTTTTTCCGCGTTGGTGCGGGCGGCTTGTTTTTGCGGTGCGCGGCTGGCAGTAGTTTCCGCGATTGACTTCCGTCGGAGCCATCCGGCGGATCTTGCGTTGTCCGGAACCCCACATGCCGTTTTCCGTCGCTACCTGGAACATCAACTCCGTCCGGCTGCGCATGCCGATCGTCGAGCGCCTGCTGGTCGAGCAGGCGCCGGACGTGCTCTGCCTGCAGGAAACCAAGGTTCCGGACGAATTGTTTCCGGAGAAGGCGTTCCGCAAGCTCGGCTACGAGCACATCGCCTTCCATGGCCAGAAGGGCTATCACGGCGTTGCCACCATAGCGCGGCGGCCGATCGAGGTGGTCGAAAAGCGCCGCTTCTGCGAGATCGACGACAGCCGGCATCTGTCGGTCACCGTCAACGCCGGCGGCAAAACGATCCTGCTGCACAATTTCTACGTTCCGGCCGGCGGCGACGAGCCCGACCCGGCCGTCAACCGCAAGTTCAAGCACAAGCTCGATTTCGTTGCCGAGATGAACGCCGTGCGGGCCGAGCATGACGAGCACTCCGGCTCGATCCTGGTCGGCGACCTCAACATCGCGCCGCTCGAGCACGATGTCTGGTCGCACAAGCAGCTCCTCAATGTCGTCAGCCATACGCCGGTCGAGACAGAAAACTTCGAGGCAATGCGGCTCGCCGGCGACTGGATCGACCTGATGCGGCTCAATGTGCCTTACGAGGAGAAACTCTACACCTGGTGGAGCTATCGCGCCCAGGATTGGCAGGCCTCAAATCGCGGCCGCCGCCTCGACCATGTCTGGTCGTCGCCAAACCTGGTGCCGCATTTTGCCGGCTATGAAATCCTGCGGCCGGCGCGCGGCTGGGAACGGCCCTCGGACCATGTGCCGGTGATCGGGCGTTTCAACCTGGATTAGCTTTGTCTCGCCTCAGCGAAACCTGAAGCTATCCGCGATGTAGTCGGGACGGGCATTCAGCGTGGCGAAAACGTCCTCCAGGTCAGGCGCCCCCGCCAATATGCCCGACAGGACCAGCGTCGTCGCGACACCGACGCCGTTGCCGCCGGCGATGTCGTGCTCGACGCTGTCGCCGACGCAGACCACGCTGTCGCGCTCCGGGTGGCCCGCCAGTGCCAGCGCTGCCTCGAATATCTGCGGATTGGGCTTGCCAATGCGCGACACGCTGCCGCCGAGGCTCTCATAGAGATCGGCGAGCCGGCCGGCGCCGAAGCGAGGGCCGACGGCAGTCAGCATGATCTTGTCGGGATTGGTGCAGAAGCATGGCACCCGCCGCGCCGCCGCCGGACCAAGAAGCCGGCGATAATGGTCGAGGTCGTAGCGATCGCCCTCGCTGGCGGAAATCAGCACCAGTTCGGCATCGTCGCCGTCCTTGGCCAGGACGAAGGGCAGGCCGTCGACAGCCGAACGGTCATTGTCGCGGCGGATCAGCAGGCATTTTGTCTGCGGGCGCAGGGCTCCGGATGCTGCCATTTGGTGGAAAGAGCGCCATGCCACCTCGCCGGAGGAGACAAAGTGGTCCCAGCTTCCCGGTTCGAAGCCGAGCTTCAGCAGGCGGTGCTCATTGGGTTGCGCCCGCTTGCCGGAATTCGAGATCAGTACGATGGTCTTGCCGGCGCGCTTGAGTGCCGACAACGCTTCGACAGCACCTGGATAGGCGCTGGTGCCGTCGTGCAGCACACCAAATTGGTCGAGCAGGAACACCTGATAGCGGTCGGTCAGCGCGGCGATGCCGTCGAGGTGTTGAATTGCCTTGGCCGTCATAAAAGCCCCGCTGCGCTTGCGCCCATCAGCGCCAGCCGCGCCGTGCCGGCAGCGGCCTCCTCCGAAAGAGCCGGCACGAGAGCGACGCCAAGCTTGCGCTGCCGGATCGCTGTCCAGGCCGGATTGGCCGCACCGCCGCCGACGCTCCTGACCGATGTCAGTCGGGGGGCGCCGAGTTCGGCAAGCCGGCGATAGCCGAGCGCTTCGATCGCCGCAATACCCTCGAACATCGCTTTCAGATAGTCGGCGTCGTCGGCGGGCCGCGGCTCGAGGCGCGGCGGCAGCGCCGGATCGGCTATGGGGAAGCGTTCGCCCGGCGCCGGCAGCGGGTAATAATCGAGGCCGGTCTTCGTCGCCGGGTCGATTTTTTTGCTGAGTTCGACAATGCGGGCGACGGGGAAATGCTGGGCCAGCACCTTGCCGCCGGAGTTCGAGGCGCCGCCCGCCAGGTAGGTGTCACCCAGCCGATGGCTGTAGATGCCGAATTGCGGCGCCGAGATCGGCCGGTCGAAGAGGATCTTGATGGTCAGCGACGAGCCGAGCACAGTGACGCCGTCGCCCGCCGCCGTCGCGCCGGTTGCCAGGAACGACGCACAGCCATCGGTCGTGCCGGCGACCACGACCACGTCGCGCGGCAGGCCGAACATTTTCGCGGCGCTGGCGGTGAGCGTGTCCGTGACATCGCCCGGCCGCACGACGCGGGGCAGGAATTCCATGCGCACGCCGGTCGCCGCGATCCAGTCCGGCCAGCGCCGGGCCTCGACGTCGTAGCCGGTCTTCAGGGCGTTGTTCTCGTCGCTGACATCGAAATGGCCGGAAAACTGTCCGGCGATCCAGTCTGCCTGGTGCAGCACAGTGGCGACGCCGGGCAGGTGCTGGAAAGACAGCGCCTTGGCGAGACCGGAGGTTGCCCCGAGTGCAGCGCTCGTTGCCGGTGCCGCGCCGGCTATTGCTGTCAGAATAGTGTCGTCAGCGACCTTGTCGTTGTACATCAGCGGTTCGGCCAGCGGCCGCCCGGCGCCGTCGACCGGCAGCAGCGTGCCCGACGTACCGTCGACGGCGATCGAGCGCACTGCCGCGCGATCGATACATTTGAGCAGTTCCGCCAAAGTCGCGCCGACCGCCTCCCACCATATTGCGGGGTCACGGCCGTTCGGCCCAAATCGCTCGAGGGCAATAGCGGAATGCGCGGCAACGGAAAAGTCCGGACGCATGGCGACGGCGCGCGCGCCGGATGTGCCGATGTCGATGCCGATGGCAAGCGGGCCAGACGAACGCGACATGTCAGCTGCCTCCGGCATTGAGTTTCTGGCGATATTTTTCGGCGTCCCAGTTGATCAGCTCGTCATTCTCCGCCGCTGTCAGATAATTCAGCTTCGCCGAGACATCGATCCGCGCCGTCACGTCGGAAAGGCAGCGCTGCATGGCGTCGGCACCGGCGCCGGCGTCGCCGCGCATCAACACGCCGAGTCCAGGAAACAGGATCGCCACGGGTGCGGCGCCGCAGCGCTCGATGACGCGCTTCACACCCTCGTCCGGTCTCGCCACGACCGAGCCTTCGCCGAGAAAGATGACGTGGTCGGGGTAGAGGCTGCCACCCAAAGCCATGCGGCAGCTTTCGGGGTCGATCGCCACCGCATGCGCCTCAACGTCCGCCGGCAATCTGTAGTCGCTGTCGCCGGCGCGCGCCGTCAATGCCGCGATGTCCGGTTCCGCCACCTGGCGCGGCGGCCGCGCCAACAGTCGTGTCACGCGCCGCAGCAGCATGTCGGCCGCGGCGACGGTCTCGGCTGCAACGACCAGGCCGTGATTGCCGAGGATCAGGATATCCACGCCTGGCCGAAGGCGCTCGGCGATACCCTGCGCGAGCGGCAGTCCCGGCCGGCGATAGGGAATATACGCCCATTGATGGCCGTTGAGCCGCCTGGCGGCCTCGGCCTCGCAGTCGGCCTGCACGGCCAGCGAAATGGTCTCGACGCAGTGAACATGCAGAACGATGCGCTGCGGCATCAGCGCATGCACGGTGGTCTCGATCGACGGGCGCAAGCCGCGCGCGCTGAGGGCGTCGACAGTGAAGGCCTGCGGCTGTTCGGCGGCCGGGTCGCGCCGTTCGATGGCGTCGAGCAATGGCGGGATGCCGACCGGCACCATGATGTCGGCGATGAGCGCGTCCTTCAGCCAGGTGCCGGAGGCCTTGATCCAGAGCGTGTCGCCGGCTTTCAGCGAGGTGTTGCCGCCGGCGGCCTGGGTCAGATGCGCGTCGCTGCCGATAGCGGCCGAAAGCGACCGCAGCGCTGCCAGTTCCTGCGCATCCGCACTGATCGTCATCGAAATTCCTCTACAATCCGGCCGCGTGGCCACGGCTTTGGACGTCCCGGTGCCGGGACGAAGACCCATGCTGGTATCGCAGATGCGAGCAAGTTACGTCAACAGTGATGTTATCGCGTCAAATCAGGCTTGCAATCCGAGGGCCGTTGAGTAAGTTGCACCAATTGCCATGCAAAACGGCAATGCCGTGCAAAATGCTTGGGAGGCAAGCGCATTGGGAGGTAAGGGTTGAGCGACTCCGGCCGCCAGCGTCAGATTGTCGAGCTTTTGCGGGACCGGCCTTTCGCATCGGTGCGCGAGCTGCAGGAGCGGCTTGGCGTATCGGCGGCGACGGTGCGGCGCGACATCGACAAGATCGACGAGGCCGGCGAAGCGCGCAAGGTCTATGGCGGCATCTCGGCGCTCGATGGCGCTTCGCAAGCCGGCGTCGCCTATGCCAGGCCCTATGACGAGAACCGCGACCTCGCCGTCGAGGCGAAGCGGCAGATCGCCGCTCTCGCCGCCACCATGGTGCGCGACGGTGACGCGGTCATCGTGCATGGCGGTTCGACCTGCTTCCATCTCGGCGTCAAGCTCGCCGACCGCAACATCCGGCTCTACACCAACTCGATGCCGCTCGCGGCCTATCTCAGCGACCACGGCCATTGCAGCCTCACCGTCGCCGGCGGCGAACTGCACCGCGAGCCGGGCATCATCCATTCGCTGACGCAGACGGTGCCGTTCTACGCCTCGAAGTTCTTTCTCGGCGCGCAAGGCATCGGCCAGGAAGGCCTTCTGGAATCGCACCCGCTGCTGGTCCGCTCGATCGTCGAGCTCAGCCTCTGCGCCGACCAGATCGTCGTGCTGGCCGACAGCCGAAAACTGTCTATCCACGCGCGCAATGTGGCACTGCCGCTGTCGCGGATCGGCACGCTGGTCACCGATGACGGCCTGTCCGAGACAGATGCCCGCATGCTCGAAGATGCCGGCGTCATGGTGCGGATCGCGGCTTCCTCGGGAGGCGCCCAGTGAACATCGCCGTCCTCGATTTCGGCAAGACCAATTCGAAGCTGTTCGTCTTCGGCCAGGACGGACAGATACTCGACGAGCGCCGCAGCCAGCCGAGCTGGATCCGAAAAGGCGGCTTCAGCGTGCTCGACGAGCCAGCGCTGCACGACTGGGCGGCTCGCGCCATCGATAATGCAGTCGACATGCATGGCGTGGAAGGGCTGATGGTATCCGGCCATGGCTGCACCTTCGCGTTGGTCGACGAAGCCGTGCTGACGCATCCGATCCTCGATTACGAGCAGGAACCGCCAGCTGAAATCGCCGCGCAGATCGACCGCCGCATTCCGGATTTTGCCGAGACCTTTTCGCCGCGCCTGCCGCTTGGCTTCAACTACGGCCGCCACATGTTGTGGCTGAAGGAGGTGGAGCCCGGTGCCTTCGCCGCAGCGAAATCGATCCTCGGCTATCCCCAATATTGGAGCTGGCGGTTTGGCGGCCGGCCGGTATCGGAAGTGTCGTATCTTGGCTGCCACTCGCATTTATGGGCGCCGCGCAAACGCGATTTCAGCTCGCTGGTCGATGCCGAGGGCTGGCGCGGCCAGATGCCCGCCTTCGAGCGCGCCGGCGCGGTGATCGGCGAGCAGCGCTTCGGCCAGGCCGCGAAGCCAGTCGCCATCCATAATGGCGTCCACGACAGCAATGCCGCGCTCCATGCCTACCGCCGGCAGCAGCTCGGGCCGGTGACCGTGGTCTCGACCGGCACCTGGGTGGTCGTGCTCAATCCCGACTGCCCGCTCGACGCACTCGACGGCGAGCGCGACATGCTGGTCAATGTCGATGTCGATGGCGGCCCGGTGCCAACCGTCCGCTTCATGGGTGGGCGCGAATTCGCCACGATCAGCGCTGGCTGGCAGGGCGCAATCGCGCCGTCATCGATACAACGGGTGATCGACGCCGGCATTATGGCGCTGCCGAGCTTCGCGCCCGGCGGCCCGATGCCGCACCGCCGCGGCGAACTGGTCGGGCGTACGCCCAATGCCGAGGAACGCGCGGCCATGGCGCTGCTCTATGTCGCGCTGATGGTCGATCTGTGCCTCGAGTTGATCCATTCGGACAACACAGTGATCGTCGACGGCGGCCTGAACAATGGCGGGCTGCTTGCCGCGTTGCTGGCGCAGTTGCGGCCCGGGCAGGCTTTCCTGCAGGGCGCAACGCTGGAGGGCAGCGCCACCGGTGCTGCCGCACTTGCCTTCGAAAGCGTCGGACGCGAGTTTGCCACCGAAGCGCCGGAGGCGGTGCATGCGGCAAGTTTCAGCGGCCTTGCCGGCTATCGCAACGACTGGCGCGGCCTTGCCGCCGACCGGGCTGTGGCCAGCGCAGCTGCAGGAGGTGCGCGATGAGCGCCGCCGCCCGGATCGAGACGGTGCGCCAGCCGGTGCTGGAGATGCGCCACATCTCCAAGACGTTCGCTGCGATCCGCGCCTTGCACGATGTGTCGCTGACCGTTCACGCCGGCGAGCTGCACGCGCTGATGGGCGAAAACGGTGCCGGCAAGTCGACGCTGATGAAGGTGCTGTCCGGCGCCTACCGGCCGGACCCCGGCGGCGAAATCCTGATCGACGGCGTGCCGGCCGCGACGGGCGACCCGATCAAGGCGCGCGCCGCCGGCATTGCGGTCATCTATCAGGAGCTGTCGCTGGCGCCTAATCTGTCGGTAGCGCAGAACATTTTTCTCGGCAACGAGCCGCGACGGTTCGGCGTTGTCGACCGCGAGCAGTGCAATCGGCGCGCCAGCGAGATCATCGCGCGGCTCGGCGTGACCTTCTCGGCGCGCACTCCGGTCGCAAGCCTGTCGCTCGGCGAGCGACAGCTGGTGGAAATCGCCCGCGCGCTGTCGACCAATGCGCGCATCATCGTCATGGACGAGCCGACCACGTCGCTGACCTCGCGTGAGACCGACCGGCTGTTCGAGGTGATTGCGACGCTGAAGTCGCAAGGCATCGCCATCATCTACATCAGCCACCGCATGGAAGAGGTCTACCAGCTCGCCGACCGCGTCAGCGTGCTACGCGACAGCGGCTATGTCGGCACGCTCGACCGCGCCGACCTGAACGCCTCGCGCCTGGTATCGATGATGGTCGGGCGCGATCTGTCGACGTTCTACAAGAAGGATCACCGTCCGCCGGACAGCAAGCGCGCCATCGCGCTGTCGGTGCGCGGCATGTCGGGCGGCAATCTCATAAACAATTGTTCCTTCGACCTCCACAAGGGCGAGGTGCTGGCACTGGCCGGCCTGGTCGGCTCGGGCCGCACCGAACTGGCACGGCTGATCTTCGGCGCCGACAGGCACACATCAGGCACGCTGGAGCTCGGCGGCAAACCGATATCCATCGGTTCGCCGAGCGAGGCGCTCGATGCCGGCATTGCCTACCTGACCGAGGACCGCAAGCAACTTGGCCTGTTTCTCGACATGTCGATCTCCGACAATATCAGCATGGGCGTGCTGGCAAAGGACGCGAAGGCCGGCGGTTTGCGCGACTTCACGGCTGCCGAAAAGCGCGCCGCCAAGGCGGTGTCAGACCTCTCCATCCGCACCAACTCGGTGCAGGCCAATGCCGGCTCGCTGTCGGGCGGCAACCAGCAGAAGGTGCTGCTCGCCCGCCTGCTGGAAACCGAGCCGCAGGTCGTCATCCTCGATGAGCCGACCCGCGGCGTCGATGTCGGGGCCAAGTCGGAAATCTATCGGCTGATCGACAACCTGGCCAAGAAAGGCATCGCCATCCTGATGATCTCCAGCGAACTGCCGGAGGTGATCGGCATCGCCGACCGCGTGCTGGTGATGCGCGACGGCACCATTGCCGGCGAGGTGACGGCGTCGGAGGGCGAGCCGCTGCGGCAGGAAGCGATCATGGAACTTGCAACGGGAGCGGCTCAGCGATGACCGACAAGGTGGCCGACACGATGAAAGCGGACGACCGGGCGGTCGGCAGGAGTACGAGGTGGCGTACCGCCATTGCCGCACTCGGCATGCTGCCGATCCTGATCCTGCTGGCGGTCGGCTTCCAGTTCATCAATCCGCGCTTTTTCACCCAGACCAATCTGCTGATCGTCATGCAGCAATCGTCGATCAACATCGTGCTGGCCGCCGGCATGACCTTCGTCATCCTGACCGGCGGCATCGACCTGTCCGTCGGCTCGATCCTTGCCGCCTCGGCGATGGTGGCAGTGATGGTGTCGCTGGTGCCCGATTGGGGACTGCTGGGGGTGCCCGCGGCCATTCTCGTCGGGCTCGGTTTCGGCGTCATCAACGGGCTGCTGATCGCCTATATCAAGCTGCCGCCCTTCATCGTCACGCTGGGATCGCTGACCGCCGTGCGCGGCGTCGCCCGCCTGCTCGGCCAGGACACGACGGTGTTCAACGCGGACCTGCCGTTCGACTTCATCGGCAACGGTTCGCTGTTCGGCATTCCGTGGCTGGTAATCATCGCGCTGGCGGTCGTCGTCCTGTCCTGGCTGGTGCTCAAGCGCACCGTGCTCGGCACCTGGATCTACGCCGTCGGCGGCAACGCCGAGGCCGCCAGGCTGACCGGCATCAAGGTGCCGCTGGTGCTGCTCTTCGTCTACGGCGTTTCCGGCCTTCTGGCCGGCCTTGGCGGCGCCATGTCGGCGGCCCGGCTCTATGCCGCCAACGGGCTTCAGCTCGGCCAGTCCTACGAACTCGACGCCATTGCCGCAGTCATCCTCGGCGGCACCAGTTTCGTCGGCGGTGTCGGCTCGATCTGGGGCACGCTGATCGGCGGCCTGATCATCGCCGTGCTGTCCAACGGGCTCATCCTCGCCGGTGTTTCGGACATCTGGCAGTACATCATCAAGGGATTGGTCATCATCGTGGCGGTCGCCCTCGACCGTTACCGGCTCCAGGCAGGAGCAAGAACGTGATGGCCCTTAGTCGCCGGCATCCAACGAGCCGGTTTCATGTGTAACGCACCGTGAGAGGCGCGGGGCATCAGGAGGAAAATAAAACAATGAAGACCATCGCTAAACTGCTCTGCGGCGTCGCCCTTGCGGCCGCCGTCATCGCGCCGGCATCGGCAAAGGATCTGAACAAAGTCGGCATCTCGGTCGGACTGCTCGGCAACCCGTTCTTCGTCGCCACCATCAAGGGCATCGAGGACGCGGCCAAGAAGATCAACCCGAATGTGCAGGTGACCTCGGTATCGGCCGACTACGATCTCAACAAGCAGGTATCGCAGGTCGATTCCTTCATCGCTGCCGGTGTCGACGTCATCATGCTCAACGCAGTCGATGCCAAGGCGATCGCGCCGGCGGTGAAGAAGGCGCAGGCGGCCGGCATTGTCGTTGCCGCTTTCGACGTTTCGGCGCCCGGCGCCGACGTCACCGTGATGACCAACAACGTCAAGGCCGGCGAAGAGGCCTGCCAGTATCTGGTCGATAATACCGGCGGCAAGGGCGACTATGTCATCCTCAATGGCCCGGCCTCGTCGTCGATCCTGGAGCGGGTCAAGGGCTGCAAGGACGTGCTGGCAAAGCACCCCGACATCAAGATCCTTTCCGACGACCAGAACGCCGAAGGCTCGCGTGACGGCGGCCTGAAAGTGTTCCAGTCGCTGCTGACGCGTTTCGACAAGATCGACGCGGTCTTCGCGATCAACGATCCGACGGCGATCGGCGCCCAGCTTGCGGCCAAGCAGCTCAACCGCTCGGAGTTCATCTTCACCGCGGTCGACGGTGCACCCGATATCGAGAAGGAACTCGCCTCCGGCACGTCGATGATCAAGGCCTCGGCCTCGCAGGATCCCTATGTGATGGCCGGCCAGTCGCTGACGATGGCGGCTGACCTGCTTGCCGGCAAGAAGCCGGCCGAGCCGACGGTGCTGCTCGACCCGAAGCTGATCACGGCCGACAATTTGAAGGATTACAAGGGCTGGACCGCGGCTCGCTAAGCCTCCAACGCGGGGGGCGGCGGGTTTGACCGGCCGCACCTTTTTGTCCGAGCATCGGATTGCCAAAACCGCTTTGGACTTGGGTCAGCTGGAAATAACCGGAGACGATCATGTCGCGCATCGGAATCCACTCATTCGTCTGGTCGGCGAGCTCGGCGCAGGGCGACCTCGAGCGGACGCTGGCCAACACCAGGGAAGCCGGCTTCGACCTGATCGAATTCTCCTATCTCGACCCCGCCAATGTCGACATTGACGGCCTGGCCAAGCGGATCGCCGATCTCGGCCTCGGCGTTGCGATCAGCATTGGACTGCCGGCCGACGGCGATATTTCGAGCGCCGACAAAACGATTGCCGCGCACGGCGTCGAAATCCTGGAACGCACGATCGCGCTGACCCGCGATCTCGGCGGCCAGAAGGTTGCCGGCATCCTCAGCACCAGCCACGGCTTGCAGAGCGAGGCGCCGACGCGTGACCAGTGGAACCGCAGCGCCGGCACGCTGGCCGAGGTGGCGGACACGGCAAAATCAGCCGGCGTCACCCTCAACCTCGAAATCGTCAACCGCTTCGAAAGCAATCTGCTCAACACCGCCGCGCAAGGCATGGCCTTCATCGCGGACAGCGGCTCCGACAATATCTTCCTGCATCTCGACAGCTTCCACATGAACATCGAGGAGGCCGATGTCGGCTTGGCCATTCGCAATGCGGTCGGGAAGATCGGCTATGTCCATATCGGCGAGAGCCATCGCGGTTTCCTCGGCACCGGCAATATCGATTTTGCCGCGATATTCGATGCGCTGACCGCCATCGGTTACAGCGACGACCTCAGCTTCGAATCCTTCTCCTCGGAAATCGTCGACGCGAACCTGTCGCGGAAAACCGCGATCTGGCGCAATCTGTGGACCGACAACATCGAGCTGGCCAAACATGCGCGCCGCTTCATTGCGCTCGGACTGGAGACGGCACGGCGCAAGGCCGAGCTTGTTTCCGCAACGCACCGGCCCTGAGCCCTCGCAGTTCCGAAGTCGATCTGGTTAGGCCAGAGGCGCTATATTAGCCGGCAAAACGCGGCCCAAGTTCCTCGATGCGGCGAATCATCGCCTGGAAATCCTCCAAAATGCGCTGGTGCAGGTGAACCGCCAGTTCCGGGTATTCCTCGAGGATGCGGCGGAACATCTTGCGGCTGAGCCGCAGCACTTCCGAATCGATTTCGGCGGAGGCGCTGGTCAGCCGGTTGGTGTCGGCGATCAGCGCCAGTTCGCTGAGCATGGTGCCGGGGCCGACGGTGCCGATCGGGATGCGCTCGCCGTCGTGCTCGCGGTAGAGGACGATGCGGCCGCTGACCACGATGTAGGCCGAATCAGCCTCGTCGTCCTCGCGGTAAAGCTTGTGGTCGGCTTTCAACATGGTGGTTTCGGCGCCGAAGGCGAGCAGACGCAGCTGTTCCTGCGTAAAGCCCTCGAAGAGCCTCACGGTGGACAGGATGCGGATGTCGTCATCCAGCGCCATCTAGCTATGTCCCCGAACCGTCAGTCCGACTCCTCCCCTACGAGGCCGATCCAAAACCACCTCCAGCCTCAGGACCGTACCCGAAAAGCGCCCCGCCCGGATCGCTTATTTGAATAATGAAATGTTTAAGGAACCAGCTTGTAGCCGCCGCTTTCTGTCACGAGAATTTCCGCGTTGGAAGGATCGCGCTCGATCTTCTGGCGCAGCCGGTAGACGTGAGTTTCGAGCGTATGCGTGGTGACGCCGGAATTGTAGCCCCAGACTTCCTCCAGCAGCACGTCGCGGGTCACCACCTTCTGGTCGGCACGGTAGAGATATTTGATGATCGAGGCTTCCTTTTCGGTCAATCGCACCTTGGCGCCGCGCGGGTCGATCAGAAGCTTCTGGCTGGGCTTGAACGTGTAGGGGCCGACCGAGAAAGTGGCGTCCTCGCTCTGTTCGTGCTGGCGCAACTGCGCGCGGATGCGGGCCAGCAGCACGGCAAAACGGAACGGCTTCGTCACATAGTCGTTGGCGCCGGCCTCGAGGCCAAGGATGGTGTCGGAATCGGTATCATGGCCGGTCAGCATGATGATCGGCGCCTTGTAGCCGCCCTTGCGCAATATCTTTACCGCCTCGCGGCCATCCATGTCGGGCAGGCCGACATCCATGATGAGCAGGTCGATGAGCCCGCCACGCGCCGTGGCGACGCCTTTGGCGGCGGTCGCTTCCTGCAGGACATCGAATTCCTCATAAAGCGACAATTGCTCGACAAGGGTGCCGCGCAGGTCGTCATCGTCGTCGACGATCAGAATGGTGCGTGAAGTCATGGATCAATCCGTTGTTTTGAAAAGAGATTTCAGTTGACCGCTGCCTGTTTATGCGGAAGCTGACCGGCACAACAGCCGTTCACAGTGATTTGTTCCGTGGCACGATCATACAAGAAAAAACACGATCGCAATGCAGTCGGTGCAATTTTGCCGAAAGGGCTCACCGTGCTCACCGTGCGCGCGCGCCCCGGCCAACCCAGCCAGGGCTTTCTGCAGGCCGGCAAACTGGTGTTTCCATGTGCGCTGGGGCATGGCGGCATCTCGGCCGGCAAGCGCGAGGGCGACGGCGCCACGCCGCTTGCCTCGATGCGGATATTGTCGGGATATTTTCGCGGCGACCGTTTTGCCGGCGGCCGCCGGACGCGGCTGGCGATGACGCCGATCGGCCGCGACCTCGGCTGGTGCGAAGTGCCTGGGGACCGCAACTACAACCGCCCGGTCAAAATCCCCTATGGCGCCAGCCATGAGCGGATGCTGCGCACCGACGATCTCTATGACGCCTGCCTGGTGCTGGACTGGAACATTGTGCCGCGCCGGCGCGGGCGCGGCAGCGCCATCTTCTTCCACCTGGCGCGCCCCGGCTTCACGCCGACGCAAGGCTGCGTCGCGGTAACCGCCCGCACCATGGCGCGGCTGCTGCCGCTGCTGTCAGAGCGGACGGTGGTAAGGGTGGTGAGGTGAGGGAATAGGGGAATAGGGGAGTAGGGCAGTAAGAGTAGAGACAGGGGCGGGCGCGCCGCTTAGCTTTCCTACTCCCCTACTCCCCTACTCCCCTACTCCCCTACTCCCCTACTCCCCTACTCCTTTGCCACCCGATGTCGAGAAGGCCGAGCCGGCCGAGTTCGCGGTCCATGGCGCGTGCGATGTCCTTGCGTTCGCCGCCGATGTCGCGAAGCTGGCGATCGGAGAGATCCTCGACATTTTGGTAGGGAAGATTGACCGCGATTTTTGCGTGCCGAAGCCAGTCAAGCACGGCGCGCAGCCAGGCCGGGCGGAGGGTTACCGAGCGCAAGGCGATGTCAGACATGGTGCAATCCGCTTCTCCGGACATCAAATCCGGTTTGATGTTTCTTCGATGCTCAGATCATGGCGGATTGAAATTCAAACGGGAAACGAGTAGTTTTTTCTGCATCTTCAAGTTCTGTTTGATGATTGGAATGCTCGACCGAACCCTCGACCGAACCCTCCTCGTCTGGCACTGATGGCGCGCCTGCTGCCTGGAACCCGTGCGCTGCGGACGCTGGAGGCAGCGGCGCGGCACCTCAATTTCACCCGCGCCGCCGACGAGCTCGGCCTGACGCCGGCAGCGGTCAGCCATCAGATCAAGGAAATCGAGGATCAGCTCGGCATCGTGCTGTTCACACGCACCAGCCGCACGATCCGGCTGACCGAGGCGGGCGCGGTGCTGTTCGAAGCTTCGACCGATGCGCTCGACCTGCTTGGCCGGGCCGTCTCACGGGCGCAGAAGACGGCGCGCGGATCGGCGCTGCTGAAGGTCACCCTCGATGCGCAATTCGCGACGAAGTGGCTGATGCGGCGCGTCGACGATTTTCGCAAGCAGCATCCGGCAATCGAGCTGCGTTTCGACATCAGTTACGAGGTGCGCGACTTCGATCGCGACGACGTCGATCTCGGCATCCGTTTCGGCACCGGCAAATATCCGGGGCTTCGCTCGCACCGGCTGTTCGAAAACGTCATCATCCCCGTCTGCAGCCCGGCCTTGCTGCGGTCAGGGCCGCCGCTCAAGGAGCCGCGCGACCTGTTCCATCATACGCTGGCCCATATCGAGTGGTCACGCCAGGGCGTCACCTGGCCGAATTGGAGCATGTGGATGGCGGCGGCGGGCGTCGACGATTTCGACGACAGCCGGACCATCGTGTTCGGCAATTCGACGGATGCCGTCCAGGCCGCGCTCGACGGCAACGCGGTCGCGCTCGCCGATTTCGCCATGGTGGCAAACGACCTTTCGGAAGGTAGGCTGATCCGGCCGTTCGAACTCGGCATCAAGGTCGCGCCCGAATTCGCCTATTTCCTGGTCTATCCGGAGACCGCGGCGAATGATCCGCGCATCGTCGCCTTTCGCGATTGGCTTCTCGAGGAAATCGCCAGGACCCCGAGCTGACGGTCAGCCCGCCGCCGCGCCGAACCAGCCGATCACCGCGCCGATGAGAAGCAGCACGCCGAGCCAGTGACCAACATCGATGAGCGTCAGATCCCAGCCGAAACCTTCGTAACGATGGTTGACCGAAAGCGTGGTGGCGACGAACCCCAGCCAGAGAACGAAGCCGAAGATCACCCCGGCAAGCAGGCTCGGCTCGCCGCCGGTTACGGCGCCGATGATCAGCGACATGACCAGCGCCATGACGAGCTCCGCGATGAAGGAGACGACGAAGGGCAGCATCGATTTGCTCATCGTCGCCGGATCAAGCTTGGCGGCCTTCAGCCACGGCTTGCTCAAGCCCATGTACCAGGCCGCGCCGAACAACCACGCCACGACGGCGGCGACGATTACCGCCAGCCAATTGATTGCTGAAAAATCCATGGTTCCCTCCGGTCGATTGCGCGATGGAACGCCTGTTCGGCGATGCCGTCAAGCAAGGCGCCAGACGGTGGTGCGCTTGACCTCGGCGGCCTCCAGCGCCCGGGTCACCGCCACTTCGTAGACGGCAAGCGGCTCCAGCCCGGTCTTCGGCAGATAGGAGCGGCCGGGATCGCCGACGAGAATGTCGGCACCGCGCGCCTTCAGCGCGACGAACCACGGCATCAGCCTGTCGGCGAAAGTTTTGTCGTAGAAGACGTCGCCGGCCAGCACCACGTCCCAGCCGGCATCGCTGCCGATGCAGTCACCGATGAGGAATTTTATCTCGGTCCCATTTGCCTCGGCATTGAGGCGGATCGCGGTCGCGCAGAATGGGTCGATATCGGCGGCGATCACCTCGGCAGCTCCGGCCTTCACCGCGGCAATGGCGACAAGGCCGGAGCCGGAGGCGAAGTCCAGCACGCGCTTGCCGCGCACCGCCGCCGGATTGTCGAGGATGTAGCGGGCAAGGCCTTGGCCGCCGGCCCAGGCAAAAGCCCAGAAGGGTGGCGGCAGGCCGATTTCGGTCAGCTCGTCCTCGGTCCGCTGCCACAGTTCGTGCGCCTCGTCGGCCAGGTGCAGGCGGATCTCCGGCACATGCGGCGGCGCCATCAGCGCCGTGTTGTCGAGGATGAATTTCCTGGCGCTGTCCGGCGTCAGCGCCGTCATGGCGCCGGCGTCAGGCCGCCCATGCGGCAAACCTCTTGCCATTCGGCCGGCGTCACCGGCTGCACAGACAGCCGCCCGAGCCGCACCAGCGCCATGTCGGCCAGCTTTGGATTGGCCTTGGCCTGCTCCAGCGTCACCGGCTTCGGCATGGCCTTGAAGGCGCGGATGTCGACGCACTCCCAGCGGGGATCGTCGGTGGTGCTGTCCTGATGGGCCAGAGCGCAGACTTCGGCGATGCCGACGATGTCCAGCCCGTCATTGGAATGGTAGAAGAAGCCGAGATCGCCGATCTGCATCGCCTTCATGTTGTTGCGCGCCGCATAATTGCGCACGCCGTCCCACTGCGTGCCGGCCTTGCCCTTGGCCTTGAGGTCCTCGAAGGAGAAGACCGAAGGTTCGGATTTGAACAGCCAGTAGTTCATCTCAGTTGTCCCGTTGCCGTTGTCGGTTTGTCGCTATCCAGCGTTGGCGCTGCCCCTCACCCTTACCCGCTCCCCGTAAGGACGGGGAGAGGGGTCGCCAGCGCTGGAGCTTCTCCCTTCTCCCCGTTCTTCACGGGGAGAAGGTGCCGGCAGGCGGATGAGGGGCAGGGCGAACGAACGATCATTCACTCACAGGTTTGTTGAAGCTCCAGTTCCATTGCCGGATTTCGACGCTTTCGAACAGCCCCGCCTTGGTATAGGGATCCGCCGCCGACAGCGCTTTTGCCGCCGCCAGATCGGGCGCCTCGACAACGACGAGGCTGCCGTCCGGCTTGCCGTCGGCGTCGAGGAAAGGGCCGGCGAAACCCAGTTTCTTGTCGCCGTTCAGCCCTTCCAGAAAGGCAATGTGCTCGGGCCGCGTGTCGAGCCGCACCTGCAGGCTTCCTGGCTTGTCCTTGCAAATCAACGCAAACAGCATCTTTCCATCTCCGCAATCGTTCGCGATTACATGTCGGTTTCGGTCTTGAGTGGCCTTGTCATCAACGCCGACACAGCCTGGTCTATAGTTATGGTGCCGTCCAGTATGGCGGCGACGGCGGCGATGATCGGCGCGTCGATCTGGCGCTCGCCGGCGATGCGGGCGGCGATTGCCGCCGTCGGCACGCCTTCGGCCAAAGGCAAGCCGACAAGCGGCTTGCCTTGCCCCAGCGCCAGCCCATAGGCGAAATTGCGCGACTGCGCGGACGAGCAGGTGAGCAGCAGGTCGCCGAGGCCGGAAAGCCCCATCAACGTCTCCGGCCTGGCGCCAAAGGCGGCGCCGATGCGGCGCAATTCGACGAAGCCGCGCGTCACCATCGCCGCCTGGGCGCTGGCACCGAGCCCGGCGCCGGTGACGGCACCCGCGGCAATTGCAAAGACGTTCTTCAGCGCGCCGCCGATCTCGACGCCGATCAGGTCGTCGCTCGAATAACAGCGCAGATTTTCCGCCGAAAAGCGGGCGGCAAGGTCGGTGGCCAGAGCCTCGTCGCGGGCGGCGACCACGACGGCCGTCGGCAGGCCCCTGGCGACGTCGGTGGCAAAGCTTGGGCCGGACAAAGCGGCGACCGGATTTGCCGGCAGTATTTCCTCGGTGATGGACGACAGCAGCGCGCCGGTGTCGCGCTCGATGCCCTTGGCGCAGAGGACCAGCGGGACGCCTTTCGGCATATGGCTGGACGCGGCCGTCAGCATAATCCGCAACGATTGCGCCGGCGCTACCGCCAGAACGCAGTCGGCACCGTCGAGCGCCGCCTCGATGTCGCTCGTCGCCACGATGCCGGGATCGAGCGCAATGCCCGGCAGATAGCGCGGATTTTCGCCACGGTCGACCGCCGCGACGGTCTCCGGGTCGCGCGCATAGAGGCGGACGAAATGACCGGCGCGCAGCGTGGCCAGCGCCAGCGCCGTGCCCCAGGCGCCGCCGCCGAGCACGGCGACGCGCCAGCCGCTTGGCGCCTTGTGCTCGCTGCCGGTCATGCCTTGGCCCCACGCCGGCCCGAGCCGACCATCGGGGCCGAGACGCTGTCCAGCGGCCAGCGCGAGCGCGGCACGAAATCGGCGGCGTTTTCACCTGATATGCCGGCGCGCAAGCGCTCGATGCCGGCCCAGGCGATCATCGCCGCATTGTCGGTGCAGAGGTTGAGCGGCGGCGCGACGAAGCTGAACCCGGCCTGCTCGCACAGGCCCTGCAATGTCGCCTTGATGGTCCGATTGGCGGCGACGCCGCCGGCGACAACCAATGCAGGCTCGGCCTTGTCCGGGAATTGCTGACGGAACCGGGTCAGCGCCCGCGCAACACGGTCGCCCAGCGCATCCGCGACCGCCGCCTGGAACGAGGCGCAGATATCGGCGACATCCTGGTCGCTCAGCGGGGCAATCGCGGTTGCCGCCTGGCGCACCGCGGTCTTGAGGCCGGAGAAGGAAAAATCGGGCTGCACGGAGCCCTTCATCGGGCGCGGAAAGGCGAAACGCGTCGCGTCACCGGTTGCCGCCGCCTTCTCGACATTCGGTCCGCCCGGATAGGGCAGGCCGAGCATCTTGGCCGTCTTGTCGAAGGCTTCGCCAAGCGCGTCGTCGATCGTCGTCGCCCAGCGCTGGTAGTCGCCGACGCCGCGCACGGCGACGATCTGGGTATGGCCGCCGGAGACCAGCAGCAAGAGGTAGGGAAAGTCGAGCCCGTCGGTCAGCCTGGCCGTCAGCGCGTGGCCTTCGAGATGGTTGATGGCGATCAGCGGTTTTTTTGCTGCCGCGGCGATTGCTTTGGCCGTCATCAGGCCGACGATCAGCCCGCCGACAAGACCGGGGCCGGCGGTGGCGGCAATCGCATCGATGTCGGCGAGCTCGACGCCGGAATCGGCCAGCGCTGCCTCGATGATGCCGTCGAGCGCCTCGACATGGGCGCGCGCGGCGATCTCCGGCACGACGCCGCCGAAAGCAGCATGCTCCTCGATCTGGCTGAGCACGATGTTCGACAGGATTTGCGGCGTGCTGCGACCGTCCAGCGCCACCACGCTGGCGGCGGTCTCGTCGCAACTCGTCTCGATGCCCAGAACGCGGATCAATTCGTCGCTGTCCTCGATGATTGTGCAACCGGCCTTTCCCCGATAGGAGAAAGCCCGAAAACCTGCCGGGGGTTATCACGGACGACGCGTCATGCAAACAACCTTGAGAATCGGAACACGCGGCAGCCCGCTGGCGCTGGCGCAGGCGCATGAAACGCAGGCGCGGCTGATGGCGGCGCACGGCATGCCGGCGGAAGCTTTCGAGGTGGTCGTCATCTCGACCACCGGCGACCGCATCCAGGACCGGCCGCTGTCGGAAGCCGGCGGCAAGGGCCTGTTCACCAAGGAGATCGAGGAGGCGCTGCTGGCGCGCCGCATCGACATCGCCGTGCATTCGTCGAAGGACATGCCGACGCTGTTGCCCGAGGGGCTCGAACTGTCCGCGTTCCTGCCGCGCGAGGACGCGCGCGATGCCTTCATCGGCAAGGCGGCGCGAACGATTGCCGGCCTGCCGCAAGGCGCCAGGGTCGGTTCGTCGTCGCTGCGGCGCCAGGCGCTGATCCGGCGGATGCGGCCGGACATCGAGGTGGTGATGTTTCGCGGCAATGTGCAGACGCGGCTGCGCAAGCTCGACGACGGCATCGCCGATGGCACAATCCTCGCCTATGCCGGGCTGAAGCGGCTCGGGCTCGAAGACGTCGTCACCGACCTGATGCCGCTCGAGGTCTTTCCGCCGGCGCCGGGGCAAGGCGCGATCTGCATCGAAAGCCGCATCGGAGACCGCGACGTGGAACAGATGCTGGCAGCGATCCACGACGGGCCGACCGGCGAGGCGCTGGCCTGCGAGCGCGCCTTCCTGGCGGCGCTCGACGGGTCCTGCCGCACGCCGATCGCCGGACATGCGACGATATCGGGCGGAACGGTTTCCTTTGCCGGGCTGATCATCTCGCCCGATGGCACGCAGTCGCATGAAGTCAGGCTGCAAGGGCCGGCGCAGGAGGCGGCGCGCATTGGCGCGGACGCCGCGGCGACCGTTCGGGCCAAGGCCGGCGAAACATTCTTCGATGGCTGGACCTGACATGCTCCGCGTCCTTGTGACGAGGCCCGAACCGGGCGCGTCGCGCACGGGGCGCCGGCTTGCGGATGCCGGCTTTCAGCCGATCCTGCTGCCATTGACCGGAACCGTGACGCTGCCGGTCGATGCCGGCGCGCTCGCTGACGCCGCGGCGGTCGCGGTCACCAGCGCCAATGCCGTTCGCCATGCGCCGAAAGAGGTCATCGCGGCGTTCGCCGGCTTGCCGTGCCACGCCGTCGGCAGGAAGACGGCGGAAGCCGCCCGCGCTGCCGGGTTTCTGTCGGTCAGCGAAGGCCCGGGCAATGCCGAGGCGCTGGCCGATGCGCTTGCTGGCGCTTACGCGGGGCAGACGATCGTCTATCTCTGCGGGCGGGTGCGATTTCCCGGCTTCGAGGAAGGGCTGTTGGCGTCGGGCGTTCAGGTCCGCGCCGTCGAGACCTACGACACCGTTGTCCTGGATTACTCCGACGAGGCCGTTCTTGCGCGCCTGTCCGCCCGGCCGGTCGAGGCGGTGCTGCTCTATTCGGCCAAGGCGGCAAAAGCGATGCAGGCCCTGGCTAGCCGGCCGGCGCTGCGTAGCCTTTTTCAGGACACGCGCTGTTTCGCGCTGTCGGGACGCATTGCCGCGGCCTTGGGCGATGTCGCTGGCGAAAGGATACGGATTGCGCTCGAGCCCAGCGAAGATGCCTTGCTGGGACTTTTGCAGGCGCCGCGCTGATGGCATTAGCGGCGGCTCTGTGCCGTGCTTGAAGGGCGGCGCCAAACGCAGGCGATTGCCCTCGGGCACATTTTGTTCTTGCTTTGTGCCGGCAGCTATGCTAGTAATTTGGTTATGGTGCCAATTGGCTCCAACGACCCGCCCGCCGAGGCGGGTTTTTTGTGTGCCGAGCATGGGCCTTGGCTTGAAACGCGGATTCGGCCCTGCGGCGTTTTGCCAAAACTGAACTCCAAGCCGTGGCGTCATCACGCCGCCCCTTTTCACCGCTTGGTGATGTGCTAGACCCTTTCAACCATCCCGAAGCGAATTTTGCGGAGCCCGAGCATGGTCAAGACGCCGAAGATGCGGCATTCCAAGAGCCGCCGTGAGCCGGTGACCATCGAGCTTGAGCCTGGCGCCGTCTCGCGAGTCGCCGACAAACAGGATGCCGTGACCTCGCAGACCGACGAGGCGCGGGCCGAGGAAGCGGCGAACGCCTCGCAGCCGGAGCCACCTGAAGAGCCGGTGCATGCGGACCAGACCGATCTCGAGCCATGGGAACATGCCGACGCAGCCGCGCCGGCCGGCACGCAAGAGCCGGCGGACGCCGGCGTCGATTCTGCCACGGAAGCGGAAACCCCTTATCCCGCCGGTTCGGATGCGCCGGCCGGGCGCTCCGCGGTTTCCGATTACAGTTTCGAAGATGCATCCAGCGGAACCGGGGCCAACGAACCGAGGATCCCAGGTTCCGGTGAGAAGACAGCTGAGACGAGGGACGACCATATGGCAGCGCAGTCGAAGCGAAGCGGCATCAACGGCATCGCCGCCGGTATTATCGGCGGCGTCATCGCCCTCGCCGCGGCCGGCGGGCTGCAATTTGCCGGCCTGCTCGGTGCGCCGGGGTCGGGCGGCGTGTCGCTCGACGCGGTCAATGGTGAGATCGTTTCGCTGAAACGCGAGGTCGCGGACCTCAGACAGGCCGGCGCCAACAATGACGCATCGGCCAAGGTGGACGGGCTGTCGTCGGCGCTGGATCAGGTCAGGGCGGACGTCGCGGCGTTGAAGTCGGCGGTCGAGCAAGGCGGTGCCGGCGACAATGCCGGCCTGGCAGCACTTGGCGACAAGGTAAGGGAGATCGAGACGGCGGTTGCGGCCCTCGGCAAAGCCGGCGGTACGGCGCCGGTCGATCTCGGCCCGCTCAACGACAGGCTGGCCGCGCTCGATGCGCTGGTGAAATCGGCCGGCGAGACGACAAAGGCGCAGGACAGCCGGCTTGCGGCCCTGGAACAGTCGGTTTCACAGATCTCGAGCAAGGTCGATGCACAGGCTTCGCAGCCGAAGATCGCACTGGCCATTGCCGCTTCGGCGCTCAAGGCAGCGCTCGACCGTGGTGCACCGTTCGCCGCCGAGCTCGAAACCTTTGCCGCGATCTCACCCGATGCACCCGAGATTGCGACGTTGCGCACCTATGCCGAAAAGGGCGTCCCGATGCGCTCCGAGATCGCCGCCGAAGCGGACGGCGCCGCCAACGCGATGGTCGCTGCCGCAACTCCCATCGACCAGAATGCCGGCATCCTGCAGAAGCTGCTGTCCAGCGCCGAATCGCTCGTCAAGGTCAGGCCGATCGGCGCCGTCGAAGGCACCGGCGTCCCGGAAACCGTCGCTCGCATGGAGGTCGCGGTCAACCAGGGCGACTACGCCAAGGCGCTCAGCGAATATGAAACCCTGCCTGAGGCGGCCAAGGCCGCCGGCGCCGACTTTGCCGGCAAGTTGAAAGCGCGGATGGAGGTCGAGACGCAGATCGATTCGCTCATCGCCGGCGCGATGAAGGCGTGAGGAACCCGATGATCCGCATCCTCGCCTTCCTTGCCGTCGTCTTTGCGCTCGGGCTCGGCTTCGCCTGGCTGGCCGACCGGCCGGGCGAAATGCTCGTCACCTTCAATGGCTATCAATACCAGGTCAGCCTGATGGTCGCGGCGGTGGCGGTCGTTGCCGTGGTTGCCGCGGTGATGATCGTCTGGTGGCTGATCAAGGCGCTGTGGAACAGCCCCTATACGATCTCGCGCTATTTCCGCGTGCGTCGCCGCGACCGCGGCTACCAGGCGCTGTCGACCGGGATGATCGCCGCCGGCGCCGGTGACGGCGCGCTCGCCCGCAAGAAGACCAAGGAAGCGGCAAAGCTGATCCGCTCCGATCAGGAGCCACTGATCCAGCTGCTCGACGCGCAGGCCTCGCTGCTCGAAGGCGACCATGAAGGCGCCCGCGAAAAGTTCGAGACCATGCTCGATGATCCCGAAATGCGGCTGCTCGGCCTGCGCGGGCTTTATCTCGAGGCCGAGCGGCTCGGCGACCGCAACGCAGCCCGCCACTATGCCGGCCGTGCCGCGGCGGTAGCGCCGCAACTGGCCTGGGCGGCCGAATCGACGCTGGAAGACCTGACCGGACGCGGCGACTGGGATGGCGCGCTGAAACTGGTCGATGCCCAGAAGTCGACCCGGCAGATCGAGCGTGACGCCGCCAACCGCCGCCGCGCCGTGCTGCTGACCGCCAAGGCGCAGGCGCTGATCGACAGCGATGCCAATGCCGCAAGGGCGGCGGCGCTCGAAGCCAACCGGCTGCGGCCGGATTTTGCACCGGCGGCGGTCGTCGCGGCGAAATTGCTGTTTAGGCAGAACGACGTGCGCAAAGGCTCGAAAATCCTCGAGGCGGGGTGGAAGGCCGAGCCGCATCCGGAGATCGCCGAGCTCTACACCCATGCCAGGCCGGGCGATGCCGTGCTCGACCGGCTGAACCGGGCAAAGAAGCTGCAGGAGCTGAAGAAGAACCATGCCGAGTCCTCGCTTGCCGTGGCGCGCGCCGCGCTGGATGCGCAGGATTTTTCAACCGCCCGCCGGGAGGCGGAAGCCGCGATCCGCATGGATCGCCGCGAAGGCGCCTATCTGCTGCTGGCCGATATCGAGGAGGCCGAGACCGGCGACCAGGGCAAGGTGCGGCAGTTGCTGTCGAAGGCGGTGAGAGCGCCGCGCGACCCGGCCTGGGTTGCCGATGGTGTCGTCTCCGAACGCTGGGCTCCGGTATCGCCGATCACCGGCAGGCTCGATGCATTCGAATGGCGGGCGCCGATGGAGCGGCTCGGGCAGTTGATCGACGGTCATGAGGATACGCCGGAGGCGCCGGTGCCGGCCATCGCGGCTCCAGCCGGGCCGGTACAGGAAAGAGCCGGGACGATCGAGCACACGGCGGAGACACCGGGCACAGCGACCGAGGAAAAGACGGACGACCGTGCCGGCGAGGATCATGTGACACCAATCACCGCGGCGGCGTTTGCCCAAGTGCCGGAAGATGCCGAGGCAGTCGAGCCGGCGCAGGAGCTGACGCGGCTGCCCGACGACCCCGGCGTCGATCCAGACGACGCAGCGGATAAATCGACGCGCCGGTTTCGTTTATTCTGATCAGGGTCGAGTGGACCCGGGCTTATTGGGAATGATTTGATGTTCGAACGCGTTTTGTCGTTTCTAAGGGATCTGCCGTCCGGTGGTGGCGCCAGCCCCAGCGCCGACGATCCGCGCATTGCCGCGTCCGCCCTGCTTTTCCACGTGATGAACGCCGACGGGGTGCGCCAGGATAGCGAATGGGAACGGTTCAAGAAGGTGCTGGCGGAAAGCTACTCGATCAGCGGCGACGAACTCGACGCGTTGGCGGCTGCCGGCGAGCGGGCCGACAATGAGGCGATCGACCTCTACGCTTTCACCAGCGTGCTCAAGCGCCATCTCGACGCCGAGGCGCGAAAGGCCTTCATCGGCCTGATGTGGGAGATCGTCTATGCCGATGGCGAGCTGCACGAGCTCGAGGACAATACCGTGTGGCGGGTCGCCGAGCTGATCGGCGTCGAACGTCGCGACCGTGTCGAGGCGCGCCTCAAGGCGGCCGCCGCGGTTCCTGGTGCTGCCGGAACCTCAAGCGACGAATAGACAGGATCCCGCCTTCCAATGCCGCCCAAGCCAAGTCCGAGACCAAAGATCCTGATCGTGCTGCATCAGGAGCATTCGAGCCCCGGACGGGTCGGCCATATGCTTATCGAGGAAGGCTTCGATCTCGACATCCGCCGACCGCCGCTCGGCGAGGCCTTGCCGCAGACGCTGGATGGCCATGCCGGCGCCGTGGTGTTCGGCGGGCCGATGAGCGCCAATGACGGCGACGAGTTCGTCCGCCGCGAGACCGACTGGCTCAAAATTCCGCTCAACGAGAACCGGCCGCTGCTTGGCATCTGCCTCGGCGCGCAAATGCTGGTCAAGCATCTCGGCGGCAGGGTCGAGGGCCATGGCGAGGGCCTCGTCGAAATCGGCTGGTATCCGCTGAAGGCGACCGAAGCGGGCAGCAGGCTGATGTATTGGCCGGAGATGGTCTATCAGTTCCATCGCGAAGGGTTTTCGCTGCCGAAGGACGCGACGCTATTAGCGACGGCCGAAACCTATCCCAACCAGGCCTTCCGCTATGGCGACAATGCCTGGGGCATCCAGTTCCATGGCGAATTGACCCGGGCGATGATGCAGCGCTGGGTGGTGCGCGGCGCGCACCGCTTCGAACTGCCCGGCGCGCAGCCCGGCCGCGACCATCTCGGCGGCCGGCTGATCTGGGACATGCACCTCAAGCGCTGGCTCGGCGAGTTCCTGCCGATGATTTTCGGCAAGCCGGCGCTGCGGTAATCAGTTTCGCCCCCTGAGATGACGCACCTTGCGCAGCTGCGGGAACAGCACCGCCCATAGGCCGGCAACAGCGATCGCCCCGACACCCCCGACCACCACGGCCGGAACCGTGCCGATCAACGCCGCCATCGTACCGGCGCGGAATTCGCCGAGCTCATTGGAAGCGCCGACAAAAACCTGGTTGACAGCGTTGACGCGGCCGCGAACGTCGTCCGGCGTCCACAGCTGGATCAGCGTCTCGCGGATATAGACGCTGAACATGTCGGTGGCGCCGAGCAGCGCAAGGGCCGCAATCGACAGCCAGGCGATGGTCGAGAGGCCGAACAGAACCGTGAACGCGCCGAACAGCGCGACGAAGCCGAGCATGACAAGGCCGGCATGGTTGCGGATCGGGTGTCCGGCCAGCCAGATGGCGACGCAGATGGCGCCGACGCCGGGCGCCGAGCGCAACAGGCCGAGCCCCCATGGGCCGAGTTCGAGGATATCGCGCGCGTAGACCGGCAGCAGCGCCGAGGCGCCGGACAGGAGCACCGCAAACAGATCGAGCGAAATCGCACCGAGCACGATCTTTTCGCTCCAGATATAGCCGAAGCCGGCGAACAGGGTCTGTACCGTCGGCCTGTCGGTCCGGCTGCGCTGGGCAGGCTTCGGGATGGTGAAGATCAGCACGGCGGCAACCAGCATCAGCACGGCGGCGGTGGTGTAGGCGGCTTCGGCTGAAAGCCCGTAGAGCAGGCCGCCGGCGACCGGCCCGACGATGGTTGCCGTCTGCCAGGCGGACGAGTTCCAGGCGATGGCGTTGGCGAAATCCTCGGGCGGCACCAGATTGGCGAACAGCGATGAGGAGGCCGGCCCGAAGAAGGCGCGCGCGATGCCGAACATGGCGAGCACGATGAAGACCGGCATCGGCCCGGAGAGGCCGCGTAGCGTCAGCAGCAGCAGGGCCAAGGCGCAGCCCGCCTCGACCAGCACCGCCAGCGCCATGATCAGACGGCGCCCGAAACGATCGGCAACGTCGCCGGTGACCAGCACCAGCAGCAGCGAAGGCAGGAACTGGACGATGCCGACAAGGCCGAGGTCGAACGGGTCGCGGGTCAGATCGTAGATCTGCCAGCCGACGGCGACCGACACGATCTGGGTGGAGAATGTCGAAAGGAAGCGCGCCGCCCAGTAGCTCAGGAACGGCCGATGGCGAAAGGCGGCATAGCGCTGGTCGGATGGTACTTGGGATTCTGTGGTCATGGAATAAGGCCCCGTGGCGGCTATGTCGGCCGGCGGGGCACTTCCACGATGGGCGCTGGTCCGGCCAACAAAGCCTTTAGCGCAGTTCGGCGCAGGGCGCGCGCAAAAATCCGGCGTGGCTCCAGCTTTTTTCAGGCTGCCATACCAATTGCAGGCGGCAACCACGCTCGGCGGAGATGGAGAGGGTTATTTGGCGCGCAGGTCGAGTTCCTTCGCGCCCCCCTCTGTCCTGCCGGACATCTCCCCCTCAAGGGCAGGGCTATCGCATTTGGATTCTTACGAAGATGGACCCCCACCCTAACCCTCCCCACAAGGGGGAGGGAATGCTGCCGCGCGC
>NZ_JAMYPW010000012.1:0-118940 GCF_040320565.1 Mesorhizobium sp. M0664
TCTGCCATCCTTCGCACCCCTGTTGGAGCGCCAAAGATGGCCGATCATCGTTAACCGAGGATTAATCTGCCAAAGTAGTGCTAGGACGTAGACTCATAGCTACGTGGCCAGATGCGGATTGCGACCAGTTTTAGGGCGGCAAGAAAGTTCTCAGCCAGCTTGTCGTAGCGCGTCGCGATGCGACGGAACTGTTTGGCTTTGTTGAAGAAGCGCTCGATCAGGTTACGGGCTTTGTATAGGAAGGGCTGAAGCAGATCGGGGCCTTGCGATAGGCTTTGGGCGGGATATTGGCCCAAGTGTTCTGGTCGGTGATGGCAGTGCGCAATGCGTTGGCATCGTAGCCCTTGTCGGCGAGCAGCATCGCACCTTCAGGCAAATCTTTGATCAAGTCCGCTGCGGAGGCAGACATTTGGCTATGAAAGTGCCGTCCAGACCACACTCTCAAGATCGGGAGAGTAGCGGGCGATGATAGCCTCTTGATCATTTTCCTGCGTAAGAATTATCTGCTTCCCAGTAGCGTCACCGAGCAATCGCATAAAGCGGTCAAGCTTCTCAACCTCGGTTTTTCCGCTGACTTGCCTTGGATCGAAGTCGAACTCAATTTCGACAGCGCTGAAGAAGTGACATGCAAGCTGGATTGGCCCGACGTAAAAAGACAGTAAGCTGCCTGTTTCGCTTTCCAGGGCCGCTTCGACGCCCAATGGCATCGACTCGATCTTGCCGGAGACACTGAAACTAGCAGGCGGGGTCCATTCGAGGAGGATGTCCCAGACGACCTGCCAATCTGCCTCAGACGTGTTCAGAACGTAGATGTCTCGCCAGGAGCCGTCCCAAGCGAAATCCGATGCTATCTGTTCCCAATTCATGCATGAACCATTCTCTATGACTGCAATTCAAGCATGACATGTGCCATGACCGCTTTCCACAAATCCCAAGCCCGCTTTCCACCTATCCCGGTCATTCCGCATTTATGAGTTTACGGCCTAGTCTAGTGCATGTCGCCCAAAGTGCGCAGCGGTTTTGGGACAACGACATGTATACAACCTGGACCGGTTGCCTACCCTCGCCCGACAAACGGCATCTTCGTCGCCATCACGGTCATGAACAGCACGTTCGCGTCGAGCGGCAGGCTGGCCATATGGAGGACGGCATCGGCGACGCGCTCGACATCCATCACCGCTTCGGCGGCAATGGTGCCGTTGGCTTGCGGCACGCCGACCGTCATCGCCTGCGCCATGTCGGTCAGCGCGTTGCCGATGTCGATCTGGCCGCAAGCAATGTCGAAGGGCCTGCCGTCCAGCGCCAGCGTCCTGGTCAGCCCGGTGATGGCGTGCTTGGTCGCCGTATAGGGCACCGAGCCCGGCCGTGGCGCATAGGCCGATACCGAGCCGTTGTTGATGATGCGGCCGCCCATCGGCTGCTGCCTGCGCATGGCGCCGAACGCGGCGCGAGCACACAGGAACGAGCCGGTGAGATTGACCCCGACGATGTCGTTCCACACGTCGACCGGGATGTCGTCGATCAATGTCGATTTGTAGCTCGTGCCGGCATTGTTGAAGAGCAGGTCGACGCGCCCGAAAGCCGCAGCCACCGTCTCGAACAGATCGTCGACCTGATCGGCCTTGCTGATGTCGCAGGCGAAGGCCAATGCCTTGGCCTGCGTCGGCCCGGCCGCGGCGATCGCATCCTCCAGCACCGGCTTGCGGCGACCGCAGAAGACCGTATTCCAGCCGGCCTTGAGCAGCGCCGTGGCGACGCTTTTGCCGATGCCCGTGCCGGCGCCGGTGACGATGGCGGTTTTATAGTCGGTCATGGCTGTACTCCCTGAAAGGGATGAGGCATCGCAAATGACGGGAACCATGGCAAGCCGGCCCAAAGCCTGTGCTCACAAAAAAGGGCGGCCGTTGGCGACCGCCCCTGATCCGAACCGGGCATGGGAGGAGGAAAACCGATCCGACTGACTGAAATCATGCGCTCACCGGATTAACGAGAAGCTAACGCCAACGGCGCCGAGCTCCGAGGCTTCCTCTTCGAGCTACCAGCGCGAGCCTGCGACCGGCTTGGCCGTGCTGCCCGCTGCCGGCACCTTCGCCGCCGTCACCGTCGCCTCGACATGGTCGACCAGCGCATCCGGCAGGCCGAGACGGCCGGCAAGCAGGTCGAGATAGCCGCGTTCGGCCCGCGTGTCCGGATCGATGGCAAGACGCGAGGCGGTGTAGAGTTCCAGCTTTTGCGCATCGGTCTTGGCCCCGGCGATCAGCACATCCAGATCGAGCGGCGCCTCCAGTTCCGACATCAGGAATTTCTCCGCTTCGGCGCCGACGCCGGCGAGGCTGAGCTTGCCGGCGATCTTCTGCCGCTCTTCGTCATCGACGTGACCGTCGGCCTTCGCCGCCGAGATCATCGCCCTGACCAGCGTCAGCGTGAATTCGTCTTCGCCCTGCGGCGCTTGCGACGGATGGAAGGCGGTATCGGCCGGCGGCGGCAGCAATTCCGGTTCGCCTGCAGCTTGCGTCTCGGCCGGCGCGTTGCCGTTCTTGTAGTTCTGGTAGGCCTTGTAGGCGAGGCCGCCGATCGCAGCCAACCCACCAAGCTTCACCGCCGCACCGGTGACCTGGCGGCCTGGGCCGGTTCCGAGCAGCACCGCGGCCAGCGCGCCGGCGGCAAGCGGATTGTCCTTGGCCATCTGCACCGCCTGCCCCGCCTTGTCGCGGACAGTCGATCCGGTGCCGGGAACTTGCGAGCCGAGCAGATCGTCGAGGAGCTTCTTGGGATCGAACATCAATGCCTCCAGAATTGGCCCGGCCGAAGGTGCGCGGGCAGGTTTGCACGTCGAAGACCTAGGTCCCGCAGTTTGACATTACAATGACGCGGCGCATCCTTTTGCCCGCTGCCACGCATGACTTCGCACCGACATCTGCTGGGATTTCACGCGGAAATTATAATGCTGCAGCCTCCATCCGCGTCAAAAAACGCGCGACGCTCTGGACATCGGACGTGTCGAAACCGCCCCCGACTTCGACTAATGTCGCGGCATGTCGCTTGAGAGGAGCCTGGCATGACCGATGAGACAGACCGCCAGCCGGCACGCGACCCCCAGGAACTGGAGCGCCTGTTGATTTCACGGCAATGGGTCGGAGACATTGACGGCATGGCCGCGCTTTTCGAGCAGCATGCCGTCATCGACAGCGGTGGCGGACAGCTGACGTTCGGCCGCGAAGCCATCCGGGGGCTGTTCGCGGAGATCACCGCAACCGGCCGAAAATTTCAGTCCGGAGATCAGCGCCCGGCTGTCGTCAATGGCGACCTGGCGCTGACCTCGACCCGGCTTCCTGACGGCACCATCACCACCGAGGTCGCGCGCCGGCAGAACGACGGGACATGGCTGTGGGTCATCGATCGTTTCTCTGTTGCTTAACGTAAAGTTGCTTAACGTGAAGCTAACTTCCGATGTGGCGGTCGCCGCGCGCTTGCGCCAGCTCGACCTGGCGCTGGCGCTCGGCGTAGCGGGCGCGATCTTCGTCCGAGCGGGCATCGAAGCAATGCGGGCATGAAACGCCGGTGGCATATTGCGGCGACAGCCGGTCTTCCGCGGCTAGCGGATGCCGGCAGGCGCGGCAGAGTTCGGCCTCGCCTTCGACCAGCCCGTGCGATACCGAAACGCGCTCGTCGAAGACGAAGCATTCGCCTTGCCAGAGGCTCTGTTCGGCGGGCACGTCCTCGAGATATTTCAGAATGCCGCCCTTGAGGTGGAACACATCCTCCAAACCGAGCGACTTCACATAGGCTGTCGCTTTCTCGCAGCGAATGCCGCCGGTGCAGAACATGGCGACCTTGCGCCCGTCGAGCTCGTGCCGATGCTGCTCGACCCAGGCCGGGAATTCGCGGAAGCTGTTGGTGGCGGGATCGACAGCGCCCTTGAAGGTGCCGAGCGACACCTCGTAGGCATTGCGCGTGTCGATGACGATGGTGCCCGTATCCGAGATCAGTGCATTCCAGTCGGCCGGCGCGACATAGGTGCCTGCACCTGCCGCCGGATCGATATTCTCCACGCCCATGGTGACGATCTCGCGCTTCAACCGCACCTTCATGCGGTGGAACGGCATCGTTGCGGCGCTGCTGTATTTGATCTCGAGGCCGGCGAGACCGTCGATGGATTCGAGATGATCGATGAGCGCGGCGATTGCCGTTTCACTGCCGGCGACCGTGGCGTTGATGCCCTCACGCGCCAACAGCAGCGTGCCTTTGATGCCGCGTGCGTAGCAGAAGGCGGCGAGCGGCGCGCGCAGCGCCTCGAAGGTGTCGAGCCGGGCGAAGCGGTAAAGCGCGGCAACGCGGAAGGCTTGGCTGGGAAGTGTCATCACCAAGCCACTAGACGCTCACGACAGCCGGATCAAGGCAGAGCCGGGAGCGGTCTGATCGCGGAAGGTTTCGAACACCACGCGTGACATCGCGACACGCCGCGTTTCGTGGACAGAAAAACCTCCTTCTGCTAACCGGTCGACTTGATCAACAGAGGAGAGACGACGAATGCCCAGCACGACCGAAAAGCTCCTGTCGCTCCTCAACGGCCAGCCGGTCATACCGGTGCTGAAGATCGCCAATCCCGCCGACGCGGTGCCGCTGGCCCGGGCGCTGGCCCGCGGCGGCCTGCCGGCGATCGAGATCACGCTGCGCACCGCCGACGCGCTGGAGGCGATCCGCCGGGTGGCGGGCGAGGTTGAAGACGCCGTCGTCGGCGCCGGCACCATCCTGGACGCCCGCCAGTTCGGCGAGGCGGCGGCCGCCGGTTCGAAGTTCATCGTCAGCCCCGGCATCACCCGCGAGCTTCTCGCGGCAGCCAAGGACAGCGACGTGCCGTTGCTGCCCGGCGCCATCACGCCGGGAGAGGTCATGGCCGCCCGCGAAGCCGGCCTGCGCTTTCTGAAATTCTTCCCGGCCGAACAGTCGGGCGGCATCGCTTCGCTCAAGGCTTTCGCCTCGCCGCTTGCCGACGTGAAATTCTGCCCGACCGGCGGTATCACCGGCAAGAATGCCGCGGACTACCTCAGCCTGCCCAACGTCATCTGCGTCGGCGGTTCCTGGGTGGCGCCGGACGATCTGGTCAAGGCCGGCAAATGGGACGAGATCGAAGCCTTGGCGCGCGCGGCAAGCAAGCTCGGGCGCTAGCATCTTCTGCATCAAAAGCCGCCGCCGATCTGGTTCGCCGGGCTGGTTCCCGCTCATGGGCTCGAACCACGATTCACGCCTTCAAAGGGCGCTGTCCTACCATTAGACGAAGCGGGAGAATGCCGACCAGTGGTTAGCATCCCTGGATGAAGGAAGCCAGTGCCGGCGGTGGAGGCCGCGCGAGGTGCCCAGCGCGGCCTACTCGGTCTTGAAGCGGGCAACCGACATGAACTTGACGGCTTTGCCGGTGAACCGGTTTGCGTCGGCCATCTCGTTGCCCGGCTGGAAGCCTATCGTATAGACCTCGCTCGGTGCCGTACGGACGAAGTCGTAGGCGTAGCGCGGCGCCGTTGTCGCATCTGAAACAGTTGCGACATACTCACCGCTGTGCAGCGCCCACCGGGCGGCCTGCGGCGCGGCGGCGACCACCACCGGCTTGGGGCCGGGCTTCAGGTCGCGGGCGGTGGCCCTGGGTTCCTTGCGTGTGGTCTTCACGCCTGCACCGATGACGGCGGCCGGATCGGAGCCGGCCGGGCGGGCAACGATGGCCTCGCGCGGCGATGCCCCGTCGCTCGATGCCCCGTCGTCGCTCGCCGGTTCCTCGAACACCGATGCTTGCTCGGAAAGCGACGCGACCTTGTATTCGTCGGTCGCGCTGACCCTTTCCAGAACGGCCTTGACCTCGTCGGGCTGGGAACTGTCGGGCCGCGCCGACGGCAACACCGAGAATGCGTCGGTGGCGGTGTTGCTCCGCTCGGCCGCACTCGCCAGCGCCAGCAACACTTGCTTGTCCTGCGGCGCAAGACTAGCAGGCGAAAGATCGGCCGGCAGCGAATGATCGGGCCGCCAGCTCGGCACGGGAATGTTGTTTGCAGCGACCTGCACCGGGCCGGCCGCAGCAGACGGGTCTGCTATGCCGAACGGAACATTTGCCGGCGCCACACTTGCCGGCGCTTGCGCGGTCGCCACCGCCTGTTCAGTCGATCCAGCCGCATCCGCCACGCCGAACGGAACGTTCTCAGGCGGCTGGCCGCCGACGTCCGTCTTCGGGCGCGGAGCAAAATCCGGCAGCGGGATGCTGCGGGCAGGCAATGCCGCGATGATCGTCTCCGGCGTGTCGTTCTCCGGTTCAGGCGCAGGCGCCGGAGCATCGGCGACTTCCGGAATCTGAGCGCGCTTGGCATCCTGAGGCGCGACGATGGCAATGCCAGGCAGGTTGCTGCTCTTGGCGGACGGCGCCGGCTTCACGTTACGGGGCTTTGGCGCCGGCTCGGCCATCGCCACGTCGGCGCTGTCGTCCGCCTCGTCGTCGCCACCGCCGAAGAGGGCTGCCAAGAACCCACGGGATTTTTTGGCACCGCCGCTTGCGCTGGCGAGTTCGATGGCCGGCGCGCCGGCCCCCTTGCGGGCTTTGTAGGAGGCGAGCGCCTGTTGATAGCCAGGCAGCGGCTTGCCGTCGCTCGGCACATGCAGCGTCTTGCCGTTGGGGAACACGCGCGCCAGTTCCTGGCGGCTGATGCCGGGCCAGTGGCGTACATTGCCGACATCCATATGCACGAAGGGCGAGCCGGAGCTGGGATAGTAGCCGACGCCGCCGCCCTGCATCCTGAGGCCGACGTCGCGCAGCTTCTTCAGCGGCACGCCGGGAATATAGAAATCCATCGCCCTGCCGAGCATGTGCTGGCTTTTTTCGGCGACGCCCCTGCTGCGGCTGCGCAGCATCGAATTCGTGGCCGGCGAACGATAGCCGCAGACGACCTGTATGTAGTCGGTGGCGCCGCTCTCCCGATAGGCCTCCCAGACCAGGTCCAGCAGGCGCGGATCCATCTTGGTCGGCTCGTTGCGACGCCAGTCGCGCAGGATGATGTTGATCTTTCGCAAGCCCGCCTGGTCGTAGCGGCCGTTGCGCTTGTAGACGATCTCCGCCTTTTCATGCGTGTGGAGATGATAGAGCTTCAGCGAACGTGTCTCGGCGCTGGCGCCGGTTGCCGCCGCTGCAAGGAACCCGACGGCAACAATCACCGCTGCCAGCCATCTCGGCCAGACGCTCATGTGATAATGCCGCCCGTTTTCGTGTCGTTCGATTCTGTTCAAATCAAAAGGCCTTGCAGGCTGCCGTTTTGTCCCCGGATTTGACCAAACGGATGCGTGGTGTGTGCATCCGAATATCGATCCTAATGGTTAATCATCGCTTATTGAAGCCGAAATGCGGTAACACGGTGGCGATATCCCGCCAAAAATATTGCGCAGGATATCTTGGTAAACCGCTGGTTTAGATCATGTTTTGGCGCCAGCTCGAAACACGATCTGTTACCGTCCGCCTTAATACGTGAACACTGTGGCGAACACATCATTTCGAGGCGCAGTTGCGTGGGATGATGCCCGGATGAGAACCGGCTTGGCCCTGTGACTCAGGAAGCGAGCCGTTCGACGCGGCCGGTTTCCGGGTCGATGCCGTATTCCTTGAGCTTGCGGTAGAGCGTCGACCGGCCGATGCCGAGGCGGCGGGCGACTTCGCTCATCTGGCCGTTATAGTGATCGATGGCGAGCTTGATCATTTCGAGTTCGACGTCGGCCAGCGCACGCACATTGCCGCGCTCGTCGAGCGCCCGCAGCGTGCCGAAACGAGGCCTGGCCGGTGCATCGGGCTCGGCCGCGGCGACGCCGACGGCGGCCGGGACGTTATCACGCGGCTGGCTGCCCGAAGCCACTCCAGAAGCTGGCCACCCTGAAGCTGGCCCCACTGAATTGGGCAAGGCGATACCCGCATCGAGATTGACCGTGCCCTCGACCTGCGCCCGGATCTGCGGGAACTCTTCTTCAGTCAGCATGTCGCCGTCGGCAAGCACCGAAGCCCGGAAGACGGCATTTTCGAGCTGCCTTATGTTGCCCGGCCAGTCATAGGCCTGCAGCATGGCAAGCGCCGCAGCCGAGATGCCCCGCAGGCGGTGGCGCGGATCGGCGGGCGCCACCTTCTCCATGAAGTGCTCGACCAGATAGGGGATGTCGCCGCGACGGTCGCGTAATGGCGGCACGAAGATCGGATAGACGTTCAGCCGGTAGAACAGGTCCTCGCGGAACTTTCCGTCCTTGACCTGCTGCAGCAGGTTGCGATGGGTTGCCGAGATCAGCCTGATGTCGACCCTGACGGTCGAGCGCCCGCCAACCCGATCGACCTCGCCGTCCTGTACGGCGCGCAACAGCTTGACCTGCACGTCGAGCGGCAGGTCGCCGATCTCGTCAAGGAACAGCGTGCCGGTGTGCGCTTCGACGAACTTGCCGGTATGTTTTTCGGTGGCGCCGGTGAACGAGCCCTTCTCGTGCCCGAACAGGATCGATTCGACCAGATTGTCGGGGATGGCGCCGCAATTGACGGTGACGAAGGGTTTCGAGCGGCGGTCGCCGCTGCCCTGGATGGCGCGCGCCACCAGTTCCTTGCCGACGCCGGATTCACCTTCGATCAGGATCGGAATGTTGGACGCCGCCGCCTTGCTGCCGAGCCGGATCACCCGATCCATCGCCGGACTGTGGGTGATCATGTCCTTGAACGTCAGATGGCCGCCGCGCTGCCGTGACGAGCGCTTCACTTCGCCTTCGAGCGCTTCGACCTTGAGGGCGTTGCCGATCGACGCCTGCAGCCTGTCGGGAGAGGCCGGCTTGACGACGAAGTCGAAGGCACCGTGACGCATTGCCGAAACGACGGTTTCGATGCCGCCCTGCGCGGTCTGCACGATGACGGGAATGTGGATGCCACGCTCGCGCATCGCCTTCAGCACGCCGATGCCATCGAGGCCCGGCATCATCAGGTCGAGGATGATCACCGACACGTCGCGCGCATTGGGTCCGTCGACGAGATCGAGACCGGCCTCGCCGCCATCGGCGACGATCGCGGTGTGGCCGAATTTCGTCACCGCCGCCTCGAGCAGCCTGCGCTGCACGGGATCGTCATCGACTATGAGTATGGAAGCTGCCATGACTGATCCGACCGTGCCCGCCCGAGAATGCGCCCTATGGATCATCTTGGCACAGGGTTCTAAATAAGCTTTCAAAAAACCCGGTGAATGAATTCCTTAGGATTTGACCGGCTTCTCGTTTCCTCGAATTTTTGTGTCTGGAAGGATCGGCAATGCGCATGGTTTTTGCTCGAAAGCTGGCGGCGGCGCCCGGTCAGGGCGTGGCGGAGCTTGGCGACCTGCCGGAATGGAATCTGGCCGATCTCTATTCGGGCATGGAGGCGCCCGAGTTGAAGCGCGACATCGCCAAGGCCGCCGCCGATGCCATCGCCTTCGAGAGCCGTTGGAAAGGCACGCTCGCCGCCGAGGCCGGGCGTGGCGGCGCCGGCAGGCTTGGCGAGGCGCTTCAGGTCTATGAAGTGCTGGAGGAGCTGATCGGCCGCATCGTCTCCTATGCCGGGCTTGTCTATGCCGGCAACACGTCGGATCCGCAGCGCGCCAAGCTCTATGGCGACATCCAGGAAAAGATGACCGATGCCAGCGCGCACCTGCTGTTTTTCGCGCTCGAGCTGAATCTCATCGACGATGGTGCGATCGAAACCGCACTCGCCGCCGATACGGCCTTCGCCCATTACCGGCCCTGGGTGCTCGATCTGCGCAAGGATAAGCCCTATCAGCTCGAAGACCGCATAGAGCAGCTCTTCCATGAAAAATCGATCACCGGGCGCGGGGCCTGGAACCGCCTGTTCGACGAGACGATGACCGATTTGCGCTTCGACGTCGACGGCGAGGAGCTGACGCTGGAGCCGGCGCTCAATCGCCTGCAGGACGCAGACAGCGAGGTGCGCCGCCGGGCGTCCGAGGCGCTGGCCACGACCTTCCGCAAGAATTTGCGCGTCTTTACGCTGGTCACCAACACGCTGGCCAAGGACAAGGAGATCTCCGACCGCTGGCGCGGCTTCGAGGACATTGCCGATTCCCGCCATCTCGCCAATCGCGTCGAACGCAGCGTGGTGGATGCGCTCGCCGCCGCGGTTCGCGACGCCTATCCACGCCTGTCGCATCGCTATTACGCGATGAAGGCGCGCTGGCTCGGCATGGAGGTGATGAACCACTGGGACCGCAATGCGCCATTGCCCGAGACCCCACAGGCGGTCATCGGCTGGGACGAGGCCAAGAACACCGTGCTTTCCGCCTACCAGCGCTTTTCGCCCGACATGGCGGAGATCGCCAGAACTTTCTTCGACCGCAACTGGATCGATGCACCGGTGAGACCCGGCAAGTCGCCTGGCGCCTTCGCCCATCCGACCGTGCCTTCGGCGCATCCCTATGTGCTGCTCAACTACATGGGCAAGCCGCGCGATGTGATGACGCTGGCGCACGAACTCGGCCACGGCGTGCACCAGGTGCTGGCCGGCGGCCAGGGCGCCCTGATGGCATCGACGCCGCTGACGCTGGCCGAAACCGCATCGGTGTTTGGCGAAATGCTGACCTTCCGCTCGCTGCTCGAGCAGACCACCGACAAGCGCGAACGCAAGGCCATGCTCGCCCAGAAGGTCGAGGACATGATCAACACGGTCGTGCGCCAGATCGCCTTCTACGAGTTCGAGCGCAAGGTGCATGCCGAGCGCAGGAGCGGCGAACTGACCTCCGACAAGCTCGGCCAGTTCTGGTTGGAAGTGCAGGCGGAAAGCCTCGGGCCGGCGATCAAGCTGCGCGAAGGGTACGAGGTTTTCTGGACCTATATCCCGCACTTCATCCACTCGCCTTTCTACGTCTATGCCTACGCATTCGGCGATTGCCTGGTGAACTCGCTCTACGCGGTCTACCAGAACGCCGAGCGCGGCTTTCAGGAGAAATATTTTGCCATGCTGCGCGCCGGCGGCACCAAGCATCATTCCGAGCTTCTAGCGCCGTTCGGCCTCGACGCGGCCGACCCTGCCTTCTGGCAGATCGGGCTTGGCGTGATCAGCGGACTGATCGACGAGCTGGAAACACTGGACAAGTGATGCGCAACACTGGGCGATGCGCAACACCGGATGACCGGGTTTTCCAGAACAGTTTAGCAGCAACGCATATTGGCGATGGTCTATTCTTGTCTTGGTTATTTGTTCTTAAATAACTTTCCATGGAAGTTTTCCGTTAGATTCCCGTAAGCTGTATGATAGCGTCCGCCCTCAAGCTCAGCCGGGCACGAATGGATCCGGTCGGAAAATCCCGACCGGCCATGGCGTGTCGGCGGATGCGACAACGGTTGTTGGCCAGGGGCAAACCGGTCGCCGACAGCTCGATCGAAGCCGGCTGTTCTGCAAATTGCGGAACCACCATCGAATGGTCCTTCGCCGAGGTCATGGCTCTACAGGCCAGGGCGGACGGATCGGACTGGAGAGAGAAAGACAATGGGCACTTTTTTCTACATGCTCCTGGCGTTCCTGGTAGGTGTGTTGGTTGGCTGGTTCATTTGGGGACGCCTGCGTGGCGAACTCGACAGTTTGCGCGGCGATCTAGACCGCACGCGCAGCGAACGCGACAGATTGCGGGCCGATAGCGACCGTCTGACCGGTGAGTTGGATGCATGCGGCCGCGCCCGCGCCGATCTCGAACGCCGGCTGGGCGAGGCGAAAACCACCCAGGCGCCAACCGCGAAGGCGGCAACAGCCAAGGCGCCAGCCGCCAATGCCGGTGCGACCAAGGCGGCGATGCAGGCGCCGTCAACCCTGATTTCGACATCCGCACCAGCCAAACCGGCGCCGAAGAAATCTGCAACGGCGAAGGCCGCGACCGCGCCACGCGCAAGTGCCGCGAAAACGGCAACGCCGAAACCGCCTGCATCGAAAGCGAGCGTCGCGCCGACGGCAAGCAAGGCTGCGCCGGCGGCAAGCAAGGCCGCGCCGGCGGCAAAGAAAGCCGCGACCGGCAAGGCAACAGCTATTGCCCCAGGCAAAGCCAACGACCTGCGTCGCCTGATCGGCATCGGCCCGACCAACGAGCGGCTGCTCAAAGGGCTTGGGGTCACGACCTATGCCCAGATCGCCGCCTGGACACCCGACGATGTCAAGCGGATCGAGACGACGTTGAATTTCGACGGCCGCATCGAACGTGAACGCTGGATCGAGCAGGCGAAACTGCTTGCCGCCGGCGACGAAAAGGAATTTGCGCGCCGCTTCCCGACCGCGGGAGAAGCCAGCAACACCTGATCCATCGCAAGGCGGCATCGGGAACAAGGCGGCGCTCTCGGGCGCCGCTTTTGTTTTTGCCCGCCGCGCCTTTGCGTCTTGAGACGCCGTTCCCTCGATTGCGCACGGTCGAGCCCCCATATAGATCGATCGCTGGTGACCGCAGCATCCGAGCCTTATGTCCCTGCCCCTGCCCTTTGCAATTTTCAGGAACGACGAGACCGCGCGGCAGCTCGTTTTCGACCGGCCGGCCGAGATAATCGCAGCGCATGGCGAGGCGGATTTTTTACCGGCGCTGGAAGCCGCGCAGGCTGCACATGACGGCGGCAAATGGCTGGCCGGTTATTTCTCCTACGAGGCCGGTTACCTGCTCGAACCCAAGCTCGTTCCGCTGCTGCCGGCCGGCCGCCGCGCCCCGCTTTTTTGCCTCGGCGTGTTCGATGCGCCGGTCGAGCAGACGGTCGCGCCAGGCGATCCGCCGGCCAGCAACGGCCCAATCTTCGACGCCAAGGCAGCCTGGTCTTCGGACGACTACGCCAAACGCTTTGCCAGGCTGCATGACCACATCCGCAAGGGCGACTGCTACCAGGGCAATCTGACCTTTCCGGTCCATGCGCAGTGGTCGGGCGACCCGCTGGTCGCCTTCAACGCGCTGACCGAACGCCAGCCGGTGAAGTATGGGGCGCTGGTCGCGCTCGGCGATCCGATCGTCTTGTCGCGTTCGCCCGAACTGTTCTTCGAGGTGGACGCGGAAGGCATGATCGAGACGCATCCGATGAAGGGCACCGCGCCGCGCGGCGCAACAAAAGCCGAGGACGATCGCCTGAAAGCGTTCTTGCGCAACGACGAGAAGAACCAGGCCGAGAACCGGATGATCGTCGATCTCCTGCGCAACGACATCTCACTGATCAGCGAGGTTGGCACGCTCGATGTGCCGGAGCTTTTCCGCATCGAGAGCTACCCGACCGTCCACCAGATGGTGAGCCGCGTGCGGGCGAAACTCTTGCCCGGCCTCGCCATCCATCAGATTTTCGCCGCGCTGTTCCCCTGCGGCTCGATTACCGGCGCACCGAAGATCCGCGCCATGGAGATCCTGCGCGAGCTGGAAAGTGGCCCGCGCGATGTCTATTGCGGCGCCATAGGCTGGATCGCGCCCGGCGGCCGGATGCGCTTTTCGGTGGCGATCCGCACCATCTCGCTCTTTGCCAATGGCGAGGCGGTCTACAATGTCGGCGGTGGCGTCGTCTTCGATTCGACAGCCGAAGAGGAGTACCAGGAGTGTCTGCTGAAAGCCCGTTTCGCGACGGGAACACTGCCGATTTCGAACTGATCGAAACAATGCGCTGGGAACCCGGCTCGGGTTTCCTCCGTTTCGACCGCCATCTCGCGCGGCTTTACGGCTCGGCAAGCGAACTCGGTTTCGCCTGCGATCCGACAAGGGTCGGCGAAGCGCTGATGAATGCGGTCGGCCACCAACAGATCGCGTTGCGCACCCGCCTCGTCCTGTCGCGCAAGGGCGAAATGGCGGTGTCGGTGCAGCCCTACGAGCCGCTCGCCGCAGACAAGGTCTGGACCCTGCAGCTGGCGCGCGTGCGGCTTGATTCGAGCGATATGCTGCTGCGCCACAAGACCAGCCGCCGACAAACCTATACGCGCGCGCGCGCCGAATATCTCGCCGGGCGCGCCGACGAGGTGCTGCTCGCCAATGAGCGCGGCGAAATCTGCGAGGGCACGATCACTAATGTCTTTGCCGATTTCGGCGACGGCGTGCTGGCCACGCCGCGGCTCGATTGCGGCCTGCTGCCTGGCGTCCTGCGCGGCGAACTGCTGGATCAAGGCCGCGCCGGTGAAGCGGTCTACACGTGGAACGAACTGAAATCGGCCAAGGCGCTGTTCGTCGGCAACTCGCTGCGCGGATTGATCCCGGCGCGGCTGGGCTGAAGCATCTGGAGACAACAATGTTCGTGGTTTCGCTGAACTACAAGGTGCCGCTGACCGAGATCGACCGCCTGCAGCAAGCGCATGTCGAGTGGCTGAAGGCCTGCTATGCGCAAGGTATCTTTGTCGCCTCCGGGCCAAAGCGGCCAAGGACCGGCGGCATCATCATCGCGCGTGGTCCACGCGAAGTGCTCGAAGCCAGACTGGCGGACGATCCCTTCGCCAAGGCAGGTGCCGCCGATTACGAAATCACCGAATTCACGGCGAGAATGGCCGCCGCCGCACTGGAAGCCTACAAAGAGGCATGAGCTTCCGCCCGCCGACCCACACACCCTATGACGGCTCGTCGAAACTGTTCACCATCGGGCTGAAGCCGCTCAATCTCGATAGCTGGATCGAGGTCGACGAATATCTGGTGCCCTATCTTGCCGAGAAACGCCGGCTTTATGCGGAAATTCCCGGCAAGGTTTTTGTCGAGGAGCAAACAACGCGCGACGCTCAGCGCGAAGTGCTCGATCTGCTCGGTGCGCATCTGGCGGCGAACTTTCCTGAGACCCACAGGCGTACCGACAATGCGATCGAGGTGATCGGCGGCATCGACAATCTCGAGGGCTCAGGCACCTCAGCTTCTTTCAGCGATGCGCCGCTTGTCGCGGCCTCGTTGCTCGTCCAGGAGGATTTGATCCTGATGCGTCGCGACGAGAGCGGCTGGCGTCTGGCGGCCGGCTCGCTCTGCTTCCCGTCGTCATGGTCGCTGATCGAAAAATTCGGCAAGCCGCTGCAGCAGATCCACGCGCCGGTACCGGGTTTCGGCCCGGGCACACGCCCGGCCGATCTCATCAACCGCATGTTCGACGGCCTCCAGGGCCAAGCCGTCGAGCGCTACAACTGGTCGATCCAGGCGGGCGACGCGCTCTACCATCCGCTCTCCAACCTCGAACGCATCGACCGCGCCAGCAGTCGCCCGTCGAGATTCCCGGATGGCGACATCGACGCCCATGCCTTTATCCGCGTCGAGCGGCAGACGCTGAGAAAGCTCCCCGTTTCGGGCGACGTACTCTTCACCATCCGCATCCATCTCGACCCGCTCGCCGTGCTGGAACGCCACCCCGACCGCGCGGCGCTCGCGGCGTCCTTGGCCGAACAACTTCTGGCGCTGGACGAGGCACAACTCGACTACAAGGGGATGACCGCCGACCGTGACCGGCTGGTGGGAACACTGAAAATGATCGCTGGGGGGAACAATGATCCAGCATCTTAGCAGGCCGGTCACGTTAATGGCCGCGATCCTGGTACTGTCGACAGCAGCCGAGGCGGAGCCGGTGACTTATGCCGGCAAGCTTGGAAAGGCCGATATCGTCGTCGAATTCACCGGCGACCCCGTGGCGCCCGGCGGCCCGCTGGCCGGCCGCTATTTCTACCGCTCGAAGGGCGTTGACATCCCGCTGCAGGCCCGGTCTCAAAGGGGCAGCAAGTTCGAACTGGCCGAGGAGGAGGCATGCGGCACCGACAATTGCGATGACGGAAAGGCCGCGCCGATTGCCGCCGTGTGGCGCCTGGCCTCATCCAGTAACGGCAAGACCCTTGAAGGCAGCTGGAACGGAAAGAAGGCGCTGCCGCTCAGATTGGAACGGGTCGCAAGTCGGCAAGTGACCGGGAACGAGCCCAGCACCCCGCTCGATCTCTACGATTTCAGCTTCATGAAGTTCTTCGCCAATGACACGCCGCTCACTATGGAAACGTCCCCTTATGACTATCTGCGGATGGACACTCAGCTCGATAACGGCAAGACGACTGGTTGGCCGGACGCAACCTACCGCTATGTCGTCGACCCCCGCACCAGGTTTGCCACGCCGCGCATTGTCGAACTGTCCGGCGACGTTCCGATCGAGGCCGCGAATGCTCTGCTGCAAGAGAGGCACTGGCGCGCAAACATCGGCGCACTGGGCTGCGTGGCGGCGCAATATGCCGGTTTCAACGAAGGCGGGCCAATTGACGGTATGAACGGCGGCACGCTCGGCGGCTATGAGGACAGCACATTCGAAGTGACGTCGCTGACTCCGCGGCTGATGAGCTGGCGGGAGTCCGGCAGCATCTTCTGCGGCGGAGCGCATCCGACCAACTATTCGGACGCCTACATCATGGATGTGCGGCGCGGCGTCCTGCTTGGCCTTCAGGACATTTTCTCGGATACGGTGGATGGCAAGCCCGGTCCTTCCCTGGCCTCCTTCGTCAAGCAGCGGCGCAAGAAACCGATCGATCAGACCGATATCGATCACGAAGCCGAATGCGGCATTGACGATCTCATCGGCGAATATCTAGCGGTCAGCCTCTGGCGTGAGGGCGACAAGCAGGTTCTGGTTTTCGGGCTCCAGACCCTGCCGCATGCCATCCAGGCCTGCGCCGACGATCTGCTGGAACTGCCGGTCTCCGAGGCACGTGACCTCTTCAAGCCTGCATTCGCAAGACTAGTCGAGCCGTAGCCGGGATGGCGCGGCGTGAGGCCGGCCGTCCGCTTTTCGCTTTATTGTGACAATGATCTATGGTTTGTCGCGCCGCGGCCAAGCCGCTGTTCCGAAGCGTTTTTTGAGGGAGTAATCGATAAATGGCGAATGAAAACTGGCCCGTTTACGGTGAGATCACCGGCCCTGTAGTGATGATCGGCTTCGGCTCGATCGGACGGGGAACGCTGCCGCTGATCGAGCGCCATTTCAAATTCGACAAGTCGCGCATGACGGTCATCGACCCGCGCGACACCGACCGTAAATTGCTCGACGAGCGCGGCATCACTTTCATGCAGGATGCGGTGACCAAAAAGAACTACAAGAAGCTGCTGACACCACTTTTGACCAATGGCGGCGGCCAGGGCTTTTGCGTCAACCTGTCGGTCGACACTTCCTCGCTTGAGCTGATGAAGCTCTGCCGCAAGCTTGGCGTCCTCTATATCGACACGGTGGTCGAACCCTGGCTCGGCTTTTATTTCGACGAGAAGGCCGACAACGCCTCACGCACCAACTATGCGCTGCGCGAGACCGTACGTACTGAAATCGCGAAGAACCCGGGCGGCACCACGGCGATCTCGTGCTGCGGCGCCAATCCGGGCATGGTCTCGTGGTTCGTCAAGCAGGCACTGGTCAATCTCGCCACAGATCTTGGGCTCGATTTCTCGGAACCCGCGCAGCACGATCGCGAAGGCTGGGCCAGGCTGATGAAGAAGGCCGGCGTCAAGGGCATCCATATCGCCGAGCGCGACACCCAGCGCACCAAGAAGCCCAAGCCGATGAACGTGTTCTGGAACACCTGGTCGGTCGAAGGCTTCATTTCGGAAGGGCTGCAGCCGGCCGAGCTCGGCTGGGGCACGCATGAGGCGTGGATGCCGAAGAACGCCAAAAGCCACAAGAACGGTTCGAAGGCCGCGATCTATCTGGAGCAGCCCGGCGCCAATACACGCGTGCGCACGTGGTGTCCGACGCCCGGCCCGCAATACGGTTTCCTGGTGACACACAACGAAGCGATCTCGATTGCCGATTTTTTCACGCTGCGCGGCAAGAAGGGCAAGGTGCAATACCGGCCGACCTGCCATTACGCCTATCATCCCTGCAACGACGCAGTGCTGTCGCTGCACGAGATGTTCGGTGTCGCCGGCAAGGCTCAGCCCGTGCATCACGTGCTCGACGAAAATGAACTGGTCGATGGCGTCGACGAACTCGGCGTGCTGCTCTACGGCCACGCCAAGAACGCCTACTGGTACGGCTCGCAGCTGTCGCTGGCCGAGGCGCGCAAGCTGGCGCCCTATCAGAACGCCACCGGCATGCAGGTCACGTCGGCGGTGCTGGCCGGCATGGTCTGGGCGCTGGAAAATCCCGAGGCCGGCATCGTCGAGGCCGACGAGATGGATTACAAGCGCTGCCTCGACGTGCAGGGCCCCTATCTCGGGCCGGTCAGGAGCTATTATACCGACTGGACACCGCTCGACAATCGGCCTGGTCTGTTTCCCGAGGATCTCGATACCAAAGACCCGTGGCAATTCCGCAACATCCTCGTTCGATAGCAGCGTTGCCTCGACACTCGGCCAGCTTGCAATCGCCCGGAAATCGGGCGATTGAAGAGGGGCGGCCTAGAGCCACGTGCGTCCATTTGGACGCACAAAGTACGCTCTAGCACTTTGAATGTGCGCATCGTGCTTTCCGAAAATCGGATCGATTTTCGGGCCGATGCGAGAGGAGAGGATCTTGAAGATGACGATTGCGCAAAGACTGCTTTCGGCTGGCATTGCCGCGGCCGCTACGGTCGCGTTGGCGGCCTGCACGACAACCGGCCCAGGCGAGCCGCCGGTGATCACGGCCAAGGGGGTTGAAGGCTCCTGGATCGACGCGCAGGGCACGGGCTTGTCCACCTTCAAGGGCGGCAGCTTCGCGACCGTCGCAACCGACACCGGCCAGAAGCTTGCCGATGGCAGCTACACCATGACCGGCGGCACCTCGGTCGAGATCCATGGCACTTCGCTGATCCGCCAGACGCCAATCAGCTTCAACTGCCTGATGGTCTCCACCAGCCAGCTCAATTGCACCAGCGCGAGCGGGCAGAATTTTGTGCTGACCAGGCGCACCTGAAATTCGATTCCGAATTGACTTTGCACAAGACGGCGGCTTCAAGCCGCCGTCTTCTTACGCCGGCAAAGCTGATGCCGATTTCCGCTTGCATCGACTGAAACGCGATGTGAACATAGCCCAACCCAGTCAAACAAGAGCGTTAAACGCCTCTGGTCAAGTTATCCGGGAGACGAGAATGAAGAAGATTGCTGCCATCGCCGCGCTGTCGGCATCGGCGCTTGGCCTGTCGGCAGGGGTATCCTTTGCCGACTATACGCTCAACATCCTGCACATCAACGACTGGCATAGCCGCATCGAGAGCAACAACAAGTACGAATCGACCTGCTCGGCCGAGGAGGAGACCAAGGGCGAATGCGTCGGCGGCGCCGCCCGCCTGGTCACCGCGATCGCGCAGGAGCGCAAGAAGCTGGAAGGCCAGAACGTGCTGCTGCTCAGCGCCGGCGACAATTTCCAGGGCTCGCTCTTCTACACGACCTACAAAGGCAAGACCGAAGGCGAATTCCTCAACCAGATGAAATTCGATGCCGAGGCTCTCGGCAACCATGAGTTCGACGATGGCGAGTCGGCGCTGGCGCCGTTTCTCGACATGATCCAGTTTCCGATGCTCGGCGCCAATGTGAAGGCCAATGCGCAATCCAAGCTCGGCGACCGCGTCAAGCCGTCGATCGTGGTCGAGGTCGGCGGCCAGAAGATCGGCATCGTCGGCGCGGTCACCAACGACACGCCGGAGCTTGCCACCCCTGGCCCGAACATTGCCATCGAAGACGACGTCAAGTCGATCACCGCTGAGGTCGAGAAACTGAAGCGAGAGGGCGTCAACAAGATCATCGCGGTCACCCATATCGGCTACAAGCGCGAGCGCGACGTGATCGCCAAGATCTCCGGGATCGACGTGGTGGTCGGCGGCCACAGCCATTCGCTGCTGTCCAACACCGACCCTAAGGCGGAAGGCCCATATCCGACGATGGTCGACAATCCGGACGGTTACAAAGTGCCGGTCGTCCAGGCGGCGTCCTATTCGAAATATCTCGGCGAGTTCAAGGTCGTGTTCCACGACAACGGCGTCGTCAAGGAGGCAAGCGGCGATCCCATCCATCTCGACAAATCGATCACGCCCGACCCCGCCGTGCTTGCCCGCATCAAGGAACTCGGCGCGCCGATCGAGGCCTTGAAGAACAAGGAAGTCGCCGAGACCACCAAGGCGATCGACGGCAGTCGCGAAAACTGCCGCGCCCGCGAATGCGAGATGGGCAATCTGGTCTCCGACGCCGTCCTCGACCGGGTCAAGGGCCAAGGTGTCGAGATCGTCATCTCGAATGGCGGCGGCTTGCGCGCCTCCATCGACCAGGGCACCGTCACCATGGGCGAGGTTCTCACCGTCCTGCCGTTTCAGAACACGCTGGCGACCTTCCAGATCTCCGGCAAGGATTTGGTTGCCGGCCTCGAAAGCGGCCTCAGCCAGGTCGAGGACGGCGCCGGGCGCTTCCCGCAGGTTGCCGGCCTGAAATATGCGTTCGACAAATCAGCGCCGCCTAACGGACGCGTCAAATCGGTCGAGGTCATGGAAGGCGGCGCCTGGACGCCGATTAAGCCGGAGAAGGATTACCTGGTCGCCACCAACAACTATGTCCGCCAGGGCGGCGACGGCTACAAGGTGTTCGCCGAGAAGGCCAAGAACGCCTATGATTACGGCCCGGGGCTGGAACAGGTCGTCGCCGACTACCTAGGCGCGCACCGGCCCTATACGCCGAAGCTCGACGGCCGCATCACCGAGATCGCCGCGACCGTGGCCCCGGCCGCAGAACCTGCCAACCCTGCCGAACTGCCAAAACCTGCTGAGGCTGCGCCGGCAAAGCCCGTTGAGCCGGCAATGCCCGAAATGCCGGCCGGCTCCGGCGACATTTCCAAGACGCCGCCGGCCGTCCCGGCTGAAACAGCGCCGGCACCCGCACCCGCCGAGCCGGCCCAGCCGGCGGCACCTGCGGCTCCAGCCACACCGGCTCCGGCGACCCCTGCTCCGGCTGAGCCGGCACCGGCCGAAAGCAGCCATGTAATCGTCGCCGGCGATACCTATTGGGATCTCGCGGTGAAGGCTTATGGCGACGGCACCAAATGGAAAATAGTCTCCGATGCCAACAAAGCCTACGAGCCACGCCGCCTTCCGGTCGGCGCAACCTTGACGATCCCGGCGGCCTCAAAGTAATCCGGCCGCAGGAACGCAATGCACCCGCCCGGCAGACCGGGCGGGTGTTGCATTTCTGGGATAAGGTGCGCCCAGACGCAGCATTTGAAAACCGGCGCGGCATCGCTACTTTCGCCGCGGCACCGTTGGTTCGCGGTGTTGGAGAACCTCATGACGCTTGCCAACCCTGCTGAAATCAACGCCGAGAAGACTGCCGCCTCGCCGTCGGCAGGGCGCCCTCTGGTCAGGACCGGCAAGGTCGGTGTCATGCTGATCAATCTCGGCACCCCGGACGGCACCGGCTTCAAGCCGATGTGGCGCTACCTCCGGGAGTTCCTGTCCGATCCGCGCGTCATCGAGCTCAACAAGGCGATCTGGTATCCGATCCTCTACGGCGTGGTCCTCACCACCCGGCCGAAGAAATCAGGGGCCAACTATGCCAGGATATGGAACCGGGAGCGCAACGAGTCGCCGCTGCGAACCTACACCCGCGCCCAGGCCGAGAAGCTCGGGCTCGCGCTCGGCGAGCTACCCAATGTCGTCGTCGACTGGGCGATGCGCTACGGCAACCCTTCGACCGAGAGCGTGGCCGAGAGACTGGTCGAGCAAGGCTGCGACCGCATCCTGTCTTTCCCGCTCTATCCGCAATATTCGGCGACGACGACTGCGACTGCCAACGACCAGCTGTTTCGCGCGCTGATGAAGATGCGCCGCGCCCCGGCCATTCGCAGCGTGCCACCCTATTACAACGAGCCGGCCTATATCGAGGCGCTCGCCCGTTCGGTCGAAAAGCATCTGGCGAGCCTCGGATTCGAACCGGAAATTGTCATTGCTTCCTATCACGGCATTCCGAAACCCTATTCCGACAAGGGCGACCCCTACCAGGCCCATTGCCTCGAGACGACCCGACTGCTGCGCGAAAAGCTCGGCTGGGATGAAAACAAGCTGATTACCACCTTCCAGTCGCGCTTCGGCGCGCAGGAGTGGCTGCAGCCCTACACCGACAAGACGGTCGAAAGACTAGGGCGCGAAGGCGTGAAATCGGTCGCCATCGTCAATCCAGGATTTTCCGTCGACTGCATCGAGACGCTGGACGAGATCGGCAGGGAAGCGTCCGAGACCTTCCATCATGCCGGCGGCGAAAAGTTCGCACACATCCCTTGCCTCAACGACAGTGCCGAGGGCATGGCGGTGATCGAGGCGATGGTGCGGCGCGAGCTGTCCGGCTGGGCCTGAACAGATCACCCGTCTATGCACCCGCAATCCGTGATCACCTGATTGTAACATTGCTGAAACACACTTAAGTGTTTGGTGGAATCGGTCGCGTGGAATATCCAACATGGCCGGCCTTTGAGGGGAGAGCCAAATGGGTTTCAGTGGTTTTGATATCGCGCTTCTTGTTCTTGTCGCCCTTGTCGTGCTGGTGCTTATCAAGGGCATCCGAACAATTCCGCAAGGCTATAATTATACCGTCGAACGTTTTGGCCGTTACACCAAGACATTGAACCCGGGCCTCAACCTGATCGTGCCTTTCGTCGACCGTGTCGGCGCCAAGATGAACATGATGGAGCAGGTGCTCGACGTACCGACGCAGGAGATCATCACCCGCGACAATGCCACCGTTGCAGTCGATGGCATCGCCTTCTATCAGGTGCTCAACGCGGCGCAGGCCGCCTACCAGGTCTCCGGCCTGCAGAATGCGATTCTCAATCTCACGATGACCAACATCCGCACCGTGATGGGCTCGATGGACCTCGACGAACTTTTGTCGAACCGCGACGCCATCAACGAGCGCCTGCTGCGCGTCGTTGACGAGGCGGCGCATCCCTGGGGCATCAAGATCACTCGTGTCGAGATCAAGGACATCAACCCGCCGGCCAATCTCGTCGAATCGATGGGCCGACAGATGATGGCCGAGCGCAATAAGCGCGCGCAGATCCTCGCCGCCGAAGGCCTCAAGCAATCGCAGATCCTGGAGGCCGAAGGCCGCAAGGAAGCCGCCTTCCGCGATGCCGAGGCGCGCGAGCGCTCGGCCGAGGCTGAAGCACGCGCCACGCAGGTGGTGTCGGAGGCGATTTCCAAAGGCGACGTGCAGGCGCTCAACTACTTCGTCGCGCTGAAATACACCGAAGCGCTGACCAGGATCGGCTCAGCGACAAACAGCAAGCTCGTGCTGATGCCGATGGAGGCCTCATCGCTGATCGGCACGCTCGGCGGTATTGGCGAAATCGCCAAGGAAGTTTTCCGAAGCGAAGGCACCGCCGGTGCCGCACGACAGGCCGCCCGCCCGCCGGTCGTTCGTCCGAGCGAAACCTGAGGCCACAGCCATGCTCGGCCGCATTGTTTCTGAACTCGGCCCGTGGAGCTGGATGGTCCTCGGCTTCGTCCTGCTGGTAATGGAGGTCATCGCGCCGGGCATTTTCATGCTGTGGATCGGCATTGCCGCGCTGTTGATCGGCGTCGTCTCACTGCTCGTCTGGGATGCCGGTTTCTGGACCTGGCAGATCCAGGTCCTCGCCTTCCTCGCGCTGTCGCTGGTCTCGGCCTATGTCGGAAAGCGGCTGGTGGGCGGGCGCCATGATGAAACCGACCAGCCCCTGCTCAACCGTCGCGGCGCACAGATGGTCGGCCGGACGGCGACCCTTGCCGAGCCGATCAAGGACGGGCGCGGCCGCATAAAGCTGGGCGACACGTTGTGGCGCGTCTCCGGCCCTGACCTGCCGGCCGGCACGCAAGTGCGCGTGACGGGCGCCGCTGATACCGACCTGGAACTGACGGTCGAGGCGGTCTAGGAACCCGCTAGGCAGCACCGATGCGCAGCAGGTCGTGCAGATGGACGAGCCCGATCGGCTGCCTGCCTTCGACCACCATCAGGCTGGTGATAGCCGAGTCGTTGATTGTCTGCAGCGCCGTCGCAACAAGCGTGTCGGGCGAAGCCATTTTCGGCTCTCTGGTCATCACCTGATCGACGCTCATTGCCAGGAGATCGCTGCCGATATGGCGCCTGATGTCGCCATCGGTGATGATGCCGATCAGCTTGCCGTCCGCGGCAGTCACGGCCACGCAGCCAAACCCCTTGCGCGACAATTCGAGGATTGCCTCGCGCATGCCGGTACCTGACGACACCAGCGGCAGCCTGTCGCCGACATGCATGATCTCGCGGATCTGCGTCAGGTTGGCTCCGAGCTGGCCGCCGGGATGGAACGTGCGGAAATGGTCCGGGGTGAAGCCGCGTGCCTCGAGCAGCGCGATGGCCAGCGCATCGCCCATCACCATTTGCAATAGTGTCGAGGTCGTCGGCGCAAGCCCGTGCGGGCAGGCTTCCGGTGCTCGCGGCAGCAGAAGCACAACGTCGGCCGCGCGCGCCAGAGCCGATTTTTCACCCGCGGTGACCGCGACCAGCGGGATCGAGAAGCGCCTCGAATAGGCGATGATGCCCTTGAGCTCAAGGCTTTCGCCCGACCACGAAAGCGCGATTATGGCGTCGTTTCTGGCGATCATGCCAAGGTCGCCGTGATTGGCTTCGGCAGGGTGGACGAAAAAGGCCGGCGTGCCGGTCGAGGCGAGCGTTGCGGCGATCTTCGAGCCGATATGGCCGCTTTTGCCAACCCCGGTGACGATGACGCGGCCATCGATCTGCGACACCATGCCGACGGCTCGTGCGAACGGCTCGGCCAGCCCGTTTTCGAGAGCGTCTGCCAGTGCCGCGACGCCGGCCTGCTCCGTCGCCACGGTTCTCAGCGCCGAGGCAATCGCGGCCTGCCCGTCATGCCGCTTCCTGTCTGGGGATTTCACGTTCATGGACGATGCGATTAGCGCTTCGGCGCGCGCCTGTCCAACGGAATTGCCGTGCCGAACCTCCTGATGGGCCATGCCTCAACGCTCCGTTAACCATCCCCATTTACGGTTTCGTAAGTATGGCGCGCGTGCGCCGCGCAAGCAGTGGTGCCGATGTCCGGGTTTCAGCCTCAAAACAAAATGGGACGAAAGGGCAAGGCGGTCTGCGCTTTGCTGCTGGCAACCAGTGTCTTTGCGTTGTCGCGGCCGGCACTGCTTTGCGCCCAGGAAACCGAGCTGCGCGGCGAGGTTTCGGAATCGACAATCCTGGACGAACAGCAGTACAAGATCAGGCAATCGAGCATAGCCGGAACCCAAGCCGCGCAGGCTGCTGCAACCGCCAACGACAATACGCCGCTGCCTACCTATCGCCCGGCCAGCCAAGGGGCGTTGCCTGACGACGGCACGGGCGAGGCGGCCACAACCGGCGGCACTTTCGATCAACCAGCGGCCAGCGGCGACCCATTTCCCGACAACCCTGCTCCGCCACCCCGACGGCGGCCAAGCGCGACGCCACGCGCCGCCAATGCGGCCAACGCCGAAGACGAGACCGCTGACAGCCAGAAGCGCAAGAGAGCCGCGACTGCAGCCGCGGCGGCGACCGATGACACCGATACCGCCGCTATAGACGAGCAGGATACGGTCAACCGCCGTGCCGTCACCATCGATTCCGCCGAGAGGCTCAGGCTCGACCCCGGTGCCGAGCGCACCGAAGCCATCGAAGGCCAGAACAAAAAGAACGAGGACGACCCGTTCGCCGCCACCGGCATCAAGCTCGGCTCTTTCGTAATCCGGCCGACGCTCGAGCAAGGCCTGACGTCTTCGACAAACGCCGATTCGAGCAGCCTCGGCAAGCCGGCCTTGCTGTCGGAAACGACACTGCGCTTCAACGCCGTCTCCGACTGGAGGGAGAATTCGGCGACGGTTGAGGGCTATGGCATCTTCCGCGAAACCTTGTCCGGCTATGACATTCACGAGGCGCAAGGCCGCGTCGACGGCACACTCAACATCGATCTCGACAATGATCTGCGCGCCATCGCCAAGCTGGGCTATGAGGCCGTGCCCGAATCGGCCTCGGCGCCGGACGCGGTCGTCGGCGCCGTTGGCCAGCCGGTGCGCCAGACCGTGAACGGCAGTCTCGCCGTCGAGAAGGATGCCGGCAAGATGCGCTTCGCGCTGACCGGCGCGATCGAGCACGACATCTTTGGCGACGCCAAGCTTTCGTCGGGCGGATCGCTGTCGCAGAAGGGCCGCGACTCGACGCTCTACACGGCCATTTTGCGTACCGGTTACGAGATCTCGCCTGCCATCACCCCGTTCACCGAAATCGAGATCGGCCGGCGCGCTTATGATTTGCGCGTCGATCCAAACGGCTTCCAGCGCTCCTCGACCAGGCTTGGCGCACGGGCCGGCGTCGAGCTCGATCTCCGCGAGAAGCTTACCGGCGAGTTCTCGGTCGGCTGGCTGCGCGAAGCTATCGACGACGATGCCCTGCCGGCTATTTCGGGCGCGACGGTCAATGCCGATCTCAAATGGTCGCCGGAACGCGGCACCACGATCGGGCTCACCGCACAGACGACCGCCGAGAACACGACGAATGCGGGCGAAAGCGGCGACATGCTCTATTCCGGCAGCCTCACCGGCGAGCGGCAGATCCGCGCCAACCTGACCGGAAATGCCGCTCTCGGCCTCGAATGGCGCGACTATACCGGCTCCGACGATCATGATTTGACGCTGAGCGCCGAGGCTGGGCTGACGTGGTGGCTGAACCGCTACACCGGGCTCACCACCCGCGCCAGGACTGAAAAACTGACCAGCAACCTGATTGGGCGCGACTACACGGCCAACAGTATCTTCGTCGGCTTGAAGTTGCAGCGCTAAATGCATGTCGCGCAAAAGTGTGCAGCGGTTTTGCGATAACGACTTGCCTAAAACAAGAACCTAAAGCGCGTCGCATGAGGCCGGTCGAACGCGGCGCGCTTTGGCCGATCAGCGCGGCAACCGGTGTTGAAACTACAAGGCTATGCCGCGGCGTTCTGACGGCGCGAGTTCGTCGAGAAGCGTGCGAATGACACCGGCCATGCTCGCATTCATGTCTCTGCGCCACAGTGCGAAGGCAACGTTGGCCTCGACGAAGCCTTCGGGCGAGCCGCAGTCGAACGTCCGCCCGCGGTAGTGGTAGCCGTAGAAGGGCTGTTGCTTCTGCAGCTTCAGCATTGCATCGGTGAGCTGGATCTCGTTGCCGGCGCCTTTTTCCTGACCTTCGAGTATCTTGAATATCTCCGGCTGCAGGATATAGCGCCCGTTGATGTAGAGGTTCGACGGCTCCGTGCCGGTCTTCGGCTTTTCCACCATGCCGGTGATGCGGAAACCGTGATGCGCGTCCTCGCCGCGGCCGACAATGCCGTATTTGTGCGCCTCGGCCGGATCGCATTCCTGCACGGCGACGATGTTGTTGCCGGTCTCGGCGTAAAGCTCGACCATGTCCTTCATGCAGCTTTTTTCCGACTGCATGATCATGTCGGGCAATAGCAGCGCAAAGGGCTCGTCGCCGACGAGCTCGCGCGCGCACCAGACGGCGTGGCCAAGGCCGAGCGGTACCTGCTGGCGGGTGAAGCTGGTCTGCCCCGGCGCCGGTTGCAGCCGCTGCAGGCGGGCGAGCTGGTCGTCCTTGCCGCGCTGCGCAAGCGTGTCGTAGAGCTCGAACTGGACATCGAAGTGATCCTCGATGACCGCCTTGTTGCGGCCGGTCACGAAGATGAAATGCTCGATCCCGGCATCGCGCGCCTCATCGACCACATACTGGATGACCGGCCTGTCGACGACCGTCAGCATTTCCTTGGGAATGGCCTTGGTAGCAGGGAGAAAGCGCGTGCCGAGACCGGCAACCGGGAACACTGCCTTGCGAACTCTCTTCATGTGCCAATTATCCATTTGCATGCCTGTTCGGCAATCCCGATTCGAGACATTTTCATGCCGAAATCGAGGATTACTGAACGGCGGGTCATAAATCTCAGCTGGTAAAGCATTGACGCATCTTTTCACCCCGCACGGCACCTATGGTAAACCAAATGCTAACCGGGTTCGGCGATGAATAGTCTTCCTGAGATGAAGAAGGAGGAAAAGATGTCCGTTCGCAACGCCGCAAGGCGCTTCACCAGCGTCCTGACGGCCGCCAGCCTCTCGCTTGCTTTGCTCATGCCCAGCGGGCCGGCTTTTGCCGATGCCGGCTTCCGCCAATGGGTCGCCAGCTTCCGTGCTACCGCCGTGGCGAGCGGCGTTTCCGGCTCCGTCTACGACCAGGCATTCAAGGGCATCAACGATGCTGACCCGGTGGTACTGGAAAAGGCCCGTACTCAACCCGAATTCACCGCACCCGCCTGGGATTATTTCGACAACCGCGTCCATGACCAGTCGGTCGCCGTCGGCCAGCAGATGGCAAGGAAATGGAAGCCTTGGCTGGACAGGATCGAGGCAAGATACGGCGTCGACCGCTACATCCTGCTGGCCATCTGGTCTATGGAATCGAACTACGGCGAAACTCTCAAGCGCGATGATATCATGCGCAATGTCGTGCGCTCGCTGGCGACGCTTGGTTATGCCGATCCGAAGCGAGCGAAATTTGCCCGCACCCAGCTGATCGCGGCGCTGAAGATCCTGCAGACCGGCGACATCGACGAAAGCCATCTCAGCGGCTCATGGGCCGGCGCGATGGGCCATACCCAGTTCATCCCCACCAGCTACCAGTCCTATGCGGTCGATATGGACGGCAACGGCAAGCGCGACATCTGGAATTCGATTCCCGACGCACTGGCGACAGCCGCCAATTTGCTGAGGAAGAACGGCTGGCAGGCAGGCAAGACCTGGGGTTATGAGGTCAGCCTTCCGGACGGCAAGAAGCTGCCCGGAGGCTCAAAGTCGCTGTCGCAATGGCAGGCGCTGGGGGTCAGCCGTGCCAACGGCAAGCCGTTCAAGAACGGTGCGGACAAGGCGACGTTGAAGCTGCCCGGCGGCAGCGGCGGGCCGGCTTTCCTGATGATCAAGAATTTCTCGGTCATCAAGCGTTACAACAATGCCGACAAATATGCGCTCGCCGTGGGCCTTCTTGCCGACGAAATTGCCGGCTATGGCGGGCTTGTGCAGGACTGGAAGCGACCGTTTACCAAGCTCTCCTTCGAGGAAAGGCAGGAGCTTCAGAAGCGACTTTCCGAGCACGGCTATTACGACGGCAAGTTCGACGGCAAGATCGGTGACGGATCGAAAACCGCCATCATGGCCTTCCAGGCAAAGGCTGGCTTGACCCAGGACGGGTATCCGAGCAAGGAAGTGCTGAAATGGCTCAGGCAGAACTAGAGCCGGTTGCGGGATGGAGAGGGTGATTGGTTTCGGCTGCGCGCATCCGGTTAATCGTTCGTCGCGTGCCGATCCTCGTTCTGGCGATCGCCGTTCTGGCGGTCGGCGGCGCCAGTGCCTTTCATACCGCGGCCATGGCGCAGGAGCCGGAAAGTCGTGGCTGGTCGCTGCGCGACCTGTTGTTTCCGCGCAGAAGCGAGCGGTTTGAGCAGCCGCCGCCCGAATACCAGCGAGAATTCCAGAGAACAAAGCCCAGGCCCAAGCTGAGAAAGCCCCGGTCAGTTAGCCGGCCGCCGCCGGCCGAGCCGACAACCCCAGTGGCCGAGAAGGCGCCGGGTGCACGCGTCGTTCTGGTGGTCGGCGATTTCATGGCGTCTGGGCTGGCTGAGGGGCTCGACGCCGCGTTTGCTGAAAACACCGGCGTCAGGATCGTCGTCCGTGCCAACGGATCGTCGGGCTTCGTGCGTGACGATGTCTACAACTGGCCAGAACAGGTCAAGTCGCTGATCGCTGCCGAAAAACCGGCAGCCGTCGTCGTCATGCTCGGATCCAACGACCGGCAGCAGATGCGCGTCGGCGATGTACGCGAGCAGCCGCGATCCGAAAACTGGACCAAGGAATACGAGCGCCGGACCGATGCGTTCGGCAAGGCCATCGCCGCAACCAAGGTGCCGTATCTGTGGGTCGGCATGCCGGCCTTCCGGGTCTCGAAAATGACCTCCGACATGCTGGCCTTCAACGACATCTTCCGCTCGTCCGCCGAAAGCCACGGCGGCGAATTCGTCGACGTCTGGGACGGGTTCGTCGACGAGAACGGCGCCTTCATCACCAGCGGACCGGACATCAACGGCCAATCGGTGCGCCTGCGCTCCGACGACGGCATCAACATGTCGAAGGCCGGCAAGCGCAAGCTCGCCTTCTATACCGAAAAGCCGCTGATGAAGATCCTGGGGCTGGCCGCGCCAGGAAGCGTGGTGACGGCTTCTGCCCCGGCCGGCGCTCCCGTCGAGGCGCCGGCACCTGCCGCGGCACCGATAGCTGTCGATCGCACCGTGCCGATGCTGCTCAGCGATCCGGCGCTGGACGGCGGCTCGGAACTTCTCGGCGCCGCCCCGCCGGCAAAAGCTGACAAGAATTTGCCGGGCGAAAGGCTGATCGTCGAGGGCAAGGCGCCCGACGCCTCACCGGGCCGCGCCGACGATTTCTCCTGGCCGCCCAAGACACAGCCTGCGACGGCGGCCGCATCCGATACGACGACGGCGATCCGCCAGTAAACAGAACCTCTTCGGAACGGGCTCAGCGCGGCAGCACGCTCGATCCCATCAGCGCCTCGTCGATGGCGCGCGCCGCCTGGCGACCCTCGCGGATCGCCCAGACGACCAGCGACTGGCCGCGCCGCACGTCGCCCGCCGCATAGAGCCTTTCGACGCTGGTCCTGTAGTCCCGGTCATTGGCCTCGACATTCTTCGAACGGCGGCTGTCGATGACGATCTTCATCTGCCCGTCGAGTTCCGAGATCGGCCCGCGAGCGGCTGGCCCGGCAAAGCCGATGGCGATGAACGCGAGATCGGCGCGGATGACGAATTCCGTGCCCGCGATCGGCTTGCGCTTTTCGTCGACCTCGCAGCATTTGACCCCGGTCAGCTGGCCGTCTTCGCCGATGAATTCAAGCGTCGCCACCTGGAATTCGCGCTCGGCGCCTTCGGCCTGCGACGACGACGTGCGCATCTTGGTCGCCCAGTAGGGCCAGACCGACAGCTTGTCCTCCTTTTCCGGCGGCTGCGGCCGGATGTCGAGCTGGGTGACGCGCACCGCGCCCTGGCGGAAGGCGGTGCCGACGCAGTCTGAGGCAGTGTCGCCGCCGCCGACGACGACGACGTGCTGGCCGCCGGCGACGATCGGGCGCGACGGCCATGCCACCGACTGGATCGGCTCGCCGCCGATACGCTTGTTCTGCTGCACCAGATACGGCATGGCGTCGTGCACGCCGTCGAGATCGTCGCCCGGGATGTTGGCCGGACGCGGCGTTTCGGAGCCGCCGCAATAGAGCACGGCGTCATATTCGGCGAGCAGTTCGGCGACCGGCTTGTCGACGCCCACATTGACGCCACAATGGAAGCTGACACCTTCGCCCTGCATCTGCTCGATGCGCCGGTCGATATAATGCTTCTCGATCTTGAAATCGGGGATGCCGTAGCGCATCAGCCCGCCCGGCCGGCTCTCGCGCTCATAGACGTGAACGTCATGGCCTGCGCGGCCGAGTTGCTGGGCAGCCGCCATGCCTGCCGGCCCCGAGCCGATGATCGCGACGCGCTTGCCGGTCTTCCGTTCCGGCGGATAGGGCCGGATATGGCCGGTTTCATAGGCTTTGTCGGCAATGGCCTGCTCGATGGTCTTGATGGCGACCGGAATATCCTCGAGGTTCAGCGTGCAGGCTTCCTCGCAAGGTGCGGGGCAGATGCGGCCGGTAAATTCCGGAAAATTGTTGGTCGAATGCAGGTTGCGGATCGCGTTTTCCCAGTCGCCATTGTAGACGAGGTCGTTCCAGTCCGGGATCTGGTTGTGGATCGGGCAGCCGGTCGGTCCATGGCAATAAGGAATGCCGCAATCCATGCACCGCGCGGCCTGTTTCTCGACCTCCTTGTCCGACATCGGCAGCGTGAACTCGCGGAAATGCCGGATGCGGTCGGAAGCCGGCTGGTACTTGTGCACCTGCCGGTCGATCTCGAGAAACCCTGTTACCTTGCCCATAGTCCAGTCCCTGCTGTCCGGAAGGCACGCCTGGCGACGCACCCGTTAACCTCATAAGGCAGCTGTGGCAACCTTCAGTCCGAGGTCAGGATTGTTGATGAAGATGGTTGCCGGGACGCATGGCCTCCCGGCAATTTCCAAATCTATTCCGCCGCCACGTTCATGCGCATCCGCTCCATCTCGATCAGCGCGCGGCGGTATTCGACCGGCATGATCTTCCGGAATTTCGGCCGGAAAGTCGCCCAGTCGTCGAGGATTTCGCGACCTCGTACCGAGCCGGTGTAGTGGACGTGGTTGGAGATCAGCTGGTAGAGCCGCTCCTCGTCATGGCTGGTCATATCGCCGGATACGTCGACACGGCCCTTATGGTCGAGATCGCCGCCATGGTGGAGCAGCTTTTCCATCAGGTCGTCCTCTTCCGGAACCGGCTCCAGCTCGACCATCGCCATGTTGCAGCGTTCGGCGAAATCACCCGCCTCGTCGAGCACATAGGCGACGCCGCCCGACATGCCGGCGGCGAAGTTGCGGCCGGTCTGGCCGATGACGACGACGATACCGCCAGTCATGTATTCGCAACCATGGTCGCCGACGCCTTCAACGACGGCGGCGACACCCGAATTGCGCACGGCAAAACGCTCGCCGGCAACGCCGCAGAAATAGGCCTCGCCCTCGGTTGCGCCGTAGAGCACGGTATTGCCGACAATAATGGACTCGGCAGCAACGATTTTCGTGTTCTCCGGCGGGCGGATGACGATGCGGCCACCCGACAGGCCCTTGCCGACATAGTCGTTGGCGGCGCCCACCAGTTCGAACGAGACACCGCGCGCCAGGAAGGCGCCAAAGGACTGGCCGGCCGTGCCGGTGAGCTTGACCGAGATCGTGTCCTCGCGCAGGCCCTTGTGCTTGAAGCGCTTTGCCACCTCGCCCGACAGCATGGCGCCGGTCGAACGGTCGACGTTGCGGATCGGCAGTTCGATACTGACCGGCTGCCTGGCTTCGAGCGCCGGCTTTGCGAGGTCGATCAGCTTGCGGTCGAGCACGTCGTCGATCGGATGCTTCTGCCGCTCGGTCCAGTGCACCGCCTCGTGCGGCGCATCGGGCTTGTAGAACATCTTGCTGAAGTCGAGCCCGCGTGCCTTCCAGTGCTGGATCAGCTCGCGCTTTTCCAGAAGGTCGGTGTCGCCGATGATCTGGTCGAGATGGGTGTAGCCCATCTCGGCAAGCAGCGCCCGCACCTCTTCCGCCACATAGAAGAAGAAGTTGATGACGTGCTCGGGCGTGCCCTTGAAGCGCTTGCGCAGCACCGGGTCCTGTGTCGCGACGCCGACGGGGCAGGTGTTGAGATGGCACTTGCGCATCATGATGCAGCCGGCCGCGATCAACGGCGCGGTCGAAAAGCCGAACTCGTCGGCGCCGAGCAGTGCGCCGATAATGACGTCACGCCCGGTGCGCAGGCCGCCATCGACCTGCAGCGCGACGCGCGACCTGAGGCCGTTGAGCACCAGCGTCTGGTGCGTCTCGGCAAGGCCCATCTCCCACGGGCTGCCGGCATGCTTGAGCGAGGTCAGCGGCGAGGCACCGGTGCCGCCGTCATAGCCTGATATGGTGATGTGGTCGGCACGCGCCTTGGCGACGCCGGCCGCAACCGTGCCGACGCCGACTTCCGAGACCAGCTTGACCGATACGTCGGCCGCCGGATTGACGTTCTTCAGGTCGTAGATGAGCTGCGCCAGATCCTCGATCGAATAGATGTCGTGATGCGGCGGCGGCGAGATCAGGCCGACGCCCGGCGTCGAGTGCCTGACCTTTGCTATGGTCGCATCGACCTTGTGACCCGGCAGCTGGCCGCCCTCGCCTGGCTTCGCCCCTTGCGCGACCTTGATCTGCATCATGTCGGAATTGACAAGATACTCCGCCGTGACGCCAAAGCGTCCCGAGGCGACCTGCTTGATCGCCGAGCGTTCGGGGTTCTTGCCGCCGCCCGGCAGTGGCAGATAGCGATCGGCCTCTTCGCCGCCCTCGCCGGTGTTCGACTTGCCGCCGATGGCGTTCATGGCGCGCGCCAGCGTCGTGTGCGCTTCCCTTGAGATCGAGCCGAAGGACATCGCCCCGGTCGAGAAGCGCTTGACGATATCGGCCGCCGGCATCACCTCGTCGAGCTTGACCTTCTTGCGCCCGGTCTCTTGCGCAAGCTTGATCTTGAACAGGCCGCGAATGGTCTGCGCCTGCGCCGTCTCGCTGTCGATCTGGGCGGAATAGTCCTTGAACGTCTCCCACGAGCCTTGGCGCACGGCGTGCTGCAAGGTCGCCACTGCGTCGGGCGACCAGATATGGGCCTCGCCGCGCATGCGGAACATGTATTCGCCGCCGACCTCGAGGCTGTTGCGCAGCACCGGGTCGTTGCCGAAGCCGTCGGTGTGGCGGCTGACCGTTTCGGCGGCGATCTCGTCCAGCCCGACGCCTTCGATCAGCGTCGCCGTGCCGGTGAAGTACTTCTGCACGAAATCCGACTTGAGCCCGATGGCGTCGAAGATCTGCGCGCCGCAATAGGACTGGTAGGTCGAGATGCCCATCTTGGACATCACCTTGAGGATGCCCTTGCCGATCGACTTGATGTAGCGGGAGACGACCTCGTAGGCATCGACCTCCGCTGGCAATTCGCCACGCTTGTGCATGTCGAGCAGCGTGTCGAAAGCGAGATAGGGATTGATCGCCTCGGCGCCGTAGCCGGCGAGACAGCAGAAATGATGCACCTCGCGCGGCTCGCCGGATTCCACGACGAGCCCAACCGAGGTGCGCAATCCCTTGCGGATCAAATGATGGTGCACGGCCGCCGTTGCCAGCAGCGCCGGAATGGCAATGCGATCCGGCCCGAGCTGACGGTCCGAAAGGATGATGATGTTGTAGCCGCCTGCGACCGCCGCCTCGGCGCGCTCGCACAGCCGGTCGATGGCGCCCTGCATGCCGGCCGCGCCTTCATTCGAACCGTAAGTGATGTCGATCGTCTTGGTGTCGAAACGGTCTTCGGTGTGGCCGACGGAGCGCAGCTTCTCCAGATCGCCGTTCGTCAGGATCGGTTGGCGCACTTCGAGCCGCTTGCGGCGCGAATTGCCGACAAGATCGAAGATGTTGGGCCGCGGCCCGATGAAGGACACCAGGCTCATCACCAGCTCCTCGCGGATCGGGTCGATCGGCGGATTGGTGACCTGTGCGAAATTCTGCTTGAAATAGGTGTAGAGCAGCTTCGATCTGTCCGACATTGCCGAAATCGGCGTGTCGGTACCCATCGACCCGACGGCTTCCTGGCCGGTGGTCGCCATCGGCGACATCAACAGCTTGGTGTCCTCCTGGGTGTAGCCAAACGCCTGCTGGCGGTCGAGCAGTGAGACATCCCTGCGCAGGGCGCGCGGCTCGACCGGGTTCAGATCCTCGAGGATGAGCTGTGTGTTGGCGAGCCAGCTCTTGTAGGGATGCCTGGTCGCGATCTCCGACTTGATTTCCTCGTCGGAAACGATGCGGCCCTTGTCCAGGTCGATCAGCAGCATGCGGCCGGGCTGCAGCCGCCACTTCTTGACGATCCTTTCCTCCGGCACTGGCAGCACGCCGGCTTCCGAAGCCATGATGACGCGGTCGTCATCGGTGACGATGTAGCGCGCCGGCCGCAGCCCGTTGCGGTCGAGCGTGGCACCGATCTGGCGGCCGTCGGTGAAGGCAACCGCCGCTGGCCCGTCCCACGGCTCCATCAGCGCTGCGTGATACTCGTAGAAGGCCTTGCGGTCCTGACCCATCAGCTTGTTGCCGGCCCAGGCTTCCGGGATCAGCATCATCATGGCGTGGGCGAGCGAATAGCCGCCCTGCGTCAGGAATTCGAGCGCATTGTCGAAGCAGGCGGTGTCGGACTGCCCTTCATAGGAGATCGGCCACAGCTTCGAGATGTCGTTGCCGAACAGTTCGGAATCGACCGAAGCCTGCCGCGCCGCCATCCAGTTGACGTTGCCGCGCAGGGTGTTGATCTCGCCATTGTGGGCGACCATGCGGTAGGGATGCGCCAGCTTCCACGACGGGAACGTGTTGGTCGAGAAGCGCTGGTGAACCAGGATCAGCGCCGTCTCGAAACGCGGGTCGGTGAGATCCTTGTAGTAGGCGCCGACCTGATAGGCCAGGAACATGCCCTTGTAGACGATGGTCCGCGACGACATCGAGACGACATAGAAGCCGTTGTCGACGCCTTTGGTCTCTTCGTGGATACGGCCGGAAATGACCTTGCGCAGGATGTAGAGCCGCCGCTCGTAATCGTCGTCGTTCTCGATCTCGGCGCCGCGGCCCAGGAACACCTGCCGGTGCACCGGCTCGGAAGCGGCTATGTCGGGCGCCTTCGACAGCGACGAATTGTCGACCGGCACGTCGCGAAAGCCGAGCAGCGGCTGGCCCTCGAGCTGCGCCACCTCGGCGATGATGCCTTCGATATGCGCCTGCAGCTCCGGGTCGCGCGGCATGAACACGTGGCCGACGGCGTAGTGGCCGGGCTTCGGCAGTTCGACCCCTTGCTTGGCCATCTCCTCGCGGAAGAAGCGGTCCGGCAGCTGCACCAGCACGCCGGCGCCGTCACCCATCAGCGGATCGGCGCCGACCGCGCCGCGATGCGTCAGGTTTTCGAGCACGGCAAGGCCGTCCTCGACGATCTGGTGCGACTTCACGCCCTTCATGTTGACGATGAAGCCGACGCCGCAGGCATCATGCTCGTTGCGCGGATCATAGAGGCCGTGCGCAGCATAGCCGGTGCTGGTTCGCCGAATATTGGTCAGGGACGGATTTTTGACGGCTGCCGCTGTCGTCTGCGCGGCCTTCGTCGCAGATGGCGTCATGTCCGTCATCGTCCTGTCCTCCGTTCCGTCCCCTTCGGGCGCTGGTTTCCGTCGGGAAGCGCGTGGCTCCCCTTTCAATCTGCGGCACGTCTTGCGAAATTCTTGCCGACCGTGCGGCTTTCCGCATGGTTCGCATATGGTATTCGTACAGGCCGGAGCCAGACTGTCTAGCTGTCGCTCGCGGCAATGGCCGCAGAGGCGCAATCATATGCCAATGCGGCCAGTTTTGTGCGACAAAATAAGACAGCACTACTGTCCTAAATTTTTATGACAGAAATTTTGGATGCACACAAGACCGATTCACAAATTTCTTGAAGCTTTCGCGACAGAAAATTGCGCGGAACGCCGTGTCAGCGTAACCTTCCGTCGCTGCATCTACGCTCATGCGTTTCACTGGCTTTAGCGGATTTTCGGTATCTGCCCCTTGCGACCGGCATGCGAAAGCGGCCAAGCTCGCACCGATTTCCCCAGCATAGGCAGACGCATGATTTTCGCTTCCGACAATTGGGCAGGCGCCCATCCCCGTATCGCTGCCGGCCTGTCGGCCCATGCCGACGGCTTCTCCACCGCCTATGGCGACGGTGCCCTCGACAAGACCGTTTACCAGCGCTTCAATGAGATCTTCGAATGCGAGGTCGCGGTGTTTTTCGTCGCCACCGGCACCGCTGCCAATTCGCTGTCGCTGACTACCTATAACAAGCCAGGCGGCATTTCCTTCTGCCATCGCGAATCGCACATCATCGAGGACGAATGCGGTGCACCGGAATATTTCACCGGCGGTTCGCGGCTTTGTACAGTCGAAGGCGCACTCGGCAGGATCGATGCCGGCAATCTGGAACGGGCGGTGGACCGTTTCGCACCCGAAAACGTCCATTCCGGGCGGCCGGTTGCCGTTTCGATCACCCAGTCGACCGAAGTCGGCACCGTCTACACGCTGAACGAAATCGCCAGGATTTCGGCGATCGCAAAGCAGCATGGACTGCCGCTGCACATGGATGGGGCCCGCTTTGCCAATGCGCTCGTCGCGCTGGAAACGACGCCGGCCGAAATGACCTGGAAGCATGGCGTTGACATCCTCTCCTTCGGCGGCACCAAGAATGGCTGTTGGTGCGCCGAGGCGATCGTGCTGTTCGACCTCGAGCGAGCCAAGGAATTGGCCTTTTTGCGTAAGCGCGCGGCCCAGCTGTTCTCGAAATCGCGCTTCATCGCCGCGCAATTCGATGCTTATTTCAGGGGTGGGCTGTGGCTCGACACAGCACGGCACGCCAATGCGATGGCGGCACGGCTTGCCGCGGCGATAGAAGATTCCCCTTCCGCCCGGCTGGCCTGGCTGCCGCAGGCGAACGAGGTCTTCGCGGTCATGAAAAAGGCCGAGGCCGAAAGAATGCAAGCGGCAGGGGCGGCCTTCCACGACTGGCACAGGCCGCTCGGCTACGACGGCTACATCGGCGAAGACGAAGCGCTCTATCGCTTTGTCACCAGCTTCGCGACCACGCCCGACGAGGTCGACCGTTTCGGCTACCTGCTCGCCGGATAGCAAGCCTTGCCCACCAGCAAAAAGAGCGGCGCATTGCTGCACCGCCCTTTCTTCCCGGGGAGTTGGCGTCCCGGAGTTTAGCTGCCTGGCTTAGGCCGCAGTCTTGGCCTCGATCTGCTTGGCCTTGGCCGGAGCCGAGGTGATCGCGATCTTGCGCGGCTTCAGCTCTTCGGGGATGTTGCGCTTGAGGTCGACGAAGAGCAGGCCGTTCTTCAGCGCGGCGCCGACAACCTCGACGTGATCGGCAAGCTGGAAGCGGCGCTCGAAGGCTCGGCTGGCGATACCGCGATAGAGCAGTTCGGAGCCTTCGCCATTGCCTTCCTCCTTGCGCTCACCCTTGACGGTCAGCACATTGCGGTGAGCTTCGATCGAAATCTCATCTTCCGAGAAGCCGGCCACAGCCATCGAGATGCGATAGGCATCCTCGCCCGTGCGCTCGATGTTGTAAGGCGGATACGTCTGCCCTTCCGGCTGCGCAAGCGAATCGAGCATGGTGAACAACCGGTCAAAACCGACGGTCGAACGGTAGAGCGGGGAAAAATCAACGTGACGCATGGTGTGTTCTCCTGTTGAGCAACAAGGTTGCGTATGGCCGGTGCGAAACCCGTGACGGCGTTCCGGATGGGCCAGCGGCCCCGACATTGGCGACCGCATGACAAATTTGGGAAGCCGGCGACGGCATTTCAAGATTTTCCCGCGTCCGAACGGGACCGGTCCCGGCCCACGTCCCGATGCCGATGAACGGCAGATGAACCGTGGCTTCGGCGAGCGTTCAGCCAGGCGGCATTAAAACTGTTCTCGAGATAACGAACAGGTCGCGAAAAAGGCGACACGACGAGGCCGAACCGGGTGTAACGTCCCTTCCTCCCGGTCGACAGAGGCCGGAAGCACGCCAAGGCTGCTTCCGGCCTTACTTTGTTCGCTGCCTGGCGGTCGAGCTCCCCGGCGTCCCAAATTCCTTTGCTTTTGGCGCATGGGCGTTTATGCCTGACTTGCGCCCACGCCGGCACCGACACCAACCAAAAACCGCATGACCGATCTTCTCCACCAGCCCCCTCTCTTCCAGGAAAGTCCGGGCAATCCGCTGCCGGAAAACGCGGCCGGCGGCTTCTTCACCACGCGCGACGGCAAGAAGATCCGCTATGGGCTGTTTGCCGCGGTTGCCCGCCCAATGAAGGGCACCGTCGTCGTCCTGACCGGCCGCAACGAGTGCATCGAGAAGTATTTCGAGACCATTCGCAACCTTGCCGACCGGGGCTTTGGCGTGGCAACCCTCGACTGGCGCGGACAGGGCGCTTCCGACCGGCTGATCGGCGACCGACAGCGCGGCTTCGTCCGGAGCTTCTTCGACTACACCGGCGATCTGGAGCAGTTCTTCGAGGAGATCGTGCTGCCCGATTGCCGAGGACCCTACTACATACTGGCCCACTCGGCCGGCGCGGTGATTGCGCTGCTCGCCGCGCCCTCGATGGCGAACCGCGTGCGCCGCATGGTGCTGATCGCACCGTTCTTCACCGTGCCGGACCTGCCGGTTTCAGTAAAAACCGTCCGCCGCCTCTGTTCGCTGTTCTGCCTTCTCGGCCTTGGCCGGCTCTATGCCGCATGGGGGCCGCGGCCCAAGGAATCGGTGCCCTTCGCCATAAACAAGCTGACCAGCGACCCGGAACGCTATCGGCGCAACACGCTGATCTACGAAACCTATCCGCAGCTGGCGCTCGGCGGACCGACGATCCGCTGGCTGAAGGCGGCCACCGAGGCATCCTTGATCGTCAGCGACCCGGATTTCATGGCCAAGATCCAGGTGCCCTTGCTGATGATCGCCGCCGGCGCCGACCAGGTCGTCTCGACCAGGGCAGTCGAAGCCTATGCGAGACGTCTGCGCGTCGGCTCGCTAGTGATGATCGACGGCGCCCGCCATGAGATCCTCCAGGAAGCCGACCTCTATCGCGAGCAGTTGTTTGCGGCATTCGATGCCTTCATCCCCGGAACCGGCGACGCTGTTTGACCGCTTCGCCGGCGCCCGCCAACAAAGCCCGCACGGGTCGCTTGTCCGGCGCAGCCCCTTATTCCCGTTAAGGCATCGAGCGCTAGGTTGCTGCCAAAGAGAATGGAGGCCATTCGCCGGGAGAAAAACGACCATGAACGCATCGAATACGCTGTCACGTCAGGGGCATCGGCTACTGCAGATTGGCGTCGCGCTGCTGCTGTTTTCGTCATTCGAAGGGTTTGCAATACCGTATCTCGCCGCACCGCGGCTCGGACTGTCCGCGCACACGCTCAGCGCCCTGGAGGGCGTTCTCTTGCTGGCTCTAGGCCTCACATGGTCTAGGCTCAATCTCGGCGCGGCGACGTCGCGGATTGCTTTCTGGCTGCTGATCTATTCGGCTTTGGCGATCCTGGCCGCCTACGTGATCGCCAGCGCCTGGGCGGCCGGCAACGAGACTATGCCGTTGGCGGCCGGAGCCTTCCACGGAAGTGCCTTTCAGGAAGCTGTGATCAAAGGTGTGGCGTATTCGTCCGCGCCGACCGGCCTCATCTCTTTCGTGCTCATTTTGTGGGGCCTGCGTCTCTCGGACGCTTGGCCTGCCGACAGCTAATGCATGTCGCGCAGCGGTTTTGCGATAACATGCATAAAACAAGCGCGTCACATGAGTTCACTCAAACGCGACGCGCTTTGCTTTAGGACCGTACCGCGGTTTCCGTCGGATTTGCGCAAAACAGACGCGTGGGTGCACCGGATGCTCAGCCGCGCAGCGCCGCCATCGCGGCTGCGTGCAGCTCCGGTGTCGCCGCCGCCAGGATGTCGCCGCCGTTTTCCGCCGGCCCGCCTTCGAAGGTGGTGACAACGCCGCCTGCCTTCTCGATGATCGGGATCAGCGCGACGATGTCGTACGGTTTCAATCCGGGATCGGCAACGATATCGACGCTGCCCGCCGCCACCATCGCGAAGGCATAGCAGTCGGTGCCGTAACGGGCGAGCTGGACCTGTTGCTCGAACAGGTCGTAGCGCAGGCGCGCGTCTCCCTTGAACAGCGCCGGCGTGGTGGTGAACAGCGTCGCCTCGGCGAGATTCGTCGTCTTGCGCGTAGCGAGTTTTCGGGAGCCACCGGGACCTTCATAATGCGAGCCGGAGGCATTGGCGTAGAACAACTCGCCGGTGAAGGGCTGCGACATCATGCCGGCGACGGCATCGCCGTCGACCGTCAGCCCGACCAGCGTGCCCCATACCGGCAGGCCGGAAATGAAGGCGCGCGTTCCATCGATCGGATCGATCACCCAGACATGCCGGCTGGAGATGTTTTCGCTGCCATGTTCCTCGCCGAGAATGCCGTGATCGGGGTATTGCGCTGATATCAGCGCCCGGATGGCGCGCTCGGCCTCGCGGTCGGCCTCGGTGACCGGGTCGAAGCTGCCGCGCTCCTTGTTGGTGACCGCGCCCTGGTTGCGGAAGCGCGGCAAGGTCTCGGCTGCGGCGGCACGCGCAATGCGCCGCATGAACTCGATGTTGATGTCCAACTGATTCTCCCGCTCCAGCATGTTTGGAGATACCCGTTTGCCTACGGATTTATGCCGAAACAAGGGCGTTCGGAGCCTTTCGCATGGTGCCAACTGTTGCTCGAATGCAACGCCGCCGTCATGGAAATGCAGTTTCCACTTCACAGTGAATTAAAAAAGCCGGAACGCGCCTTGACATTTGTGCAGCGCACAATACGTTTGTTCTCGGACAGGGGTTCCTGTCCATGCCCTCCTTGGGCGTTTCCTCCCTAGACTTCGACCGTGTCGTGCAAACGATGCGGTCTTTTTTTACGCTGCCGCATGAGCGGCGGTACCGCGATTCCGCGGCTATTCGGCGGCCAGCGGCAGATCCATGAAATTGTGATCGGGCATCGCCATCAGTTCGGCCGAAAACCGCGCCAGATCGTCGGCCAGTGCGTCGAAACCAGCCGATCTCTGGAACGTCCGCTCATTCATGTAGAGCCCGCGATTGACCTCGATCTGCAGCGCATGCAGATGGCGCACGGGGCGGCCATAGTGCTCGGTAATGAAGCCTCCGGCATAGGGCTTGTTGTGGGCGACGCTGTAGCCCATGCCGGTGAGCAGGCCGATCGCCGTCTCGGTCAACGCCGCCGCGGCCGAGATGCCGAAACGGTCGCCGACGATGAAATCCGGCCGCAATCCGCTGTCGCCGACCCTTATGCTTGCCGGCATCGAGTGGCAGTCAATCAGCACGGCGTAGCCGAAGCGCGCATGGGTTCTGGTCAAAAGCCGTTTCAGCGTCTCGTGATAGGGCTTGTAGACCGCTTCGATGCGCGCCACGGCTTCCGCCAGCGGCAAGCGGCCGGAATAGATGTCGAGCCCCTCGCCGACCAGCTTGGGCACGGTGCCGAGCCCGCCGGCCACCCGCGCCGAGCGGATGTTGCAGAATGACGGCACCGGTTCGGCGAACATGCGCGGGTCGAGTTCCCACGGCTCCCGATTGACGTCGAGATAGGCGCGCGGGAAGTTTGCCGCCAGCATCGGCGCTCCGAGCGCGACGGCGCCGCCGAACAATTCCTCGACATAGCAGTCCTCGGAGCGGCGGATGGCGTTGCGGTCCAGCTTGGCCATAGCCATGAACCGGTCCGGATAGTAGCGGCCGCTATGCGGCGAGTTGAAGAGGAAGGGAACGCGCTGTTCGGCGCCCGATCGGATTTCGAAGGGTGGAACGACCGAAAAATCCTCGGCTGCCGTTTTCAATTTGGACGAACCCGGGAATACCAATGCATCATGATGGGAAAGTGCCACCTCGCCGCCCGCATGTCCAGCCGCCGAAGCGCCAGCCAAATCAGGATTGTGCGGCCAACGTTCACTTGATGTTTACCGTCACCTCCTCATATACAGCATGGTTAACGGGCTTGCCGCACGGCATTGTCGGTTGGGTGATTCGGACGGGACAACATGGCACGCATTCTGCTGGCGGAAGACGACGACGACATGCGCCGGTTCCTCGTCAAGGCGCTGGAGCGCGCCGGTTATCAGGTCAGCGATTTCGACAATGGCGCCAGCGCCTATGAGCGGCTGCGCGAGGAACCTTTTTCGCTGCTTTTGACCGACATCGTCATGCCCGAGATGGATGGCATCGAGCTCGCCCGACGCGCCACGGAGATCGATCCCGACCTCAAGGTGATGTTCATCACCGGCTTCGCCGCCGTCGCGCTGAACCCTGATTCCAAGGCGCCGAAAGACGCCAAGGTGCTATCGAAGCCGTTCCACCTGCGCGACCTCGTCAACGAGGTCGAAAAGATGCTGCAGGCCGCCTGACGCGCTTTTTGTCGCGTCTTGACCGACGCCGCAAGCCAGGCGTTCTTTCCCTTTTCCCGCTATTGACGTGCCGAACCAAAAATGGTGTATGCGCGGCTTCGGATGGGCGTGTAGCTCAGCGGGAGAGCACTGCATTGACATTGCAGGGGTCACAGGTTCAATCCCTGTCACGCCCACCATCCAAATAATCCCTCAATTGGCCGTCGGTATTTTTCGTCGACTGATGTTCCCGGCCAATACCGGCCTCAGGCCGCACCGAGGCGCAGATCGCCGGTCTCGACGTGCTCCAGAAACCAGGCATAGGTCTGTTCCAACCCGCTGCGCAGCGAGTAACGCGGGCGCCAGCCGGTGGCGAACAGACGCGACACGTCCATCAGCTTGCGCGGCGTGCCGTCCGGCTTCGTCGCATCGAATGTTATTGCGGCATCGGCGCCGGCGACCGACACGATGGTGCGGGCAAGATCGGCAATGGTGATGTCTTCCCCCGAGCCGACATTGATGTGGCTGTCGCCCGAATAATTCTTCAGCAACCAGACCAGCGCGTCGGCGGCGTCGTCGACATGCAGGAATTCGCGCATCGGCGTGCCTGATCCCCACACCTCCAGGCTCTTGCGGCCGGCGCGTCTGGCCTCGTGCGCCTTGCGCATCAGAGCGGGCACGACATGGCTGGAATTGAGGTCGAAATTGTCGCCCGGACCGTAGAGATTGGTCGGCATCGCCGAGATGTAGTCGACGCCGTACTGGCGCCGATAGGCCTGGCACAGTTTCAGCCCGGCGATCTTGGCGATCGCATACCATTCGTTAGTGGGTTCGAGCGGCCCGGTCAGCAAGGCGTCCTCGGAGATCGGCTGCGCCGCGAATTTGGGATAGATGCAGGATGAACCGAGAAACAGCAGCTTCTGCACCTCGTTGCGGAAGGCGCTGTCGATGACATTGTTCTGCATGACGAGATTGTCCTGCAGAAAATCGACCGGAAGCCTGTTGTTGGCCAGGATACCGCCAACCTTGGCCGCCGCCATCACCACTGCATCCGGCTTGCGGTCGGCCATCCAGCGCCGCACGCCGGCCTGGTCGAGAAGATCGATCTCGGCGCGCGAGGCGGTCAGGACCTCGCAATCCTCGTCGGCCAATCGGCGCAGGATGGCCGAGCCGACCATGCCGCGATGTCCGGCCACGAAAACGCGCTTACCCTGAAGGTCGAAGGTCATCAGCTTACCCCAATGCAGAACGGCAGCTATGCCAGTTGGCCGGCGGAGCGCCGGATCGGCTTCTCTGTTGCCGGACGCATACCGCATACAGATTTGCCCAGACAAGGCAAATCGCAAAGCCACCCGAAGCAACCTTTGGATCGGACGCTGTAGCGCTCGCGATCAGACGCCCGCTACCGCGCACAGGCTTGTCATTCTGGCAATGGCAAGCCCGGGGTCGGCCAGCAACCCTGCCTGGTCGGCAAGGCGAAAGACATCGGCATAGTGACGGACGCCGCGCGCCGATTGCATGCCGCCGACCATCGAAAAATGCTCCTGATGGCCGTTCAGCCATGCCATGAAGACGATGCCGGCCTTGTAGTATTCGGTCGGCGCCTCGAAGATCTTGCGCGACAGCGGCACTGTCGGGGCCATCAGCGCGTCGTAGCCCGCGCGGTCGCCGTCGGCCAGCTTTGCCAGCGCCGCATTGGCGACCGGCGCGATGGCATCGAAAATGCCGAGCAGCGCGTGCGAATGTCTGTCGCCGTCGCCGGCGATCAGCTCGGGGTAATTGAAATCGTCGCCGGTGAACATCAGCACGCCCTCGGGCAGCCGATCCCTGAGCGCAATCTCCTTGCCGGCATCGAGCAGCGATATCTTTATGCCTTCGACCTTGCCGGCATGGCATTCGATGATCGCGACCACCGTCTCCAGCGCAGTTTCGAGGTCGCTGCTGCCCCAGTAGCCTTTCAGCGCCGGGTCGAACATGTCGCCCAGCCAGTGCAGGATGACCTTGCCGGAGGCCTGGGACAGGATGCGGTCGTAGACGCCGATATAGTCGTCGGGGCCTTTGGCGACCGCCGCCAGCGCCCGGCTGGCCATCATGATCGCCTTGCCGCCAAGCCCTTCGATGAAGCCGAGCTGTTCTTCATAGGCCGCGATGACATCGTCTAGCCTGCTGGCGCCCCCCGGCGCCAGATGGTCGGTGCCGGCGCCCGACGCAAGATCGGCGCCTTCGACGCTGCGCGCCTCGGCGATCGAGCGGCGGATCAATTCCTTGGCATTCGCCCAGTCGAAACCCATGCCGCGCTGAGAGGTGTCCATCGCTTCGGCGACACGGAAGCCAAGCCGCCAGAGGTGACGGCGAAACGCCATCGTCTTGTCCCAGTCGACCGCGGGCCTCGACCACGGATCGGTCATGGCGAGGGGATCGGCAACTACATGGGCGGCGGCGTAGGCGATGCGCGAGAAGCGAGCGCCGGCCACAGGCTGCACCGGCTGGCCGACAAGCCGGTAGCGGACACGGCCGGCGCCTTCCCCGGGCAAGGTGATGTCCATGGCTCTCTCCCTTACCAACGCCTATTAAATGGAACGTTCCAACAAATCAAGAATATTTTGCCGCCTGCCTCGTGCAGCGAAAATTGCTGCATCGCAGTAGCCGAAAGCCCTGCTTGCTGGAGGATTGCGCCGCCGAGCCGCATTTTTTCCCGGCTTCGCACAAACGCGATTGACTTAAATGCGCCGCATGGATTAGATCGTTCCAATAAAATCGCACAAGAAACCACCGGGAGGACAGATCTGGATGGCCAGCCGGGCCAAGGCAACGATACTCGACATCGCCCGTGAGGCGGGCGTGTCCAAATCGACGGTATCGCTGGTGCTGCAAGGCAGCGGGCTGATCCGGCCCGAAACCGCGCTCAAGGTGCGCAAGGCGATCGAGGACGTCGGCTATGTCTACAACCGCGGCGCCGCCAATCTGCGCAAGGCCCATTCCAACGTCATCGGCATGGTCATCAACGATCTCACCAATCCGTTTTTCGCCGAGCTCGCGGTCGGCATGGAGCGCGTCTTCCAGTCGGCCGGCGTCGTGCCTTTCATCGCCAATACGGCCGAAAACCCGGTGCGCCAGGAAGAGGTTCTGAAATCGCTGATGGAGCAGGGTGTCGCCGGGCTCGTCGTGTCGCCGGCGCGCGGCACCACGCCTGGCGCGTTCCGCCGCCTTGAGACCGCAGGCGTTCCGGTCGTCTTCGTCATGCGCCGCCTCCCCGAAAGCCGTATCCCGGTGATCACGCCCGACAATCATCGCGGCGCTTATCTTGCCACCGCCCATCTGATCGGCAAGGGCCACAGCCGGCTGGCCTTCTTCGGCGGCTCGTCCGACCTTGTCGTCTATCACGAACGCCTGGGGGGCTTTCGCGAGGCCTGTGAAGCGCTCGGCATCGATCCGGCCGACAGACTGGTCTTCGAGGGCGAAACCAGCCGCAAGGGCGGTATTGCCTGCCTGGAAACCGCACTTGCCATGGCCGCGCCGCCGACCGCGGCCCTTTGCTTCAACGATGCGGTCGCCTTCGGCGTCTTGCTGGCGCTGCGCAAGCGCGGCCTGGAACCCGGCGCGGACTTTGCCGTCGTCGGCTTCGACGACGTCCCCGAGGCCGAGCACTATATGCCGGCGCTGACCAGCGTCGCGGTGAACACCGCCGGCCTCGGCGAGCGCGCCGCCCATGTCGTGCTGAAGATGATCCAATCGCGCACCACGCGCGCCGAGGATCATATCGGCGCCGTCAACCTCGTGGTCAGGGAAAGCTGCGGCCCCGATCGCAAGGAGCATGGCTGCGCAGGAATGGGAGACGCGGCATGACCGTCAGTTGGGGGCTGATCGGCGCCAGCACGATCGCAAGACAGTTCATGATCGGCGCCATCCGCGCGCAGCCGGACGGCGAGATCGCCGCAGTGATGAGCTCCAGCCCGGAGCGGGCTACCGCCTATGCTCTGGAAAACCGCATTCCGGCGGCGGTCGCGACGATTGATGAATTGCTCGGCTCCGACATCGACGCCGTCTACATCTCGACCACCAACGAATTGCATCTCGAACAGGCACTCGCCGCCATCGAGGCGGGAAAGCATGTGCTTTGCGAAAAACCACTGGCGCTGACCAGCGCCGACGCGCGCAAGATGGTCGCGGCGGCCAGGGCCGCCGGCGTCGTGCTCGGCACCAATCACCATCTGCGCAATGCCGGCTCGCATCGGGCGATGCGCGAAGCGATCGCTGGCGGCCGCATCGGCAGGCCGATCGCCGCGCGCGTCTTCCACTCCGTCTATCTGCCGGAAAACCTGCAGGGCTGGCGCATCACCAGGCCGGACGCCGGCGGCGGCGTGGTGCTCGACATCACCGTCCACGATGCCGACACGCTGCGCTTCGTGCTCGGCGACGATCCGGTCGAGATCTCGGCATTCACGCAATCGGCCGGCATGGCCGCCGGCGGGCTGGAAGACGGCGCCATGTGCCTCTGGCGCTTCGCATCGGGCGTCATCGCCCAGTCGCACGAGGGCTTTACCACCAAATTCGCCGGCAGCGGCTTCGAGGTGCATGGCAGCGAAGGCTCGCTGATCGCCAAGGACGTGATGACGCAGAAGCCGCTCGGCTCTGTGTTGCTTCGCACGGCACAGGGTGAGGAGGAATTGAGCTTCGACCGCGAAGACCTCTATGCCCGTTCGCTGCGCCAATTCCACGCGGCGATCCGCGGCGAGGGCCAGCCGTCCGCCACCGGCGAGGACGGCGTCTGGTCGCTGACATCAGCCGAAGCGGCATTGCAATCGGCCAGGTCCGGCAAGGCCGTTGCCATCGACCCGAAGCTCGGGAGCGCAGCGTGAGCAAGCTCGTTTCCGCGGCTGAGGCTGCCGGCCTGATTAGGGATGGCGTGGTCGTTTCCGTGTCGTCGTCGAGCGGCCTCGGCTGCCCGGATGCGGTGCTTGCCGCGATCGGCGAGCGCTTCGACGCCGACGGCCATCCCAGGGACATTACGACGCTGCACCCGATCGCCGCTGGTGACATGTACGGCATCAAGGGCATCGACCATGTAGCCAAGCCCGGCCTGTTGAAGCGCACTTTGTGCGGTTCCTATCCGTCCGGCCCGTCATCTTCCGAACCGCCGCAGATCTGGAAGATGATCGGCAACAATACGGTTGCCGCCTACAACGTGCCGTCCGGTATCCTGTTCGACATGCATCGTGAGGCCGCCGCCAAGCGCCCCGGCGTGCTGACCAAGGTCGGGCTCGACACCTTTGCCGACCCGCGCCACCAGGGCTGCGCCATGAATGCTGCCGCCAGCGAGCCGATCGTTTCGGTGCAGCAGTTCGACGGCGAGGAATGGCTCTATTTCCGCTCGATCGTACCGCAGGTCGCGATCATCCGCGCCACCACGGCCGACGAGCGCGGCAACCTTACCTATGAGCATGAAGGTGCCTATCTCGGCGGCCTCGAACAGGCGCTGGCCGCCCGCAACAATGGCGGCATCGTCATCGCGCAGGTCAAGCGCGTCGTCGAGAACGGCACGCTGAAGCCGCACGATGTGCGCGTGCCCGGCGTGCTGGTCGACCATATCGTGGTGGCGCCCGACCAGTTGCAGACGACGCTGACGCCCTACGATCCGGCCATCTCCGGCGAGATTTTCCGGCCGCTGTCGAGCTTTCGCAACGCCGAGATGAACGTCCAGAAGGTCATTGCGCGCCGCGTCGCCATGGAGCTTGCCGACGGCATGGCGGTCAATATCGGCTTCGGCATCTCGGCCAATGTGCCGCGCATCCTGCTCGAGGAAGGCCAGCACGGCAAGGTCACCTGGGTCATCGAACAGGGTGCGGTCGGCGGCGTGCCGCTGCTCGACTTCAAGTTCGGCTGCTCGTCGAACGCCGACGCCTTCATGCCCTCGCCGCACCAGTTCATCTATTTCCAGGCCGGCGGCTTCGACGCCTCGCTGCTGTCCTTCCTGCAGATCGACCGGCACGGCTCCGTCAATGTCTCGAAGCTTTCGGCGCGGCCCCACGTCACCGCCGGCGCCGGCGGCTTCGTCGACATCACCGCGCGGGCGAAGAAGATCGTCTTTTCCGGTTTCTTCAATGCCGGCGCCAAGTTGTCGCTTGCCGGTGGCGGCATCCGCATCGACCAGGAGGGCAAGGTCAAGAAAGTCGTCGGTGAGGTCGAGCATATCTCCTTCTCGGGCAAGCGTGCCGTCGCGCAGGGACAGGATATCACCTATGTCACCGAGCGCTGCGTGATGAAGCTGACGCCTGCGGGGCTGATGGTGACCGAGTTGGCGCCGGGCATCGACCTCGAGCGCGATGTGCTGGCGCAGGCCGAGATCCCGCTCGCCGTCGCCAACGACCTGAAAGTGACGCCGGATGCGCTCTACCGGGACCGGCCGATCGGCCTGTCGCTCAATGGCGGCGCGTCGCTTGGAGGCGCACATGGCTGAGCGTCTGGTAACCTTTGAAACCGACGGCGCCATCGGCATTGTCACGCTGCGCCGGCCGGAGAAATTCAACGCGCTCGATATTCCGATGCTGCGGGCGCTGGAAGCGGCACTCGACGAGGCCGAGACAGCAACCGGCGTCCGCGTCGTGCTGGTCTGCGGCGAAGGCAAGGGCTTTTGCGCCGGCGGCGACGTCGAGGCTTGGGCAGAAATGAGCGCTGCCGATTTCCAGGTGCAATGGGTGCGCTACGGCCACCGCGTCTTCGACCGGCTGGCGCGGCTGCGGCAGCCCACGATCGCCGTTCTTGCCGGCCATGCGCTGGGCGGCGGGCTGGAACTGGCGGCGGCTTGCGACTTTCGCGTGGCGGAAACGCAGGTGAAGTTGGGGTTCCCCGAAACCTCGATCGGCGTCGTTCCCGGCTGGTCCGGCACACAGCGCGCCGTGCGCCGCTTCGGCGCGCAGGCAGTGCGGCGGATGGCGCTCGGCGGCGAGGTGTTTCTGGCGACCGAGGCTCTTGCTCTGGGGATTGTCGACCGGGTGGTCGACACCGGCAAGGCGTTCGCCGAAGCCAAGGCCTGGGCCGGCAAGATCGCCGAGCGCGGGCCACTGGCAACCGAGGCCGCCAAGCTGATGATTGCCATTGCGGAAAGCGAGGAGAGTGCTGCCGCGACCGAAGCGCTGGCCAGCAGCTTCATCGCGCAGACAAACGATCTCAGGGCCGGCGTCGAGGCTTTCAAGGCCAAGCAGAAGCCGGCCTTCTCAAGATCTTAGGAACCTGAAACTCACATGAACGCACCTCTCAACATCGCCATGCCCGCCGAGGCAGCCGCAGCGCCGAAAAACTACCGGCTGCTGATCGGCGGCAGGTTCGTCGACGCCCAGGACGGCCGCACGCTGGAGCGCAGCAGCCCTGGCCACGGCTTCACCGTCTCGCGCTATGCACAAGCCGGCGCGGCGGACGTGGAGGCTGCGGTACAGGCCGCGCACAGGGCCTTCGAGACCGGCCCGTGGCCGCGCATGAAGGCCGCCGAGCGCGCCGCGATCCTGCTCAAGGCTGCTGACCTGATCGAGGCGCGGCTGGACGAGATTGCCCGGCTCGACGCACTGGAATCCGGCAAGCCGATTGCGCAGGCGCGCGGCGAGATCGGCGGCGCCGTCGATATCTGGCGTTATGCCGCGGCACTTGCCCGCACGCTTCACGGCGAAAGCTACGCCAATCTCGGCGATGCCATGCTCGGCGTCGTGTTGCGCGAACCGATCGGCGTCGTCTCCATCATCACGCCGTGGAATTTCCCGTTCCTTATCGTCAGCCAGAAACTACCCTTCGCGCTCGCCGCCGGCTGCACGGCGGTGGTCAAGCCGAGCGAGATGACCTCGGCCTCGACCTTTGTGCTCGGCGAGATCCTGATGCAGGCCGGCCTGCCGGATGGCGTCGTCAACATCCTTGCCGGGTTGGGCGCCGATGTCGGCGCACCGATGGTCAGCCATCCGCTGGTCGAGATGGTGTCGTTCACCGGCTCCACCCGCGTCGGCAAGATGACCATGGCGTCTGCCGCCAACTCGCTGAAGAAACTCGCGATGGAGCTCGGCGGCAAGAACGGCCAGATCGTCTTTCCCGATGCCGACCTCGAGGCCGCCGCCGACGCAGCGGTGTTCGGCGGCTTTTTCAATGCCGGCGAATGCTGCAATGCCGGCAGCCGGCTGATCGTCCATGAGGCGATCGCCGACGAGTTCCTCGGCGCCGTCAATGCCCTCACCGCCAAGGTGATTGTCGGCGACCCGCTCGACGACCGCACCAAGGTCGGCGCGATGATCTCCGCCGACCATATGGCCAAGGTCACCGGCTACGTGACGGCAGCGGAAAACGGCGGCGGCCGGATCTGTAGCGGCGGCAATCAGCTTGCTTCGAGCGCCGGCCAGTATCTTGATCCGACCATCGTTCGCGATGTCACCGAAGACATGGCCATTGCACGCGAGGAAGTGTTCGGTCCGGTGCTCTCGGTGCTGACTTTTGAATCGATTGAAAGGGCGTTGCACATCGCCAACAACACGCCCTATGGTCTGTCGGCGGGCGTGTGGAGCGCCAGCATCGATACCTGCATGTCGGTGGCGCGGAATGTGCGTTCGGGAACCGTTTGGGTGAACACGTTCATGGAGGGTTACCCCGAGCTGCCTTTCGGCGGCTACAAGCAGTCCGGTCTCGGACGCGAACTCGGCAAGCGCGCCGTCGAGGATTATACCGAGGAAAAGACAATCCAGTTTCATCGCGGCCAGCGCACCGGATGGTGGGTCGGCTGAGTTGGGAAGAACCCGGCGGGCATCCGCCGGTCGTGTAAGTTCAACAAGGGAGGAAGTACATGTTGCGCAAACTGCTTATCGGGACGGCTCTCGCATCGGGCGTTGCGTTCGCGGCCCATGCCGAGGACGTCAAGGAAGTCCAGATGCTGCATTGGTGGACGTCGGGCGGCGAAGCTGCCGCTCTGAACGTGCTCAAGCAGGATCTGGCCAAGGAAGGCTTTGCCTGGAAGGACGTGCCGGTGGCCGGCGGCGGCGGCGACGCCGCCATGACCGCGCTGAAGGCGATGGTGGCAGCGGGCAACTACCCGACCGCCTCGCAGATGCTTGGCTATACCGTGCTCGATTACGCCGCAGCCGGCGTTATGGGCGACCTGACCGAGACGGCGATAAAGGAAGGCTGGGACAAGTCCGTTCCCGCGGCCCTGCAGAAATTCTCCGTCTATGACGGCAAGTGGGTCGCGGCTCCGGTCAACGTCCACTCGGTCAACTGGCTATGGATCAACAAGGCGGTGATGGACAAGATCGGCGGCACCGAGCCCAAGACCTTCGACGACTTCATTGCGTTGCTGGACAAAGCCAAGGCGGCGGGCGTCATCCCGCTCGCGCTGGGCGGCCAGAACTGGCAGGAAGCGACAATGTTCGACTCAGTCGTGCTGTCGACCGGCGGGCCTGAGTTCTACAAGAAGGCCTTCAACGACCTCGACGAGGAGTCGCTGAAGTCCGACACGATGAAGAAGTCGTTCGACAATCTCGCCAAGCTCGTCACCTATGTCGACCCGAACTTCTCGGGCCGGGACTGGAACCTCGCCACCGCCATGGTCATCAAGGGCGATGCGCTGGTGCAGGTGATGGGTGACTGGGCCAAGGGCGAATTCAACGCCGCCAAGAAGGTCCCGGGCACCGACTTCCTGTGCTACCGCTTCCCGGGCACCGACGGCAGCGTCGTCTACAACTCCGACATGTTCGGCATGTTCAACGTTCCGGAGGACCGCAAGGCCGCCCAGATCGCCCTGGCCACCGCCACGCTGTCGAAGAGCTTCCAGTCGGCCTTCAACGTCGTCAAGGGCTCTGTTCCGGCCCGCACCGACGTGCCGGACACCGATTTCGACGCTTGCGGCAAGAAGGGCATGGCCGACCTGAAGGCCGCCAATGAAGGCGGCACGCTGTTCGGTTCGCTGGCGCAGGGCTATGGCGCGCCTCCCGCGGTTGCCAACGCCTACAAGGATGTCGTCTCGAAATTCGTGCACGGCCAGATCAAGACCTCGGACGAGGCCGTGACCCAACTGGTCAGCGCGATCGAAGACGCCAAGTAAGGCACCCGCCCATGTGAATGATCTCCCCGGCGCAAGCCGGGGAGATCCCCTGCGGCGAGGTTTTGCGGTTGCGCCGACCGGCACGCTTTCGTGCCGCAGAGCCCGAGACAGCAGAATTCCGGACCCGCCATACGGAATGGACAGATGAGCACAGTTGCTGAAACCAGTATCACGCTGACGCCGGAGCACGATGCCCGTCCGGGCGCCACGGTGCGCTCGCGCCTTCAGAATGCGCTGCCGAAGCTCGTGCTGGCGCCGAGCTTCGCCGCCACAATCGTCTTCGTCTACGGCTTCATCCTGTGGACGATCTATCTGTCCTTCACCAATTCCAAGACCTTTCCCTCCTATGCGATCACCGGGCCACGCGCCTATCAGCGGCTATGGCGCTGGACTTTCGAAAGCGATCCGCCGTCCTCCTGGTACACGTCGATCACCAATATGGGGATTTTCGGCTTCCTCTACATTTCCATCTGCCTGGCGCTCGGCCTGTTCCTGGCGATCCTGCTCGACCAGAAGATCCGCGGCGAAGGTGTGCTGCGGCCGATCTACCTCTACCCGATGGCACTGTCGTTCATCGTCACCGGCGTTGCCTGGAAATGGTTTCTGGACCCCGGCCTCGGCCTCGAGCAGACACTGCACCAATGGGGCTGGACGAGCTTCCATTTCGACTGGATCAAGAACAAGGATTTCGTCATCTACACGGTGGTCATCGCCGGCGTCTGGCAGGCGTCGGGCTTCATCATGGCGATGTTCCTGGCCGGCCTGCGCGGCATCGACGGCGAGATCCTGAAGGCGGCGCAGATCGACGGCGCCACCACCTTCCAGCTCTACCGTCGCATCGTCATCCCGCTGCTGCGGCCGATCTTCCTGTCCGCCTTGATCGTCCTCGCGCATCTCGCCATCAAATCCTACGATCTGGTGGTCGCGCTGACCAGCGGCGGGCCGGGCGGTTCGGCCTGGCTGCCGTCCAACTTCATGTATGAGTACACCTTCAAGCGCAACGAGATGGCCGTCGGCTCGGCCAGCGCCGTGATCATGCTGATGACCATCACCGCGATCATCGTTCCCTATCTCTATTCCGAGCTTCGGGAGAAGCCGCGATGAGCGCCGTGGCCACTCCTGCTCGCCAGAGCACTGGCGGTATCAGCGCCAGGACGGTCAACCGTATTGTCATCTACGGGCTGCTGGCGCTGTTCGCGCTGTTCTATCTGATGCCGCTGTTCGTCATGCTTGTGACCTCGTTCAAGACCATGGACGAAATCCAGAACGGCAACATGCTGGCGCTGCCGCAGGAGCCGACCTTCGCACCTTGGATAAGGGCGTGGAGCGAGGTTTGCTCGGGTCTCACCTGCGTCGGCATGAAGGGTTATTTCTGGAACTCGATCAAGATGGTGGTTCCGGCCGTCATCATCTCGACCCTGCTCGGCGCGCTCAACGGCTATGTGCTGACGAAGTGGCGCTTTCGCGGGGCGACGCTGGTGTTCGGGCTGATGCTGTTTGCCTGCTTCATTCCGTTCCAGTCCGTCCTCTTGCCGATGGCAACGATCCTCGGCAGCCTCGGCCGGTTCGGCGTCAAGCTGCAGAACGCGACCGGCCTCACCTTCGGCTTCGGCAATCCGACCGTGAACCTGGTGTTCGTTCACGTCGTCTACGGCATCGGCTTCACCACCCTGTTCTTCCGCAATTATTACGAAGCGTTTCCGAACGAGCTGGTGAAGGCGGCGCAGATCGACGGCGCCAGCTTCTTCCAGATCTTCCGGCGCATCATGCTGCCCAACTCGCTGCCGATCATCGTGGTGACGGTGATCTACCAGTTCACCAACATCTGGAACGACTTCCTCTTCGCTTCCGCCTATGCCGGCTCAGGCGACGTGATGCCGATGACGGTGGCGCTGAACAATGTCGTCAACACCTCGACCGGCGTCGTCGAATACAACGTCAACATGGCGGCGGCGATGATCGCCGCGCTGCCGACGCTCCTCGTATACGTGCTCGCCGGCCGCTATTTCGTGCGCGGCCTGATGGCCGGCGCCGTCAAAGGATAATCGCATGGCTTTTCTGGAAATTGACGGGCTGAAGAAGCGTTTCGGAGCGGTCGAGATCCTGAAAGGCATCGACCTCGACCTGGAAAAGGGCGGCTTCCTCGTGCTGGTCGGGCCTTCCGGTTGCGGCAAGTCCACGCTGCTCAACACTATTGCCGGCCTGGAAACCATCACCGAAGGGGAAATCCGCGTCGACGGACGCACGATCAACGATCTCCACCCCTCCAAGCGCGACATCGCCATGGTCTTCCAGAGCTACGCGCTCTATCCGAACATGACGGTTGCCGGCAATATCGCCTTCGGCATGGAGATGCGCGGCGTGCCGGCCGGCGAGCGCCAGAAGGCGATCGACAAGGTGGCGAAGGTCCTGCAGATCGGCCATTTGCTGAAGCGCAAGCCAAGCCAGCTCTCCGGCGGCCAGCGCCAGCGCGTCGCCATGGGCCGGGCGCTGGTGCGCGATCCAAAGCTGTTCCTGTTCGACGAGCCTTTGTCCAATCTCGACGCCAAGCTGCGTGTCGACATGCGCATCGAGATCAAGCGCCTGCACGCCACCACCGGCACCACCATCGTCTACGTCACCCACGACCAGATCGAGGCGATGACGCTGGCCACCAAGATCGCGGTGATGCGCGACGGCGAGGTGCAGCAGTTCGGCACGCCAGCCGAAATCTATAACAATCCGGTCAACCTGTTTGTTGCCGACTTCATGGGCTCGCCGGCGATGAACCTGATCCCGGCGACGATCGGCAGCAACGGCAGCGGCTTCTCCGTCGTCATGGAGCGCGAGGCGCGCCAGCCGATCTCGCTGCCGCTGGGCAATGCGCCGGCCGGCCTGTCGGCATTCCAGGGAAAACCGATCATCTTCGGCGTCCGCCCGGAAGCACTGACCGATCCCGAGGGTGCCGAACGCAACGCCTCGAACATCGCCCGCGCCGACTGTCACATCGAGGTCATCGAGCCGGCCGGCTCGGATACGTTCGCGGTCACCAATCTCGGCGGCAAGGCGGTGGTGGCGCGGCTGCGCGCCGATGCCAAAATCCAGCCCGGCACGGTCACGCCGCTCGCCTTCAACCTGACCAAGGCGGTGTTCTTCGATCCGGCGACCGAGAAACGCATCGTCTAACGGCCATGACAAATCCCGACATCGTCATCATCGGCTCCGGCATAGGCGGCGCCACGATCGCCTCCGGCCTTGCCGGCAGTGGCGCCTCGATCCTGATGCTGGAGCGCGGCGAAGCCCTGCCGGCAACGCCGCACACACGCGACACCCGCGCGATCTTCGTCGATGGTCATTATCGGCCGAAGGAGATGTGGCTCGAGGCCGGCGGAGCGCCTTTCAACCCGGGCAATTACTACTATGTCGGCGGCAATTCGAAATTCTACGGCGCTGTGCTGATCCGCTACCGCAGGGAAGACTTTTCGGAGATGGAGCACTATGGCGGCATCTCGCCGGCCTGGCCGTTTTCCTATGAGGAATTCGAACCCTGGTATTCCAGGGCCGAGCAGCTTTTTCGCGTGCGCGGTGCACTCGGCGAAGACCCGACCGAGCCGTTCCACTCTACGCCCTACCCTTTCGGGCCGGTACCAGACGAGCCGCCGATCGCGCGTGCGCGCGCCGAGTTGAAGAGCCTAGGCCTGCATCCGGCATCGCTGCCGCTCGGCGTCGACATCGAAGCCTGGCTGAAAGATGGCAGCACGCCGTGGGACGCGTTTCCCAACACCGGGACCGGCAAGATCGACGCGCAATCCGGGCCGTTGGCAGCAGCCCTTGCCGATCAGAATATCCGGCTTGAGACCGGCGCCCATGTCGAATATCTCGAGGCATCGCCGGACGCCAGGACGATCGAGACCGTCCATTACCGCCAGAACGGTGCGCTGAAGAAAGTCGCGCCGAAGCTGGTGATCCTGTCGGCCGGCGCGGTCAATTCAGCCGCCGTCCTGCTGCGTTCGCCTTCCCCTTCTTCCAAGGGCAAGGGAGGTGGCAAAGGCCTGGCCAACCGTTCCGACCAGGTCGGCCGCAACTTCATGAACCACAATTCGAGCGCCATGCTGGCGATCGATCCGCGCCGCAGGAACAAGTCCGTCTACCAGAAGACGCTGATGCTGAACGATTATTATCTGTCCGACGGCAAGGGCGGCAAACCGCTCGGCAACGTCCAGCTTCTAGGCAAAGTCGACGGCAACATCCTCAAGGCCAATGTCAGGCGCGCGCCCAAATTCGCGCTGGATTTCATGGCCGGCCACGCCGTCGACTGGTATCTGATGTGCGAGGACCTGCCCGATCCCGACAGCCGCATCATGGTCAACGGCAAGGACATCGTCATGCAGTGGCGGCGCTCCAACATGCAGTCGCTCGACGGACTGACCAAGGTGATGCGCGAGAATTTCCGCGCCTGCGGCTATCCGATCGTCCTGTCACGTCCGTTTGACAAGCGCACGCCCTCACATCAGTGCGGCACGGTGAAGATGGGCAACGATCCAGCGACCTCGCCGCTGGATCCGTTCTGCCGCTCCTTCGACCACAGCAATTTGTTCGTCGTCGATGCTGGCTTCCTGCCGAATTCGGCCGCCGTCAATCCGGCGCTGTCGATCGCCGCACAGGCGCTGCGCGTCGCCGATCATATCCGCAAGACGGAGCTTGCAACATGAGCCGCCCGGCAGCGATCGTCACCGGCGGCGCGCGCGGCATCGGCCTTGCCTGTGCCGAGGCGCTGGCCGGCGCAGGCTTCGACATCCTCGTCGCCGACCTTGCTGACGAAGCCGCAGACGGGCTCGCCGCCGACATCACCGGGCGCGGCGCGAAATTCGCCTATGTCAGCTGCGACATCGCCGACCTCGACGGCCACGCAGCGCTGATTGATGCCGCGACAAGCGCCTTCGGCCGCATCGACTGCCTGGTCAACAATGCCGGCATCGGCACTGTCCTGCGCGGCGATCTGCTCGAGCTCAAGCCGGAAAATTTCGACCGGGTGCTCGGCATCAATCTGCGCGGCACCGTATTCCTCAGCCAGGCCGTCGCCAAAGCGATGCTCGGCCTGCCAAGCGATGGTGCGAGATCGATCATCACCATCACTTCGGTCAGCGCCGCCATGGCCTCGCCGGAACGTTCCGATTACTGCATCTCCAAGGCTGGGCTTTCGATGTGGGTGAAGAACCTGGCACTGCGGCTCGCCGCCGAAAATATCGCCGTGTTCGAGGTGCGCCCGGGCATCATCCGCACCAACATGACCGCCGGTGTGACCGCCAAATATGACGGGCTGATCGACGGCGGGCTGGTGCCGGCGATGCGCTGGGGCGAGAGCGAAGATATCGGTGCCGCCGTGGCGGCGCTCGCCGGCGGCAAGTTCGGCTTTTCGACCGGCTCGGTCATCAATGTCGACGGTGCGCTGTCGGTGCCGAGGCTATGAACAGGTGACGCCATGACCGACTACATAATCGTCGGCGCCGGCCCGGCCGGGTGCGTACTCGCCAACCGGTTGAGCGAAGATCCGTCGCATCAGGTGCTGCTGCTCGAAGCCGGCGGCAAGGACTGGCATCCGCTGATCCACATGCCGGCCGGTTTTGCCAAGATGACCAAGGGCATCGCCGCCTGGGGCTGGTCGACAGTGCCGCAAAAGCATATGAAAGACCGCGTCTTCCGATACACTCAGGCCAAGGTGATCGGTGGCGGCTCTTCGATCAACGCCCAGATCTACACGCGCGGCAACGCCCGCGACTACGACGCCTGGGAGAAGGAAGAAGGCCTTGCTGGCTGGGGCTATCGCGACGTACTGCCCTATTTCAAGCGCGCCGAGAACAATCAACGTTATGCCAACGATTTCCACGGCGACCAAGGCCCGCTCGGCGTGTCGAACCCGATCGCGCCGCTGCCGATCTGCGAGGCCTATTTCCGTGCCGGACAGGAGATGGGCATCCCCTTCAATCCCGACTTCAACGGGGTAGCCCAGGAGGGCGTCGGTTACTATCAGCTGACGCAGAAGGACGCGAAGCGCTCCTCCGCCTCTGTCGCCTATCTCCGGCCGATCCGCGAGCGAAAGAATCTCACCGTCAGGACCGGCGTTCTGGTGACACGCATCGTCGTCGACAAGGGCCGCGCCGTTGGCGTCGAGATCGTCGACAGGCCGGGCGGCCAGCCAACGATCCTGCGCGCCGAGCGCGAGGTGATCGTCTCGTCCGGCGCCATCGGCTCGCCGAAGCTTTTGCTGCAGTCGGGCATCGGCCCGGCCGACCATCTGGAGGCGGTCGGCGTGACACCGGTGCACGATCTGCCCGGCGTCGGCTCCAATCTCCAGGATCATCTCGACCTGTTCGTCATCGCCGAATGCACCGGCGATCACACCTACGACAACTACGCCAAGCTGCACTGGACGGCTTGGGCCGGCCTGCAGTATCTGCTCCTGAAGAAAGGCCCGGTAGCCTCCAGCCTGTTCGAGACCGGCGGCTTCTGGTACGCCGATCCGACCGCCGCCTCTCCCGATATCCAGCTGCATCTCGGCCTCGGCTCCGGCATCGAGGCCGGCGTCGAGAAGCTGAACAATCCGGGCGTGACATTGAACTCGGCCTTCCTGCGCCCGCGCTCGCGCGGCACCGTGCGGCTGAACAGTGCCGACCCGGCCGACCGCCCGCTGATCGATCCGAACTATTGGTCCGATCCCTATGACCGCGACATGTCGATCAAGGGGCTGAGGCTGGCGCGCGAGATCATGCGGCAGAAGGCGCTGCAGCCCTATGTACTGCGCGAGGTACTGCCGGGACCCGACCTGCAGAGCGGCGACGAGCTGTTCGACTACGCCTGCCGCAGTTCCAAGACCGACCACCACCCGGTCGGCACCTGCCGCATGGGCCACGATGCGATGAGCGTGGTAACGCCAGATCTCAGGCTGCGCGGTATCGAGGGCCTGCGCGTCTGCGACGCCTCGGTGATGCCGCGCATCCCCTCCTCCAACACCAATGCCCCGACGATCATGGTTGGCGAAAAAGGCGCCGATCTGATCCTTGGCCGCGAGCCGCTGCCGCCGGCGGTGTTTTCCACCAACCGAGCGGCATGAGGGACAAAGAATGATCAGGCACTGTGTCTTCGTCAGATTTCGCAACGATGCCGCCGACGCCGAGCGCGCGGCAATCCATGCCGATCTCGAAGTGTTGCGGGCCGTGATCGACGGCATGGGCAAGGTCGAATTCAGCGCCAATACCAGCCCGGAACCCTTCGCCCGCGGCTTCACGCACGGCTTCACCATCGACTTTCGCGACGCTGCGGCACGCGATGCCTATCTGGAGCATGAAGCGCATCAGCGAGCCGGCGCAAAACTGGTCGCGGCGCTCGAAGGCGGCACCGACGGGCTGATGGTGTTTGATCTGGAGATCGCGTGACTATCCCATTCTCAGCGCAACGACGCCGGCAACGATGCTAAGCACCGCGGCACCTCGCCATGCCGTCATCTTCTCGCCGAGCGCGAACACCGAGATCATCATGGCGAACAGGATCGATGTTTCGCGCAGCGACGCCACCGAGGCGATCGGCGCCTTGGTCATCGCCCACATCACGATCCAGTAGGCGCCGCCGCTGAGCACGCCGGTATAGATTCCGGCCTTCCAGTCGCGCGCCAGCACCGGCAGCGCCTGTGGGCCGCGAGAGACGACGCATAGCACCAGCGCCCACAGCGCATCGCAGACGAACAGCCAGGCGGCATAACTCGACGCGGTGGCGGCCAGCCGCGCGCCGCTGCCGTCCGACAGCGTGTAGCTGGCGATGAAGATCGATGTGCCCAACGCGAAACCGACGGCGCGCAGGTTCAATTTCTCCAGATGCGCGCCGCCGCGAAACGACAGCACCAGCGTGCCCGCCGACAACAAGAGGATGCCGAGAATGGCGAGCGGCGCCGGCATCTCGGCAACCACCACAACGCCCCCCAAAGCGGCCAGCAATGGCGCGGTGCCGCGCGCCAGCGGATAGGTCTGGGCGAAATCGCCGGCCTTGTAGGCGCCGATCAGGAACGTCCTGTAGCCCATGTGGAAGACAACCGAGGCGAGGATGTATGGCCACACTTCCGGCTTCGGCACCTCGACGAAAGGCAACGTCACCAGCGCAGCGGCACCCATGCCGAGCGTCATCAGTGTGATCGACAGGAAACGGTCGAGGTGGACCTTGACCAGCGCGTTCCAGATCGCATGCATGGAAGCGGCGGCGAGCACCGCGAAAAAGACAAACAGGCTCATCGGCGGTTCATCCGCCGCCCGTCCCGATGACGATCGGCGTCTCCAGGTCGATATCGACCCAGAGCGGAAAATGGTCGGAAGCGATTTGGCCGATATCGGCGCTGACCGAGCGCACGCGCCCGGCAAACATGCCGCCGACGAAGCAATGGTCGAGCCGGCGCTTTGCCAGCCTGCCATCGATAGTCTTCACATGGGTGTGGAAATCCGCTGTCGGTTCCATTGCGACGGCGGCGACATCGACAAAACCGTCGAGATAGGCGGCACCGCGATGATAGGGCGCGCTGCCGACAATGCGCCGGTACTCGGCGCTATCCGGCTCCATGTTGAAGTCGCCCAACCAGATCGCCGCTACGGGGTTTTCTGGCTCCTGTTCGCCATTGCTCCAGTTGCGCGCCGGCTCGTCGTCGGCGCCGCTCCATGGGCCGCCCTCGGACGGCGCGCGGCGATGCTCGGCGAGCAAATAGTCGATCTGCTCCAGCCGCTCCTCGGCCGCGATATGCGCCAGATGCAACGACAGCACCCGCACCGGACCGGCAGGGGTGCGGATCATGCATTCGAGTGCGGCATTGCGGGTGTTGAGCGGCCGCAGCGTGCGCCTGAGCGGCAGCGTATGCAGCCGCGACCAGACGATCGGAAGCTTCGACAGAACCATGGTGCCGAATTGCCGCCGCCGGTTGACGATGCGGCCTTCACGCCGGTGGCTGGCATCCATGTCGAAGGCCGGCCCGTAGACCCAATGGTAGTCGGGCAGAAATTGCGAAAGAAGTTCCGGCTGGTCGTCCTCGTTGCTGCGCAACCAGTGCCGTTCCACCTCCTGCAAGGCGATGATGTCGGCGCCGGCCACGACCTTGGCACAACGCGCCAGGTCGTAGCGGCCATCGCTGCCGAAGCCGTACTGGATGTTATAGCTGACCAGCTTCATTGCTTATCCGGCTCAGTTTCCTGCTGGCAGTAGCCGTTCGCTGACAGCCTTGCAATGTGCAGCCGGGCGGAGGGAGCTTGGGCCAGATGCTAAGTGGTCAGCGGCTGGAACCGACCGGGCGGGGATGCTGCCAGTTCCGACCAGTCGATTTCTTCCTCAAGGCGGTGGTAGGCTTCGTCGCCGATCGTTCCGTCGATGCGCAAACGCTCCAGCGCATCGCGCTGGCTCTTGATGGCGTAGAGACGCAATCTGTCATACTCGGTCGCCGCCTGGGCATCCTCGGGGTTTTCGGCGATGGCGCGCTGGGCGGCATATTGCTCTCGCACCGCCCCGGCCGCGCTCGATGTCTTGCCGCTGAGCACGTCCAGCGCCGCCTGCATGATGGCGACGCGCGCCTGCGCCACCTCCCGGTCGACCGTCCGGTCGAGGTCGAGATTGAGCAGAAGCAGCAACGGTTTCAGGCTGACGCCTTGCAGCACCAATGTGCCGAGCACGACCGTGAAAGCGGCGAGCACGATCGGATCACGGCCCGGAAAGTCGGCCGGCAAGGCGAAGGCTGCCGCAAGCGTCACCAGGCCGCGCATGCCGCACCAGCCGATGAGCACGCCGCCGCGGAATGTCGGTGCGTCCTTCCGCCTGTCCTCGTCGCCCAGACGTGCCAGCGCTCTGAGGATCGCGCCGCAGCCCAGAACCCAGACGAGCCGCGATACGATGACGACGGCCAGCACAGCCAGGGCAAAGACGAACGCCTCGCTTTGTCCTTGCTCGGCAAGTCGGCCGACGATGGACCGCGCTTGCAGGCCCATCAGAACGAAGGCCAGCACGTTGAGCACGAACACCGCCGTCTCCCAGACCGAGTAGGAACTGACACGATTCCTTGCCGGCATGCGGCGCGGCGATGTACGTGCGATCGTCATGGCGTAGACGACGATCGTGATGATGGCGGAAAGCCCTATCCTGTCGGCCAGGATCCAGACGCCGAAGGTTGAGGCGAATTGCACCACGGTGCCGCTCGCCGGGTCGTCGATGCGGCCGAGTATGGCGAGAGACAACCGGCCGAGCACATAGCCTGCGGCAAGGCTGCCGACCGTCGACAGCAGGATCATTGGAACGGCACTGCTCAACAGGATGGTGCCGGCGGCTGCGGAAACCGACATCCTGTAGATCAGCAGCGCCGTGGCGTCGTTGAGAAGGCTCTCGCCTTCCAGGATGGCGGTGATGCGGTGCGGCACCTTGAACTGTCCGAGCACGGCCGCCGCCGCCACCGCATCGGGCGGCGCTACGATCGCGCCGAGCGCTATGGCGGCGGCGATGGGCAAGCCTGCCATCGTCCAGCCGACCAGCGCGACCGTCACGGTGGTGAAGATGACGGCGCCAAGCGCCAGCAGGATGAGCGAAACCTTGTAGCGGTTGAGATCGCGCAGCGACGTGTCATAGGCCGCGTCGAGCAGAACCGGCGCGATGAACAGAGCGAGCGCCAGCCCCGGGTCGATCTCGATGGTCGGGGCAAACGGCAGGAAGGCGATGCCGGCGCCGGCCAGCGCCAGCAATGACGGATAGGGAATCTGCAGACGCCGCGACAACGCGGTCAGGGCGACCGCGATGAGAAGCAGGACAAGGGTGAGTTCAAAAAGCGCCATGCCTTATCGTAGCGGTGAAGCCGGGCGATTGGCACTGCAAAAACGACGACGGCTTTGGCTGCTGGTGAATGGTGAATGGTGAATGGTGAATGGTGAATGGTGAATGGCTGCGTGCAGAGGAATTTCGGCGCGTAAAGCGCATTCTTACTATTCACTGTTCACTATTCACTCTTCTCCTAATGCAGCACCAGCATGTCGCCCGACGAGAACGAAATCTCGGCCTTTTCGCCGACGGCCGGCGGCGGTGTGGCCGGACTGTTGAACGTGTCGAGCGAGACCGTGCTGCCGCCGATGCCGACGCGAACCCGGATGACCGAGCCGAGGAAATGCACCTCGGCGATTTCGCCCCAAAGGCTGGAATCGCGACCGGGGTGTCGGCCGAGCGAGATCGCCTCGGGCCGCAACGCCAGCGACAGCGTGTCGCCGGATTTCGAGCCGTTGAGCTTGCCCTTGAGCGAGACCTCTTGCGAGTTGACGCGCACCTTGCCCGAAGCGGCGTCGGTGACCGTGCCTTCGAGCACGTTCAGCGTGCCGACGAAATTGGCGACGAATTTGGTTGCCGGCCGGTTGTAGATCTCGAACGGCGTGCCGACCTGCTCGGCCTTGCCGCCATACATGACGGCGATGCGGTCGGAGATCGACAGCGCCTCTTCCTGGTCGTGGGTGACGAAGATGGTGGTGATGCCGAGCTTCTTCTGGATCGAGCGGATTTCCTCGCGCAGCGACACGCGCACCTTGGCATCGAGCGCCGACAGCGGCTCGTCGAGCAGCAGCAGTTTCGGCTTGGGCGCAATCGCCCGCGCCAGCGCGATGCGCTGCTGCTGGCCGCCGGACAGTTGGTAGGGATAGCGGTCGCCCATCTGCGGCAGCTTGATGATGTCGAGCATCTCGGCAACGCGCCTGTCGGCATCGGCCTTCGGCATACCGGCGACCTTCAGCCCGAAGCCGATATTCTGCGCCACGGTGAGGTTCGGAAACAGCGCATAGGCCTGGAACACCATGCCGATGTTGCGCTGGTTGGGCTTGAGCCGGGTGACGTCCTTGCCGGCCACGACAATCTTGCCGGCGGATGGCTCCTCGAAACCGGCGACCATGCGCAGCACCGTCGTCTTGCCGCAGCCCGACGGGCCAAGGAAGGAGACGAATTCGCCCGGCTCGACGTCGAGGTTGAAATCCTGCACCACAATGGCGGCGCCGAAGGATTTTCGCACCTGCTGGATTGAGAGGAATGGCTCGGCCATGGCTTTTTCTTTCGGCTTTTCGATCAGTTCGGGCTGTTCGCCGATCGCGGAGCGAAGCGCGACAGGATCTGGATCAGCGACATGCAGCCCCAGGTAATGGCAAAGGCGATGATGGCAAGCGCCGCCGGCTCATAGGCGCGATTGGCGCCGACGTTCTGCAGATAGGGTCCGAAAGCAGGCCGGTTGAGCAGGCTGGCCATGGTGAATTCGCCGATGACGATGGCGAAGGTCAGGAAGGCGCCCGACAGCACCGCGATCAGCACGTTGGGCAGGATGACCCGAGTGATGATCGTGCCCCAGCCGGCGCCGAGGATCTGCGCCGCCTCGGTCAGTGTCCGTACGTCGATTGTGCGAAGCCCGGTGTCGACGGCACGATACATATAGGGCAGCGCCAGTGTCGCATAACCGATGACCAGCAAGGCATTGGCTCCTGTCTCGCTGGCCAGGAACGGCAGCGGTGAGTTCGACCCGTACATTCTGATGTAGCCGAAGACGATAACGATGGCCGGAATGACCAGCGGCAGCAGCGTGATGAACTCGACGACGGGCCTGATCTGCGGCAGCCGCAGACGAATCCAGTACGCCGCCGGCACCACCACCAGCACGCCAAGGACGATGGTGAAGATGGCGGCGACCACCGAATAGATGAAGGTCGCCTGGAAGCGGGGATCGCCGAGCACGACCTGATAGGCATCGAAGGAATACGCGCCGCGCCGCATGCGCATGGAGAATTCCACGGTCGCGATCAGCGGAATGAAGAAATAGGCCGCGCCCAGCGCGAAGACGATCCAGGCCCAGAATCTGCCGGACTTCATTTGAGCCACCTCTCAGAGCGCGTCCGGAACCAGATGTAGAAGACATTGGCCAGCCCAGTGATGACGATCATGCCAAAGGCGATGGCGTAGCCGAGATGGGCATTGTGCAGCACGTCACCGCGGATCTGCGCGTAGAGCAGGATAGGGACGATGTTAAGCGAGGAGCCGGTCAGAGCGTAAGCGGTGGCGATGGCACCGAAGGCGTTGGCGAACAAGAGGATGACGGTGCCGAGGAAACTTGGCCAGATCACCGGAATGACGACCATGCGCCAGAACTGCGCCTGGGTCGCGCCAAGCGTTGCCGCCGCTTCGCCCCATTCCTTCTTCAGCCCATCGATCGCCGGCACGATGATCACCACCATCAGCGGGATCTGGAAATAGACATAGGTCAGCGTCAGGCCCCAGAACGACAGGATGTTGAAACCATGGGCATAAATGTTGAAGCCGACCAAGACGTTGAGCAGCACCGTGGCGAGCCCGAGCCGGCCGAGCGTCGCGAGAAAGGCGAAGGCCAGCGGCACGCCGGCAAAATTGGAGGCCACGCCGGAAAAGGTCAGTGTCGCCGAGCGTATCCACTCCGGCAGCCCGCCGCGCACGATGGCGATGGCAATGGCAAGTCCCGCGAAAGCACCGATCAGCGACGAGGCGAGGCTGACCTTGATTGAGATCCAGTAGGCGGCAACGATCGACGGCTGCGCCAAGGCCGCTATGTTTTCGAAAGTGAATTCGCCGGCATCGTTCCGGAATGCGCCCAGCATCAGATAGAGCGTCGGCAGGATCAGGAACATGATGGCGAAGATGAAGAAAGGCGCAACGCCAAGCCATTCCGTCGGCAGCCGCATGCTGCGGGCGTCGGCAGGAGGCGCGGTCTTCCCGGCAACAGCGTGATCGGACAACGAGATATCGGTCATGCGCCGGCTACCGTCCTGGAGGTATGCCGGGCGGCCATCTAAGCCGCCCGGCTGATCTCAAGTCTTACTTGACGTTGGCGCCGACGACGGCATCCCAGTTCTTGGTGATGGCTTCCTTGGCCTTGCCCTGCTCGTCGAGCGTCGGGAACACCGCGGCTGCATAGGACTCGGCCGGCGGCAGCTTGGCCATCACGTCAGCCGGGAGCTTGCCATTCTTGGCGAGGTCGTTGAAGCGGATCGGGTGACAATAGCCCTTCAGCCAGCCGACCTGGCCTTCGTCGGAATAGAGATATTCCAGCCACAGCTTGGCAGCATTCGGGTGCGGCGCATAGGCGCTGATCGCCTGAACATAGACGCCGGCGACGACACCGGTCTTCGGCACGACGACGTCGACCGGCGGATTGCCCTTCAGCGTATCACGGCCGGCAAGCGCGTTGTAATCCCAGGTTACCAGGATTGGCGTCTGGCCTTGAGCAAGCGTCGCGGGCTTGCCGATGACCGGCACGAAATTGCCGGCGGCGTTGAGCTTCTTGAAGAAGTCGAGACCAGCCGTGCCGGCGGCTTCGCCGGCAGCCGCACCGCCGGAAAGCCCGGCGGCATAGACTGCCTGGATGGCCTGGTTCGAAGCACGCGGGTCGCCGGCGAGCGCCACGGTATTGGCGAATTCCGGCTTCAGCAAGTCGGCCCAGTCGGCCGGCGCTTCCTTGACCAGGTCCTTGTTCACCAGAAACGAAAGCACGCCGTAATAGTCGCCGGTCCAAAAGCCTTCGGCATCCTTGGCGCTGTCCGGGATCGAGTCCCAGGTTGATACTTTATAAGCCTGGATCAGGCCATCCTTCTTGGCGGTCGGGCCGAAGCTCAGGCCGACGTCGATGACGTCGGGCGCTTGCGGGCCCTTGTTGTCCTTGTTGGCCTTGATCGCCTCGACCTCGTCGCCGGAGCCGGCATCGGGGTTGAGCTCGTTGACGGTGATCCCCGGATATTTTGCCTTGAAGCCGTCGATGACCGCGCCGTAGCCGCACCAGTCATGCGGCAGCGCGATGGTGGTGAGCTGGCCTTCAGCTTTGGCTGCGGCGACCAGTTCATCCATGGACTGGGCCGACGAGATGGCAGAGGTCGCCATCAGGGCGACGGCCGAAAGGGAAAGCAGTTTTCCCGTGAATTTGAACATGTGTTCTCTCCGTTGAACTGACGCCGTTGGACGCCTGCGATGCGGTATCGTTTTCGTGTGACAGCCAGATGAAAGCTTTGTGAAAGCGATGCCCCGCAGTATGAAAAAGTAAACTCTTTTTAACCGGCTGTAGCAATCGCTTCGCGATTCTTTTTCCGGCTAACTAGTTTCGATCTTGCCTTTCATCTTTCCCCCTTTCCTTTGCCTCTTTTCTCAAGTCGATTTCCGATGCGAAAATTGTCTCAGACGGTGCCGGCGATGGCGTTTTCGAGCAGCGTCAGCGCCGCCTTCTTGGTCAGCTTGACCGGGTTGCCGCCGGCGGTCGGATCGACCACCGCCATGTCGGCAATCAGGCCCTTACGCTTCTTGTCCATGTCGAGCCCCTTGATCAGGCCGGGCAGCGCATGCGGCACCTTGAGCTCCTTGCGCAGCTTGATGATCGCCTTGGCAAAACCGTCGAAGCCGCCCTTGATGCCGCAATAGGCGGCAAGCCGGGCGATGCGCGGCTCGATCGCCTCGCGGTTGAAGGCCAGCACGTAGGGCATGAACACGGCGTTGGTCATGCCGTGGTGGCTATCGTAGAGCGCGCCGATCGGATGCGACAGCGAATGAATCGCTCCAAGCCCTTTCTGGAAGGCGGCCGCTCCCATGGCAGCGGCGCTCATCATGTTGGCGCGGGCGACCAGATCCTTGCCGTTGGCATAGGCTTTCGGCAGGTTTTCGAAGACCAGCCTTATGCCTTCCACGGCGATGCCGTCGGCCATTGGGTGATAGCCCGGCGCGCAATAGGCTTCGAGACAGTGAGCGAGCGCATCCATGCCGGTGCCGGCGGTGATGAAGCCCGGCATCCCGACCGACAGCTCCGGATCGGCAATGACGATCGCCGGCAAGAGCTTTGGATGGAAGATGACCTTCTTGGTATGGGTCGCTTCATTGGTGATGACGCCGGCGCGGCCGACTTCCGAGCCGGTGCCGGCGGTGGTCGGCACGGCGATGATCGGCGCGATCGCATCGGCATCGGCGCGTGTCCACCAGTCGCCGACGTCCTCGAAATCCCAGACCGGCCGTGTCTGCCCGGCCTGGAAGGCGATCAGCTTGCCGAGGTCGAGCGCCGAGCCGCCGCCAAAGGCAATGACGCCGTCATGCTTGCCCTTCTTGAACACGGCAATGCCGGCGGTCAGGTTGGAATCCACCGGGTTCGGCTTGACCTCGGAAAATACGCCATAGGGCACCGTGGCGTCGTCGAGGATCTTCAGCGTCGAGGCCACCACCGGCAGCCTGGCCAGTCCCGGATCGGTGACGAACAGCGGCCGCTTGATGCCGGTCGCCGCCAGCACCTCCGGCAGCTCCTTGATGCGTCCGGCGCCGAAGCGGACGGTCGTCGGGTAATTCCATTTGGAAACGAGTTTTGTCATTTCGACCTTCTTGACTGCTTTCGTGCTCTCGGATGTCGTCAATTCACAAAGGTATTGGCCACACGGTCTGACCGCATCATGTACGGAATCCAGATGGCTGCGGCCCAGACGGAACGGTAAATTCCGCGCATCGTTTCGCTGTCGAACGCATCAGCCAAGGTTGGAAAGCTCTCGCGAAAAACCAGATGCGCGGCCCATGGGTCGAGGATGGCATATACCGGCATCGCGACTGCCCAAATCATGTACCAGCCCGGGAATATCTCCCAGCGCTTGAACATGAAGAACAATAACAGGACCGGGGCTGTAAGGCTTAGAACGCCTGCTGTCACCAGTTCGGCAACGAGCAGCGCACCTTGAGAAAAACTGAAGGCCTGCCAGTCGAAGCCGAGATAGTCGGTATTGTGCAGTTGTACCAACCCCAGTATCGGCGTGAGCATCAACCCGAGCATCGGCAGGACAAGCCATCCGCCGATACCCTCGGGACCCTCACCATCTGGCAGCGCCGATTGTTGTGTATCCGCCATTACTCCCCCTCAACAGCGATCGCATGCCTGTCGATCGCCACCTTAGATCACCTCGCGCAGATGGTATGATTTCGGCCTGGTCAGATTGTCGTAGCCGATGGCCGACAGTGCCGCGCCCTTGCCGGTGTCCTTGACGCCGGTCCAGACCAGCGCCGGGTCGAGATAGTCGCAGCGGTTCATGAACACGGTGCCGGTCTCGACACGATCGCCGATCGCCGCCGCATGCTCAATGTCGCGCGTCCAGATCGAGGCCGTCAGCCCATAGGGGCTGTCGTTCATCAGCGCGATCGCCTCCTCGTCGTTGCGCACCTTCATGATGCCGACGATCGGGCCAAAGCTTTCCTCGCGCATGACGCTCATCTGGTGGTCGACCTGGGTCAGCACTTCCGGCGCCAGATAGGGCGAACCTTGCCTGTCGTTGGCCACCTTCATATCGATGTGCGCCTTGGCGCCCTTGCGCAACGCCTCGGCCTTCTGCTCGCGGATCAGGTCGGCGAAGCGCGCCTGCGCCATCGGCCCCATGGTGGTCGCCTGGTCGAGCGGATTGCCGACGACGTAGTTCCTGGTCTCGGCAATGAAGCCCTCGACGAATTCATCGTAGACCGTCTCATGCACATAGACGCGCTCGATGCCGCAGCAGCACTGGCCGGAATTGTAGAAAGCGCCGTCGACCAGATTGGCAACGGCATGGTCCATCTTTGCGTCCGGCAGCACATAGGCCGGATCCTTGCCGCCGAGTTCGAGGCCGAGCGTCATGAAGGTGCCCGCCGCCGCCTTCTCGATGGCGCGGCCGCCGGCGACCGAGCCGGTGAAGTTGACATGGTCGATCTTGCCGGAGCCGAGCAGCCTTTCGGTCTGCGCGTGGTTCAGGACGAGGTTCTGGAACAGGCCCTTGGGCAGGCCGGCCTTATCAAACGCCTGCTGAAACCGCTCGCCGACCAACAATGTCTGTGCCGCATGCTTGAGGATGACAGCGCTGCCCGCCATCAGCGCCGGCACGATGGTGTTGACGGCGGTGAGATAGGGATAGTTCCACGGCGCGATCACCATGACGACGCCGAGTGGCACCTTCTTCACATAGCGGCGAAAGCCGTCCTTCGGATTGGAGGCCATGACCGGCTTCAGGGCCGCCTCGGCGATCTCGACCATGTAGCTGACGCGTTCCCTGACGCCGCCGAACTCGCCGCCATAGCGCACCGGCCGGCCCATCTGCCAGGCGATCTCCGGCACGATCTCGTCGGTCATGGCGACCAGCGCTTCCAGCATGGCAAGCATGTATTTGCCGCGCTCGATGACCGGCGTCTCAGCCCACTTCTCCTGCGCCGCCTTGGCACGTTCGACCGCGGCACCGATCGCCTGGTCGGTGGCAAGAGGCCGTTCGGCATAGATCGAACCGTCGACGGGGGATTTCATCTTGACCGTTTCGGTCATGCCTTGGGTCCTCGCATTCTACAATAATGTCGTTGGTTAGCGCCGCCCCTCATCCGCCTGCCGGCACCTTTTCCCGTATACTGACGGGGAGAAGGGACAAGCTCAGCGCCGGGCCGCCTCTCCCCCGTTCTTCACGGGAGAGGCTGAGGGTGAGGAGCGGCGCCAACGTTGCCAGATTATTCAATACCGCTCGAACCCCCTGTGCAGTTCCCAGTCCGTAATCCGGCGGTCGTACTCGAACTGTTCCCAGTGTGCCGTGTGGACGTAATGTTCCAGCACATCGTCGCCGAGCGCTTGCCTCAGCATTTTCGATTCCGCCAGCGTCGCGGTGGCGTCGCGCAATGTCTTTGGAATTTCAGGCAGCTGCGAGGCCTGGTAGGCATCACCGACGAAGGGCTTCTGCAGTTCAAGCTTTTCATCGATGCCGGCAAGCCCGGCCGCGATCAGCGCGGCGAAAGCCAGATAGGGGTTCAAATCGGCGCCGCCGATGCGGCATTCCATGCGGATGCCCTTGGTGCCCTCGCCGCAAAGACGGAAACCGGCGGTGCGGTTGTCCTCGCTCCACATGATCTTGGTCGGCGCAAAGGTGCCGGCCTGGAAGCGCTTGTAAGAGTTGATGTAGGGCGCGAGGAACCAGGTGAATTCCTTGGCATATTTGAGCTGCCCGGCCGCCCATTGCTGGCCGAGCGTCGACAGCGTCCACTCGGCATTTTTGTCGTAGAACAACGGCGTCTTCCCGTCGGCGCTCCACAGCGAATTATGGATGTGGCTGGAATTGCCGGCGAGCCCGTAATTGTACTTGGCCATGAACGAGATCGCCTTGCCTTCGGACTCGGCGATTTCCTTGGCGCCGTTCTTCAGGATGACGTGGCGGTCGGCCATGTCGAGCGCCTCGGCGTAGCGGACATTGATCTCCTCCTGGCCTGGCCCCCACTCGCCCTTCGAATTCTCGATCGGGATGCCGGCCGCCTCCATCTCGTTGCGCAGCCGGCGCATCACGCCTTCTTCCTTGGTGGTGATGCCGATCTGGTAGTCGCCGATATAGGGCGATGCCGTCTCGAGGCCCTGCCAGTGCTTCTTGCGGGCGGAATCGTAGGTTTCGCTGAACAGATAGAATTCGAGATCGGAAGCGAAATAGCCGATATAGCCGCGATCCTGCAGCCGCTTGACCTGCTTCTTCAGCATGGCGCGCGGCGAATGCGCCAGGTCATCATGGGTATGGTGGTCGAGCACGTCGCAGATCACCAGCGCCGTCTTCTCCAGCCACGGAACGCGCCGCAGCGTCGCAAGGTCCGGCTTCATGACGAAATCGCCATAACCCTTCGACCAGCTCGCCGCCTTGTAGCCGGGCACCGGTTCCATATCGATGTCTGCGGCCAAGAGATAGTTGCAGCCATGCGTCTCGTCATGCGCGGAATCGACGAAATAGCGGGCCAGGAACCGCTTTCCCGCGAGCCGCCCCTGCATGTCGACGATGCAGGCCAGCACCGTGTCGACCTCGCCGCCGGAGACCGCTTGCTTCAACTGATCGAACGAGAAATTTCCGGCCATTCCTTTGGCACTCCAGCGCTTGTCGTTTCGGGCTTGTCACTTTGAAAAGGAAACGGAAACCCATGGCCGGCACGATGCCGGCCATGCTCATCAGAGAGCGTCAGGCGCCGGCCTCGCCGACAGCTATCTCGGCTGCCTTGATCGCCGCCTGGCGCTTTGCGATCTGGTCGCCGATGGGCGGACCCTGGAAGCGGCGGTTCTCGAAACCGAACCAAAGCACGGCGGTCAGCACAATGAAGCCCAAGGTGATATAGAGCACTTTGTCGTTCGGCGGCTGGATGGCGATGTAGAAGATGATCGCCATGCCGATGACCGACAGGATGCAAAACAGCTTGAACAGGCCGGCGCCGAGGTTCCATGGGCCGGGGTTCGGCCATTTTTCCGTTCCGAAAGCCATCATGCCGAGCACGATCGGAATGATGAAGGACAGAAACAGGAACACCAATGTCGAATTGACGACGATGGTATAGATGTTCGTGCCGCCGACCGAGATGAACTGGGCAAGAAAGACATAGATTACCTCGAGCACAGCAGCCGTCCAAATCGCATTGACCGGCGTGCGCCAGGTCGGGCTGACCTTGGCTAGCGAGGCCGAGCCGACCGGCATGCCGCCGTCACGCGAGAAGGCGAAAAGCATGCGCGAGGCAGAGGTGACCGTTGCCAGACCGCAGAGGAACTGCGCGATCAGGATGCCCAGATAGAGCAGTGTCTTCAGCCACGCCGGCAAGATCGCGTCCATCGTGGCGAAGAACACGCTCCAGCCCTGCTTGGCGCCGGCCGCCAGATCCGGAATCGCCAGTACGATCGCGCACAGCATCACCCAGCCGATCAGCGACGACCAGACTACGGACGAAACGATTGCCCGCGGAACCGAGTGCGCCGCCCTCAACGTTTCTTCCGAAGTATGCGCCGACGCGTCATAGCCAGTGATGGTGTAAACCGGCAGCAGCAGGCAGAGCAGGAAGAGATACGTCATGGAATCGGACTGCGGGAAAACACCGCCGCCCGCGTCGCCCGAATAGTTCGTGAACGTCCACAGCCGCGTGATGTCGATCGCTGGAGCAAACATCAGGCAGGCGACGATCAGCACGGCTGTCGTTGCCAGGATCAGGAAGCCGGAGGCGTCCGTCAACATAGCCGTCAATTTGATGCCGAAATGATTGAGCAGCGCCTGCAACACGGTGATGAAGGCGACAAACCCGACGATCTCACCAGGCGTGCCAGTCATGCCGAAGGCTCCGCCGAAAGTGCCGACGAAGAAGAAAGCAGTACCGATGTTGATGGCGCCGAGCACGGTGATCAGGCCGAGCAGATTGAGCCATGCGGTGAGCCAGCCAGTGAAACGGTTCCCTAGGATGGATGCCCAGTGATAGAGGCCGCCGGCGGTCGGAAATGCAGAGGCGATCTGGGCCATGGCGAGCGCGAAAAATCCCGAAACCATGCACCCGACGATCCAGCCGATGCCAGCGCCGGCGCCACCGATGGACGACGTCGCTTGCGCGAAGGAATTGATGCCGCCTGAGAGGATGCAGATGATCGAGAACGAGATCGCGAAATTCGAGAAGCGGCTCATGCTTCGCGACAGTTCCTGAGCATAGCCCATTCCGTGGAGAACTTTCAGGTCCTCCTTCTTGTCAACTTCGCTGTAACCCGGTGCTACCATTTTAAAGTCCCCTTTTGGTTTCTTAGCTGGCCGATTGAACTGACTTTCCGACTGCGCTTGGTCTGGAGTCCTTGGCCGCTTCGGGCTCCAGATTGAGAAAAATACCGGTGAGCAGATCCGCCCATTTCCGCTGCCCGGCCGCGCCGGCGATCTCGTCGTTGCGGATTTCAATCATTGCGCAGGGCAGCCCGCGCGAGCGCGCATGGCGTTCCAGCGTGAAATAGACCCGGTCGGCCGGCGAATAGGGTTCGTTGACGCCGACGCTGACGCCGGCAAGCCGCTTCAGTGTCGCGATCAGCGGCGCCGCCAGCCGGCGATCCTCGTCGTGGATGATGCCGATGTGCCAGGGCCGGCTTTTGCCTTTGTAGAGCGGCGTGAAGGAATGGATCGAGACCAGCCTGGTCTCCCGCCCGGCCGCCAGGCGCTCGTCGATGACCGTTGCGATCCGCTCGTGAAACGGTCGCCACGCCAGCGCGATGCGCGCCTCCCGCTGGTCGGCCGAAAGTCCCTGGTTGGCCGGGACCACGGTTTTTTCGCTGGCGCTGACCGTCACTATCAGGTCCGGCGCGTCGAGCGGCCGGTTGCAGTCGATGACGAGCCGCGAGATGCAGGTCTCGACCAGCGTCGCATCGAGCGCCTCGGCCATGCGGCGCGCCACCGGCAAGGCGCCGGGATCCCAGGCGATGTGGCGGGAAAGTTCCTCGGCGGCAAGGCCGAGCGTTCCGAATTCCGGTGGAAGGAAATTGGAGGCGTGGTCGCAGGTCAGCACGAAAGGGCTTGATCCGCCGGGGTTCGTCACCCTTACGGTTTCAGGCGATGCAAGGCTGGCGGGCCGTGCTGTCTCCATTGTCTGCTGTCCCCGGGGAGCGCTGTATCGTATGTTACGTATTTTGCCTCATTGCGTCCCTGCGGATGATTTCATACAGTTTGGCCGGCTTTGTCAAACGCGATTTCGATAATGCGCTAACGGCACGGCCAGGGTGGGGAAAAAGCATGGTTTCGAGCATTGCCGAACTGATCTCCGACCGTATCGGCACCATGCCGGCCGGCGAGCGGCGCGCAGCGCAAGCGCTGATCGCCAGCTATCCGCTGATCGGGCTGAAGACAGTCGCCGAATTCTCGGCTACGGCCGGCGTATCATCGCCGACGATCCTGCGTTTCGTCGCCCGGCTCGGCTTCCAGAACTATCCGGAATTCCAGTCGGCGCTGCAAGACGAACTGGCGGCGCAATTGCAGTCGCCGGCTTCGCGCACCCTCAATCCGCCATCGCAGGGCGCCAGCGCCGTCTCGCCAATGCTGGAGGCGACGCTCGACAACATGCGCGAGACATTCCGGCATCTCTCGGACAAACAGCTTGCCGACATCGTCGCCAAGCTAGCCGACCGGCGCGGCAAGACATTCCTGATCGGCGGCCGCTTCACCGACCCGCTGGCGCGCTACATGGCCGCCCACCTCGCCATCATCCAGCCCAACGTTTTTCACCTCGGCGGGCAGGAAAGCGTCTGGCGCGACCGACTGATCGACATGGGCAAGCGCGACGTGCTGGTGATCTTCGACATCAGGCGCTACCAGGACAGCTTGGTCCGTTTCGCCGAGACGGCCAACCAGCGCGGCGTGCAGATCGTGCTGTTTACCGACCAGTGGCTGTCGCCGATCGCCCGCTTCGCCCGCCATGTCATCGCCGGGCGCACCGCCGTGCCTTCGGCCTGGGACTCATCCGCCGCGCTTTTTGTCGTTGCCGAAGCCCTGATCGGCGCGGTCACAAGGCAGCTCGAAGCCGACGGCGCCAAACGCATCCGCGAACTGGAAAGCCTGCGGTAGAGCTCCTCCGGAAAGGCACGCCTTTCGCTTCGGTCTAGTCCACTAGAAAACTGATCATCTGCAGGATCAGGATCAGCAAAAGGACGCCAAAGACAGTCGCAACCACCGCTGCCAGCAGGACGGTGCGTTGTTTCTTACCCATGGCTTCCCCCCCGACAGCATAGTCCCCGTCCACGACTGCGAATATCAGTCCCGCCCCACTGCTCGGCCACCTCCCAACTCCTCAAGACCCGCCTGCGGCTTGGGCGGAGGAGTAATGACGACTGGTTCACGTGCGAAATGAACCGCTTACCAAGGTGCTCGCTAACGGGCACGGCCGCATCATTCATCCGACCCATGTCACGGCCGAATGACCACCTTGCATTTCGGGCTTAACCATTCAGCCGCTAAGCGTGCCCCACTCCAGCTACTTTACCCATGGCAAGCATGATCGAAGTCCGGCTAACCTTGTCGACGTGAAGCCGCTTCCTTGAACCAAAGCGCGGTGAACTGCGCGGAGGAATTCGATGAGCTATCTGGACGAGCTGTTCTCAGTCGCCGGCAAGACGGCGCTGGTCACCGGCGCCGCGACCGGCATCGGCCGCATGGCGGCGACCGCTCTGGTCATGGCCGGCGCCTCGGTGATGATTGCCTCGCGCAAGGGCGAGGACTGCGCCAAGGTTGCCGGCGAGTTGAACGGACTTGGCGCATCCGGCCGGGCGGAAGGTTTTGCCGGCGACGTCTCCAGCGAGGCCGGCATTGCGGCGCTTGTGGCCGAGGTCAGGGCGCGGACCGAGCGGCTGCATATCCTGGTCAACAATGCCGGCATCTCCTGGGGCGCGCCGCTGGAAAGCTTTCCCTACCATGCCTGGGCCAAGGTGTTCGGCGTCAACGTCAGCGCGGTCTTCCACCTGACGCGCGAATTGCTGCCTCTGCTCGAGGCGGCCGCCGGCGATGCCGACCCGGCCCGGGTGATCAACCTCGGATCGGTGATGGGCACGCAGCCGTTGGCCGAAGATGCCTACTCCTACTCGGCCTCGAAGGCCGCGGTTCACCACCTGACGCGCATCCTGGCAATCGAGTTCGCCGCCCGCCGCATCACCGTCAACGCCTTTGCGCCTGGCCCTTTCCAGAGCCGGATGACGGCCTTCGCCACCGGCACCGAGGACCAGGCAAGACACATCGGCAACCACGTTCCGATCGGCCGCATCGGCGCACCGGATGACATTGCCGGCGCAACGCTCTATTTGTGCAGCCGGGCCGGCAGCTATGTCACCGGCGCCATCCTGCCGATCGATGGCGGGCAGTCGGTGCAACACGGGCTGACATTGTTCAAGGAATGAGACGCACGCCATCCGGCAACGAAATGCCGGGGGTGAAGATGGAGGACATCAGCGTGGAACCGATCAGTCTCGATGTGCTTCTGGCCAACGTCGGCAAGGAAGTCGGCGTGTCGCCATGGCGGGTCGTCACCCAGCGCATGATCGACCAGTTCGCCGATGCCACCGACGACCATCAGTTCATCCATTGCGATCCGGAACGCGCCAGCCGCGAAACACCGTTCGGCGGCACCATCGCGCATGGCTTCCTGTCGCTTTCGCTGTTGTCGGCGATGACCTTCGAAACCATGCCGCCGCTGGAAAACAGCAAGATGGGCGTCAATCATGGCTTCGATTCGCTGCGCTTCCTGGCGCCGGTGAAGACCGGCTCGCGCATCCGCACCCGTTTCGTGCTGGCCGACGTCAAGGTCAGGCCGTCGGGGTGGGTGCAGACGGCGCACGACGTGACGATCGAGATCGAGGGCTCGAAGAAACCGGCGCTGACCGCGCGCTGGCTGACGCTGACGCTGATCGAACGCCAGCCGGAAGCGGTCTGACTCTCGTCGGGCTGAGAAGCCCGAATCTATCTGTGCCAAATCTATTTGGCTTCGGCCGCGACGTACTTCATGTGGCGGCTGACCTGCAGCGCAATGTAGACGACCAGTGAACAACCGATTGGGAACACGATCTCGTTGAGGCCGGTTGCGATCGCCTGCGGCATTGCGAGAGCAGCGTCGTTCGCCGCGGCCGTCTCGATGGTCAGCACCGTGATGCCGCCGCCGAATACCGCGCCTATCAGGGCGCCTGCCAGCGCGAAATGGAGCGGACGCGGTTCTTCCTTCGATGCCAGCGACGCCAGTGCCCAGCCGAGCAGCCCGTATTCGATCGCCCGCAGCACACCGAGCGTCGTGAGCGACAGGATGGCCGGCTTTGCCGCCGCGTCCAGCGCGCTGACCATAACCTTTTGCGTCCCTTTGGCGATGCCCATCGCCAGTGGCGCCGAAATCGCACCGATCAGGCCACCGAGCGAGGCTCGCACCTTGGTGAGCGCCGTGCCGAGGCTGACGCCCGCGCAGACGAAGAACGACCAGGTCACGCCTTGCGCCAGTTCGATCAGAACCTGCGTCGTCGCCGGGTAGGCACCTGCCGCAAATCTGACGGTCAGAATGAGAGCTTCCATGGCGAAGCCGAGCGCGATCGCCAGCCATGCGACCATGACGACGCGCCTGAGCGCCATCCTGGCGCGATGAGAAAGCGGGTCCACGTCCGGCACGCCGGACGAAAGCTCAGTTCCGGTCATAACGGCCTCCCGAAACGAAATTTTTGCAGAGCCGCGAATTAGTCTTTGTCTGTAACAGTCCGATGTTGCCGGCTTTATTGCCTGGTTACATCGTTTTGTGAGGTCAAGCCTCTGCTTCACACCGCCCTTGCCCGACGCCGTACAGCGTATATATGCTGCATCCAGCATCAGTCATAAGGCAGTAGAAAGTTGCAGCTAAGCGTCCAGGAGCGCCGCGAAAAACAAAAGGCCGAACTGCGTTCCGAACTTGTCGACGCCGCGCGCAAGCTTGTCCAGGAAGAAGGCTATGACGGCCTCACCATCCGCAAGCTCGCCAAGCGCGTCGGCTATGCGCCGATGTCGGTCTATTCCTATTTCGCCGACAAGCAGGACATCCTGTTCGCGCTGGCCGAGGATGCCTTCGAGACCCTGGCCAGGCGCATCGCAAATCATACGGCCGACGACCCGATCGAGGCGCTCAAGGCGGTGCTTGTCGAATACGCCGCCTTCGGGCTGGAAAATCCCAACGAGTACCGCACCGTCTTCATGACCGAAAAAGTCAAGCCGCCGACCGGCAAGACCTTTGCCGAGATGGAAGGCGGCAACCCGGCGATGAAAGTGCTGATCGAGAGGGTCGAAGCCTGCGTTGCCGCCGGCAGGCTCAAAGGCGATCCACGCGCCATCGCCACCATGCTGTGGGCGGTCGGCCACGGCGCCATCTCGCTGCTGATCACCTCCCCGTTCTACCCGTTCGGCGACCAGACGACGTTCATCACACGGATCGGCGACATCATGCTCGAAGCCATCGCCGCGCACGAGATTGCGCCGCTCACGCCGCCCGTCAACTGCTGAAGAGCGGCGCTCCTCCCGATCTGCAGGATCTTCTCCGAACGATCCGCGCCACAGCGCCGAGCGTTCGGCAATTCTCCGTACGCGTACGATTCTGCTTGAACATCGGGAGTCCAGGGCGTATCTGTACGCAATACCGTACAAGTACGAGAAATTCAATAGCTGAACCGGAGACCGACGATGAAGAAGGCAATCCTCACGCTCGCCGCCCTGCTGGCGCTCTCTAGCGCCGCATTTGCCGGCAGCAGTCAGACAGGCAAGCAAGAAGCGGCCTGCATCGACACCAAGGCTGATGTGAAGCTCGATTGCGCGCCGACCGGATCGCTTGAAAAGGCGGACGCCGCGGCCCACAAGGCCGGCAGCAAGGGCCCGAGGCTCGGCATCGGCATCGACCCGTGGATCGTGCCAAGCAGCTTCTGAGCCGACGGGCGACAACACGCGGTGATGAACCGAAAGGGCGGCAGCAATTACCGGCCGCCCATCGTGCTGCCTCAGCCCTGCTTTTTGTCACCCCGCGCAGATCACTTCTTGCGCTTCTGTCCCACCACGCTTTTGGGCTTGCCGGGTCTTGCCGGTGCGCCGGGAATGGCCGTTCCGGTGATCGATACCGGATCGCTGGCCGGGAATGTATCCTCGAGGCCTTCCTCGAGTTCCTCTTCGATATCCGTCCCAGTGCGCTGCTCGTCTTCGAAAGAGCGCACGGCCGGCGTCTTGACCGGCGACTTCGGCGCGGAGTTCGGCGGCATTTGCGTTCTCCCTCGGCTCGCTGTCGCAGAACGGGCGGGCGCGGCGAACATGCCTATGCTGCCGCGTCGCGCGCCGCCTCCGACAGAAAAGTAAAGACATAATCGGAAAAGGAACGCCAGCATTCGACGCGGAACGCGTCGGCCGCCGTGCGCAACAGCACGATTTCGACCTTGCCGAGAATGGTACGCGACGCCGCCCCGACCGGAAAGACGTCGAGCGACAGATCCTGCGGGCAGCCGGCATTGATCGTCGCCGCGGCAGCCGGACCGGTAACCGATATGGCGACGTTGCGGTGCGAGATGCCGACCGCCGAATGCAGTACGGAAATGCTGGCGCAGTCGGCGAGCGGATCTTTTCCGCTCTCGTCGATGACCAGCCATTCGTCCGGCCCGAGCCACAAGGCCGTGCGTCCGGCCTTTGCCGCCGAGGTTTTCGGCCTTTGCGGCAGGACGACGCCGAGCGCTTTCGAAAGTGCCGCAATCGAGGCTTCCGGCGCGCGCAGCGATATGCGCTCGGCCGGCGGCAGCACGGCAAGTGTAACGCCGGCGGCGGAAAGCGACTGGCCGGCGAGAGCTGGACGGCGTTCGACTGAGGGTCCGGCGGCGTCGGTTTTCAAAGCGGCTTTAGCCATTGAGGCGCTCCCCCTTCTCGTCGAAGAACACCATGCCGGTGACCTCCACCTCGATCATCCCGTCCGGCATCGGCACATAGAGCGTCTCGCCCGTGCGATCGCGGCCGCCGGCGACCAGCCCCAGCGCGATCGAGCGGCCGCAATTTTGCGACCAATAGCTCGAGGTGACATGGCCAATCATCTTCATCGGGATTGCCTGCTTCGGGTCCGCGACGATCTGCGCGCCCTCCTCCAGCACCACCTTGGGATCCCTGGTCTTCAGGCCGACAAGCTGCTTGCGGCCCTTGGCGACCAGGTCCGGCCGCGCCATGCCGCGAATGCCGACGAAATCGGTCTTCTTCTTGCCGACGGCCCAGTCGAGCCCGGCATCGTTCGGCGTCACCGTCCCGTCGGTATCCTGGCCGACGATGATGTAGCCCTTTTCGGCGCGCAGCACATGCATCGACTCGGTGCCGTAGGCACAGGCTCCGTGCTTCTGGCCCTCGGCCCATAGCGCTTCCCAGACCGCCTCGCCATAATCGGCCGGCACGTTGACCTCGAAGCCGCGCTCACCGCTGAACGACATGCGAAACAGCCTTGTCGGCACGCCGCAGATCCTGCCTTCGCGCACCGACATATGCGGCAGCGCCTCATCCGACATGTCGATGCCCTCGACCAGCGGCGCAATGATGTCGCGAGACTTCGGTCCCTGCACGGCAATCACCGCCCACTGCTCGGTGATCGAGGTCAGCCAGACGTTGAGATGCGGGAACTCGGTCTGGAGATAGTCTTCCATATGGTTCATGACCCGCGGCGCGCCGCCCGTCGTCGTCGTCACATGGAAACGGTCGGGTGCAAGCCTGCCGACGACACCGTCGTCATAGATGAAGCCGTCCTCGCGCAGCATGATGCCGTACCGGCAGCGGCCGGGCTCGAGCTTCTCCCATGGATTGGTGTAGAGCAGTTCCATGAATTTGGCCGCATCCGGCCCGACCACCTCGATCTTGCCCAGCGTCGAGGCGTCAAACAGGCCGGCCGTCTTGCGCACCGTCACGCATTCGCGGTCGACGGCGGCATGTATGTCCTCGCCCGGCTTCGGGAAATACCAGGCGCGCTTCCACTGGCCGACATCCTCGAATACAGCGCCCTGGCGCTCGGCCCAGGGATGGATCGCCGTCTTGCGGGTCGGGTCGAACAGGGGACCCCGCGCGTGGCCGACGATCGAGCCGAATGTCACCGGCGTATAGGGCGCGCGGAACGTCGTCAGCCCGACCTGCGGGATCGGCTTGCCCAACGTCTCGGCGGCAATCGCCAGGCCGTGCATGTTGGAGGTCTTGCCCTGGTCGGTCGCCATGCCATTGGTGGTGAAGCGCTTGACGTGCTCGATCGAGCGCATGCCCTCATGCACTGCCTGGCGGATGTCCTTGGCGGTGACGTCGTTCTGGAAGTCGACAAAGGCCTTGACCGTCGTATCCGATCCGGCACCGGGTGCTGCACCCAGCATGCCGCGCGACCAGCTCTCGCCGGCGTCGACCTTCGGCTTGGAGCCCTTGGCCGGCCTGCTGCCGGCGTCCTTGGCCGCCTTGGCGCCCGCTGCATAGGCCTCGTCGATCGTCGCCGACAGCCCGTCGGTACCGTTGCAGGCGCCGACCGAGACGCAGTCCTGCGCATAAATTCCGGGCACGAAGCGCTTGGTCTCGTCATTGAAGGCGACCTTGCCGCGCGATTGCGAGAACAGATGCACCGATGGCGTCCAGCCGGCCGACATCAGAATCGCGTCAACCGGGATGGTGCGCTCGCCGCCGCCATTCTTCGGCTGCACGGTCATCGACGACACCCGCAATTTGCCGCCGGCGCGGATCACCGCGCGGCCGAAATTGACCTCGATGCCGAGCGCCCTCGCCTCGTCGATCGCCGGCCCGGTCGGGTTGTCGCGCAGGTCGACGATCGCCGCCACGTTGATGCCGGCCTTTTTCAGGTCGATCGCCGCCGCATAGGCGGAATCGTTCGCCGTATAGACGCCGATATTCCTGCCGACGGCGACGCCGTAATGGTTGAGATAGGTGCGCGCCGCCGACGCCAGCATGATGCCCGGCCGGTCGTTGTCGGCAAACACCATGTGGCGCTCGATGGCGCCGGTCGCCAGTACCACGCGTTTAGCGCGAACCTGCCACAGCCGCTCGCGCGGCAGGTCGCGGCCGGGGTTCTGCAGATGGTCGCTGACGCGCTCGACCAGCCCGACGAAATTCTGCGCGTAATAGCCGAAGGCCGTGGTACGCGGCAGCACGCGGACATTGTCCATCGCGCTCAACTTGGCGAGAGCCGATTGCGCCCAGGAAAAGCCGTCCTGGCCTTCGATCTTCGCGCCGCTCTCGAAGCGCAGGCTGCCGCCGAATTCCGCCTGCTCGTCGGCAAGGATAACGCGCGCGCCGGTCTCGGCCGCGGCCAATGCTGCGGCGATGCCCGCGGCACCGCCGCCAAGCACCAGCACCTCGCAATGGGCGAAGCGCGCCGAATAGTGGTCGGGATCCGGCTGGTCAGGAGCGACGCCGAGACCGGCAGCGGCGCGGATCTTGGGCTCGTAGAGGTTTTTCCACGCGGCCTTCGGCCACATGAAGGTCTTGTAGTAGAAGCCGGCCGAAAGCATCGGCGAGGCGATGCTGCTGACCGCACCGATGTCGAAAGCGAGCGATGGCCAGCGGTTCTGTGACTGTGCGGTCAGTCCGTCATAGAGCTCCTGCACCGTAGCTCGGACGTTCGGCGTCTTGCGTGCCGCGTCGCGCTTGATCTCGACCAGCGCGTTCGGCTCTTCGGCGCCGGCCGACAGCAAGCCGCGCGGCCGGTGGTACTTGAACGAGCGGCCGACGAGATGGACGCCGTTTGCAAGCAGCGCCGAGGCCAACGTATCGCCCTCGATGCCGGTATAGGGGCGGCCGTCGAAGCTGAAGCCAGCTATCTTTGCCTGTTTGAGCCGCCCGGCGCCGGCAATGCGGAACGTGGCGCTCATTTGGCGGCTCCCGGCAGCTTTACGGGCTTCGGCTCGCCGGCCTTGTAGGTCATCAGGAACCTGTCGCTGACGGTGTCGCGCACGGCGTTGAAGAACCGCGCGCAGCCATGCATGTGCCGCCAGCGCTCATAGATGATCCCCTTGGGGTTTGAGCGGATGAAGAAGAACTTTTCAAAATCGTCGTCGCTCTCGCTGGCGATGTTTGGGGAACGCGCGATATGCGCCTCGCCGGCGTTGCGGAATTCGAGCTCCGGACGCTCTTCCTCGCAATAGGGGCAGCGGATGAGAAGCATCAATCGACTTTCTTGGATTTGGTCGACCCATCATGTGCAGAGCCGTCATGTCTGCCACGATTGGTCACAACATTTTCTTCGGCAGGGCGGTCTTCGACGAGCAATCCTACCGCGCGCAAATTCACTTTGGCTCGATCGACATCAGCTTGCGTTCGTGGTCCAGAGAAGGTTCTTGGGGAACCGATATTCAGAAACGCGTTTTTGAGTATTTTCGGTATGGCAAACGCCCACACGCAGAAAAAAGTAAGTACGCCCACAACTACAAACATGGCCAACATGACCGGATCGACCCCGTTAGCCTCATACCCGACTATTCGAACCAAAATCTCCCTGACCACCAACAGCATGAAGAGCACCGTGACGCCCACGAGGGCCAATCCGAAAAGCATGGTGTGAGTCTTGCGAGTCATTTCGGCTTCAGTGCGCCACCGCTGCCGCCGCCGCCTCGTCGATGAGGCGGCCGGTGCGGAAGCGCTCGATGGTGAAGGGCGCGTTGATCGGGTGCGGATCGTCCCTGGCGATCGTATGGGCAAAGACATGGCCCGAACCCGGCGTCGCCTTGAAGCCGCCTGTGCCCCAGCCGCAATTGACATAGAGGCCGGGCACCGGCGTCTTGGCCAGGATCGGCGAACGGTCCGGCGTCACATCGACGATGCCGCCCCATGAGCGCAGCATCTTCATGCGCGTGAAGATCGGGAACATCTCGCAGATGGCGTCCAGCGTATGCTGCAAAATGTGCAGCCCGCCGGTCTGCGAATAGGAGACATATTGGTCGGTGCCGGCGCCGATGACCAGTTCGCCCTTGTCGGACTGCGAGATATAGGCATGCACGGTGTTCGACATCACCACGCAAGGCACCACCGGCTTGACCGGCTCCGACACCAGCGCCTGCAGCGGATAGCTTTCCAGCGGCATGCGCACGCCAGCCATGTTCATGATCACCGATGAGTGCCCGGCGGCAACCACGCCGACCTTCCTGGCACCGATGAAGCCGCGCGTCGTCTCGACACCGGTGACCGCGCCGTTCGGCGCCCGTTTGACGCCGGTGACCTCGCAATTCTGGATGATGTGGACGCCGCGCGCCGAGGCGCCGCGCGCATAGCCCCAGGCGACGGCATCGTGCCGCGCCGTGCCGCCGCGGCGCTGCAGGGAGGCGCCCATCACCGGATAGCGCGCATTGCGCGAAATGTTGAGCGGCGGGCAGAATTCCTTGGCCTGCTCCGGCGTCAGCCATTCATTGTCGATGCCGTTCAGCCGGTTGGCATGGACGTGCCGCTTCAGGACCTGGATGTCGTGGATGTTATGGGCGAGCATCATGACGCCGCGCGGCGAATACATGACGTTGTAGTTGAGCTCCTGGCTGAGCCCGTCCCACAGCTTCAGCGCATGGTCGTAGATGCCGGCGCTCTCGTCGTAGAGATAGTTCGAGCGGATGATGGTGGTGTTGCGCCCGGTATTGCCGCCGCCCAGCCAGCCTTTTTCCAATACCGCGACGTTGGTGATGCCGTGCACGGTGGCGAGATAATAGGCGGTGGCCAGGCCGTGGCCGCCGGCGCCGACGATGATGACGTCGTATTCCTTCTTCGGCTCCGGCGAGGACCATTGTTCCTCCCAGCCCTTGTGACCGCGCATGGCCTCGCGGGCGATGGCGAATACCGAGTATTTCTTCAACGTCGCAGGCCTCGCAAATGACGGCCGGGCATCCACTCGAACCCCGGCGCGCGAGCTTGTATCACTAGCGAAACCGTGCTGCCAGCCTTGCACTGTTTGCGACGGCGCTTGCCGTTTTGCGCCGTGGTGAAAAAGCCGCATCCGGCAGGTTGATGCAATTGCCTTCCACCGCTATCCGTCGCCTGACGATCGGAGGATTATGGCGGTGGGTAACGTCTGGTGGAATCTGACATTGCGCTTCTTGCTGGAGCTCGCCGCTTTGCTCGGCCTCGGCATGGCGGGCTGGAGCCTCTCAGCGGGCATGTGGCGCTGGATCCTTGCCATGTCATTGCCGTTCGTTGCCGCCGCGCTCTGGGGAATCTTCGCGGTGCCGAACGATCCGAGCCGGTCGGGGCGGGCGCCGATTCCGGTGCCGGGCGGTGTGCGGCTGGTGCTCGAGCTCGTCATCCTGTTCGGCGGCGCTGCCGGATTCCACCTGGCCGGTTACACGACAGCCGGCATTGCCGTCGCCCTGCTGATCGCCGTCAGCTACGCATTTTCGCTCGATCGGCTCGGCTGGCTGCTTAGGCAATAGTCGCCTTGCACCGTTTGCGACGGCGCTTGCCGTTTTGCGCCGTGCTTTCACTGGTCGCTCTTCTGAGCTTCGCCTTTTGAGGGGTCAGCCGGAGCACGCTTCAGGATGGACGGCCCAATCGCATAGGTCGCCCGCAAATAACCTTTGTGGCAATCGGCAGCGATTTGACGAATTTCCGCATCGTCCGACTGCTCCGCCATGGCCACGAAGCGCTCGACGATCACCTCGCGCGGCCTGATAGCCACGGCCGCCGCAAAGCGCCGCAAAACCGCATCCGGATGTTCGAGTAACCGTGGCAGGTCCTTGGAACTCGGCATGACATAATGACCATAGGCGTCGACCAGTGTCGTGAAAGCCGAGTCCGGGCGAAGCGCGGCGGCATTTTCCACCGCAAGCCCTAGCTGCCAGCGCTGTGCAAGGCAGATGAACTGGACGACTCTCCACCGAACGCCGGCATGTTCGTCATCCAGCCGCAGCATCACGCGGCCGAGAATGGCGGCATCGGCCGGCGGGGTGCATCCCAGAAGCGCCTCGATTGCGTCGAAGCGGAGATGAGAAGCTTTGCTATCGAGCAGATCGGCTATCTCGGCGACAACACAATTTAGCTTGTAGCTGAGCCTGGAACCCATTTCGACCGCTATGAACACCGCTGCAGCTTGTGTCTGGCCATTGCTGGAGACCAGCAGCGGCCGGAGGTTTTCGATCGGAAAGCCTTTGCCAAATTCCGAACGAAGAGCCCACGTCAACTCGCTGTCGCCCTCGTAGCCGGGCTCCAGCAACTTGCTCATCATGTCTTGGGGGGTCATTGCAAATGGGTGGCGCGTCCACCCGCAAGTTTGGATGACGACCCGTAGCCTGGTGGCCAGCGGACGTCAAGAAGCGCTGTCGGCCACAGCGCAGGTATCGGGTGGCTCGCACCGCCTCTATCTGCGACCAAGCATCCGATTGCCGGCAAGAGCCGGCGCCAAAAAAGGATGCAGAAAATGTTCGCACTCGCCAACAAGGTCGCCATCGTCACTGGCGCCAGTTCCGGCATCGGCCGCGCCACGGCAAAGCTCTTTGCCGAGGAAGGCGCCAGGCTCGTCGTCGCCGCCCGCCGCCAGGCGGAACTCGATGCGCTGGTTGCCGAAATCGAAGACGCCGACGGCACGGCTATCGCTCTTGCCGGCGATGTCCGTGACGAGGCCTACGCGAAAGTCCTGGTCGACCTGGCGGTCGAGAAATTCGGCGGGCTCGACATCGCCTTCAACAATGCCGGCTCGGTCGGCAGGATGGGGCCGGTCTCTGAGCTGTCGCTGGAGGGCTGGCGCGAGACGCTCGATACCAATCTGACCAGCGCCTTTCTCGGCGCGAAATACCAGGTGCCGGCGATGGTCGAACGCGGCGGCGGCTCGTTGATCTTCACCTCAACCTTCGTCGGCTACACGGTCGGCATGCCCGGCATGACCAGCTATGCCGCGAGCAAGGCCGGACTGATCGGATTGACGCAGGTGCTGGCCGCCGAATTTGGCGCCAAGGGGATTCGAGTCAACGCGCTGCTGCCGGGCGGCACCGACACGCCTTCGGCGACATTCAACACACCTGAATCGCGGGCGTTCGTCGAAAACCTGCATGCCTTGAAGCGCGTCGCCGAGCCAGAGGAGATCGCCCGCTCGGCGCTTTACCTGGCTTCCGATGCATCGAGCTTCACCACCGGCACGGCACTGTTCGCCGACGGCGGTGTCTCGATCACCCGCACGTAAAGCGTTTCGCGGTTGGCGTCGGCCCGCCAGCCGCAATGTCGGCCCGCCAGCCGCAATGCCGGAAAAACCGGTCTTGCTTTTCCCGGCGATTTGACGATTCCGTCTTCTCCTCGAAAACGGGTTGGAAACATGCTGCTGATCAGGACCTATATCGCTGCAAGCGCAATCGAAGGCGTCGGCGTGTTCGCCGCCGAGCCGATCCGGAAAGGGGCGCAGATCTGGCGGCTCGATCCGGACTTCGACCGGCTGATCCCGATGGAAAGATACGAGACGGCGCCGCCGCACCTCAAGGAATTGCTCGACAGATATGCCTATCCGAGTCCGGACCGGCCGGGCTTCATGGTCTATGAGGTCGACAATGGCCGCTTCATGAACCACGCCGACAAGCCGAACACCGACTTTTCGCAATATGGCGGGGCCACCGCGACCCGCGACATCGCCGCCGGCGAGGAAATAACCTGCGACTACGGCGAGTTCTTCGAGGGTTTCGAGCAGCTCCACCTGGCCACGGCGTAGCGGCGCCTATCTGGCCCAAGGCGAATTTTGTTCTTGCTTTGTGCCGTCAGCTATGCTACTAATCTTGATATGGTGCTGATTCACACCAAGGACCCGCCCCCGAGGCGGGTTTTTCGTTTCGGGATCGGCACCGCCTCTCAATCGGCTGTGGACAGAGCCCCTTGATTCTGCTATCAGCCGCCCCAATTCGTGGTGTAACGCGCCGCGGAGGCTTGCGGCTATGGCCGCTTGCCTGTTGATTTCAAACCCGAAAGACAGGATTGCACGTGCAGGTACTCGTCCGCGACAACAATGTTGATCAGGCGCTTCGCGCGCTCAAGAAAAAGATGCAGCGCGAAGGCATCTTCCGCGAAATGAAGATGCGCGGACATTACGAAAAGCCCTCCGAGAAGCGCGCCCGTGAAAAGGCGGAAGCCGTGCGTCGTGCCCGCAAGCTGGCCCGCAAGCGCGCCCAGCGCGAAGGCCTGCTGCCGATGACGCCGCGTCCGGTCGCGGCCGGTGCTGCCGGTGCCGGTGCTCCGCGTCCGCCGCGGTTCTGACGTCAATTTTTCGTCCTTTTCCAAGGATATCCAAGGTGGCGCGATGCGGAATCGCCGCCACCTTTTTGTTGTGAGTTCGACCCGGTCCGAGAGGACCGGTTGGGAGAGATGCCGGTTCGGAGGGGGAACGGACCAGACGGCGCAGTAAGGACAGGGCAGATATGGACGCAATCACCGTAGAGCGCAGAACCGCGTGGCGCGGCCTCGCCCTGACGGCAGCCCTGCTTTCCGGGATGGTGCTTGCCAGCTGCCAGAGCGTTCCGACCGGCGAGTTCAACAACATCGACAAGGCGCAAGGCTCGAGCGAGAACATCTCCTCGCTGTCGGCGGTGATCCAGCGCAACCCCCAGGATCCGGAAGCCTACAATGTGCGCGGCTCGGCCTATGGCCGCGGCGGCCAGTACCAGGCGGCGCTGAAGGACTTCAACACTGCCATCCAGCTCAATCCGAATTTTTACCAGGCCTATTCGAACCGTGCGCTCATCCAGCGCTTCCTCGGCGATCAGGCGAGCGCGCTCGCCGACTACAATCGCTCGATCCAGATCAATTCCAACTATGACGCCGCCTATATCGGCCGCGGCAATCTCTACCGCAGGGCGGGCCGGGTCCAGGAAGCCTTCAACGATTTCCAGAAAGCCATCCAGCTCGACACGACCGATGCGCGCGCCTATCACAATCGCGGCCTGATCTACCAGAGCCAGGGCCAGCACGCCTTTGCCATCGAGGATTTCTCGACCGCCATTTCGTTGGCGCCGGACGCCTCCGAGCCTTACAACGGGCGCGGCCTCTCCTACCTTGCCATGAACGACGAGGACAATGCCTTCGCCGACTTCAACATGGCCATCAAGCTCGACGGCAAGAATGCTGAGGCCTGGTCCAACCAGGCGTTGATCTACGAGCGGCGCGGCGACAAGGTCAGGGCCGCGAAATCCTACCGCGAGGCCGTGCACCTCAATCCGACCTACCAGCCGGCCAAGGACGGCCTGGCCCGCACCAGTGCTGGCTGAGCGGCCGGTTAATCGGGCCTCCGTTTCCGCACTCCGACAACCCTGCGTTTAGCTTCGCCTTGCTGGCGCCAAGTTTTCGGCGGAACGCTCGGCGTGCTCAGCCGTTTGTACAAGGCAATTTCGAAAGGACCCTGCCATGATCAAGAAACTCGCTTGTGCCGCTGTTCTCGCCACGACCGTCGTTGCCGCTCCCGCCAGCGCCAGCAAACTCCAGCTCGGCGTGCTCGACTGCACCATCGACGGCGGCACGGCCTATCTCGTCACTTCCAACAAGGGTGTTTCCTGTGTCTTTCGTCCGCATCGTGGCGGCCCCTCTGAAGTCTATACCGGGGTGATTTCCAAGCTCGGCGTCGATGTCGGCCGGACGCATCAGGGCCAGCTGGTATGGGCGGTTCTGGCGGCGACCCGCAACCACGATGAAGGCGACCTTGCCGGCAGCTACTATGGCGTGAACGCCGAGGCCAGCGTGGTCACCGGTGGCGGCGCCAATCTCCTGGTCGGCGGCCTCGACAGCGCCTTTTCGCTGCAGCCGCTCAGTGTCCAGGCACAGACCGGCGTCAACCTGGCGGTCGCCGTCACCTCGCTCGACCTGATCCACTCGTTCAAATAACGGCGCAGCATGGCTCCCGAGCGGCGAGGAGCGTAGGTGTCGGCCTGCGAATAGCTGCCGAAGGCTCATAGATTCCGGCAGGCCCACTCCGCAGAGGACGGGCCGCCCTGATGTTCAAAGTTGCGGCGCTCGAAGATCACGGCATGGCAATTGTGTTCATGCCGTTACCGTCACCGAAGATTGCGGCGATCCAATATTGCTTGTCTTCGGTCTGACCAGAATCTCAACGCCTCGTGATCGTCCCCCATCGCACAATTTTGAAATCCGCCACGTCAACGGCGATCAAGACCGCTTGATCTCAACTACGGTTGAGGTTCTAGAAGTCCTCCCATACTGCGGCATGTACTCATTTGGACGTGAAGAACGCTCCAATACTTCAGACCAGCGTCTGAGAAAGCCTGGGGGACCGGATGACCAAGACAAGCACAAACAGGGTCGACTGGCGCGCGCTGTGGGCGAGCGGCGACCTGGCGCGCTTCTGCTTCATCAGCCTCGGCATCCTGCTGCACGCCACCAACGAAACCATGGTGGCAACGGTCATGCCGGCCATGGTCGGCGAACTCGCCGGCGTGCAACTGGTCGGCTGGTCGCTGGCGATCTACGAGCTCGGCGCCATCGTTGCCGGTGCGGCCGCCGGACGGCTGGTGAGCTATGTCGCGCTGCGTACCAACATGATGGTCGCCGCAATGCTCTATGCCGCCGGCGCGCTGGTCTGCGCCACCGCGCCTTCGATGCCGCTGTTCCTCTGCGGCCGCCTGATCGAGGGGCTCGGTGGCGGCGCGCTGGTGTCGCTGGCCTTCGTCTCGGTCGAGCGGCTGTTTGCCCGCGCGATCTGGCCGCAGCTTTTCGGCGTCATGTCGGCGATCTGGGGCGTCGCCGCCTTCAGCGGCCCCGTGCTCGGCGCGGTCATGACCGAATTCTCGTCCTGGCGCTGGGCCTTCGGTGTCTTTACCCTCGGCGGCACGGCGATGGCGCTGGCAAGCTTCATCGTGCTCGACACACCGGAAGCAACAAGGCCGCAGGCGACGGGCGGCTCGGCGCCGCCCTTTCCCTTTGCGGCACTTGGCTGCCTCGCCGTCAGCGTCGTGCTGATTGCCACCGCCGGCGTCGACATTGCCCTGCTGCGCTCGTCGCTGCTGCTCACCCTCGGCCTGGTCGGCCTGGCGCTGTTTATCTATATCGACGCACTGAAGCCGCGCTCGCGCCTGTTCCCGTCACGGCTGTTCTCATGGCGCTCGCCGGTTGGCGCGGGCATGACCATGGTCGCCGCGTTCTCGGTGGCGACCTGCTCCTTTACCGTCTACGGTCCGCTGCTTCTGACCAGCCTGCACGGCATTCCGATCCTGACCACCGGCTACATCATCGCCGCCGAATCGATCGCCTGGTCGATCCTGTCGATCCTCGTCGCCAATGCGCCGCCGGAACGCGAGCGGCTGATCATCGTCGGCGGGGCGCTGATGATCGCCACGGGCGTCGCCGGTTTCGCCTATACGGTGCCGGCCGGCTCTATCCCGTTGATCCTGCTTTGTGCCTTGCTGCAAGGCGGCGGTTTCGGCATCGCCTGGCCGTTCGTCACGCGTGTCATCGTGGCATCGGCCAAGGAAGGCGAGCAGACGATCGCCTCGGCCGCTGTGCCGACCATGCAGCGCATCGGTTATGCCGTGGGTGCGGCACTGACCGGCATCGTCGCCAACGCCAGCGGCTTTTCCGAAGGCCTGAACCGTGAGGCCGCGGCAAGTGTCGCCGCCTGGCTGTTCCTGGCGTTTATCCCGCTCGGAATCCTGGGATGCCTTGCCGCCTTGCGGATTTCGGGGGCGACCGACACGGAGCCGGCGAAGCTGTCAATCTCCGTGGGGGAGATTGACTAGACAACGACCGTCTTCATCCGGTCGGCGATCAGCGCCGCGAGCCGCGTCGCCACCTCGTCCTTGCTCATCTCCGGCCATTCCTCGACGCCGGCCTTCGAGACGATCCGCACCTTGTTGCGGTCGCCGCCCATCACGCCCGGGGAACCATCTTCATGGGAGACATCATTGGCAACGATAAGATCGGCACCCTTTTTTGCAAGCTTGGCCTCGGCATTCCTGACCAGGTCCTGCGTCTCCGCGGCGAAACCGACCACCAGCATCGGCCGCTTTTTGTGATGCCCGACACCGGCGAGAATATCGGGATTTTCCACCATCTGCAGCGCCGGTGGCCCCTCGCCCGCCACCTTCTTGATCTTTTCCCCGGCCGAACTTTGAGTGCGCCAGTCGGCGACAGCCGCGACGAACACTGCCGCGTCGGCCGGCAGCAGCTGCTCGACGGCGTCCTTCATCTCGACGGCCGTTTCGACGTGCAGCGTGGCGACGCCGGCCGGATCGGCAATGCCGACCGGGCCGGAGACGAGACGCACGTCGGCACCGAGCCTGGCCAGCGCCGCCGCAATGGCGTGGCCCTGCTTGCCCGACGACCGGTTGGCGATGTAGCGGACCGGGTCGATCGGTTCATGCGTCGGCCCGGAGGTGACAATGATCTTCCTGCCCGCCAGCGGCTTTGGCCGGCTGTCGAGCAGCGCCTCGATCGCGGCGACGATCTCCAGCGGCTCGGCCATGCGGCCCTCGCCCACCTCGTTGCTCTCGGCCATCTCGCCCTTCGCCGGGCCGACGAATGCGACGCCGTCCTTGCTCAGCGTCGCGCGGTTGCGGCGGGCCGCCGGATGCGCCCACATTTTCGGGTTCATCGCCGGCGCCATCAAAACTCGCTTGTCGGTGGCGATGAGCACGGTCGAGGCAAGGTCGTTGGCATGGCCATTGGCGAGCTTTGCCATCAGGTCGGCGGTGGCCGGCGCCACGACCAAAAGGTCGGCCTCGCGCGACAGCCTGATATGGCCGATGTCGTGCTCGTCCTGCCGGTCGAACAATTCGGTGAAAACATGGTCGGCCGACAGCGCCCCGGCCGACAGCGTAGTGACGAACTCCTGCGCCGCCGCGGTCATCACCACCCGCACTGCCGCGCCGCGCTCGCGCAGCCGGCGGATCAGGTCGAGCGCCTTGTAGGCGGCGATGCCGCCGCCGATGATCAGCAGGATGCGCTTGCCGGAGAGGATGCCTCGCGGGCTGGAGACGGCGACCACCGGCGCTGCTGGACTCTGCGAACTCGTCAGTTCGCGCAGTGTTTTCTCGATCTGGTCGATGCGACCGGCCGAACCGAACTGACCTTCGACCGCTGCGCGGATCATCACCCGCGCCTGGTCTTCCATCGACCGGCCATTCTCCGCCGCCAGTCGGCGCAGCAGGTCCTTGACCTCGTCATCAAGGTTGCGGATCGTGATGCTGGCCATCTGATTGCACCTTGCCCGGAATTGCTGAGTGCAATGATAGCAATGCAATCACTTTGCAACAAGCGCTAGAAAATACGCCCGGCGATATACACGAGCGTCAATGCGATCACCCACAGCGCCAGCCGGCCGGAGCGGGTGTAGCGCGCCTCGGCCTTGCCGATCGCGCGTGCGGTCCTTTCGTCGAAGCGCAGGCCGTGTTCGGCCATCAGGTCGATCTCACGCGACAGCCGCTCGGTGCGGGCGGCGAGGTCCGGTGCCTGGCGGGCCAGCGCCAGCAGCGCGTTGGCACCGTCGCGCGCATCGGCCAGCAGGGCGCGCGGGCCGAGGTTGCGGGCAATCCAGCCGCTCACCACCGGCTCCGACGTCTTCCACATGTTGAAGGCCGGGTCGAGGGTGCGGGCGACGCCTTCGACGACGACCATGGTCTTCTGCAGCAGCACCAGCTCGGACCGCGTCGCCATGTCGAAGAGGTCGGTCACTTCGAACAGCAGCGTCAGCAGCTTGGCCATCGAGATGGTCTCGGCAGGCTGGCCGTGGATCGGTTCGCCGATCGCCCGGATCGCCTGGGCGAAGGCGGCGACATTGTGCTGGCGCGGCACGTAGCCGGCCTCGAAATGCACCTCGGCGACGCGCTGGTAATCGCGCGTGATGAACCCGTAGAGGATTTCGGCGAGGAAGCGGCGCTCCTTTTTGCCGAGCCGGCCGGCAATGCCGAGATCGACGGCGACGATGGTGCCATCGGCTTCTATAAACAGGTTGCCCGGGTGCATGTCGGCGTGGAAGAAACCGTCACGCAGCGTATGGCGCAGAAACGACTGAACGAGGTTGGCGGCAATCGCCTTCAGGTCGTGGCCGGCGGCGGTCAGGCCGGCAATATCGTTCATCTTGATGCCGTCGACCCATTCCATGGTCAGCACGTCACGACCGGTGCGCTCCCAGTCGACCGACGGCACACGGAAGCCGGGATCGTCCTTGGTATTCTCGCCGAGCTCCGAAAAAGCCGCTGCCTCCAGCCTCAAATCCATTTCGATCTTGGTAGTCTGGGCCAGCGTCTCCGTCACCTCGACCGGCCGCAGCCGGCGCGACGACGGGATGTACTTTTCCTGCAGCCGGGCGGCGAGGAAATAGCTTTCGAGATCGCGAAAGAAGCGGCGGCGCACGCCCGGCCGGATGACCTTCACCGCCACTCGCCTAACGACGCCGTCCTGCAGGGTTTCAGCGGTATGGACCTGGGCGATCGAGGCGGCGGCGACGGCCTCGCCAAAACTGGCATAGAGCTCACCGACCTTGCGTCCGAGCGATGCTTCTATCGCCGCTATGGCCTCGGCCTTGGGAAAGGTCTGCATCTTGTCCTGCAGCATGGCAAGATCAAGCGCGATATCGTTGCCGACGACATCCGGCCGTGTCGCCAGGAACTGGCCGAGCTTGACGTAGGATGGGCCGAGCCGCACGACCGCCTTGGCCAACCTGTCGCCGCGCTCATAGGCAAGCGCCCGACGGCGGGTGAATAGCCGGGCCATGCGCCAGCCGAATTTCGGCAAGCCGAAGAGCTCGTCACCGGGCAAAGCCGCGATGACGCCCTCGCGCACAAGCACCCAGCCGGCCCGCACGAGCCTGAAACCAGCGCCGATGCTGCTCATGGCTGGCTTTGCCCTGCCGGTTTCCTGAACTGGCGCAAGGCAGGTCGGAAAATGCGGGCCAGCCTCAAAGCTTCCAGCCCGAATGAAGCGCGGCAATGCCGCCGGAATAATTGCGGAACGAGGCGCGCTCGAAGCCCGCGCGCGAAATCATCGCCGCGAAATTCTGCTGATTGGGAAACTTGCGGATCGATTCGACCAGATAGGAATAGGGCTCGTCATCGCCGGTCACCACCTTGCCGATCCGCGGAATGGCGTTGAACGACCATGCTTTATAGACCTTGTCGAGCAGCGGCATCTCGACCTCGGAGAATTCAAGGCAGAGAAAGCGCCCGCCAGGCTTCAGCACGCGATAGGCTTCGGCAAGCGCCACATCGATGCGCGGCACGTTGCGGATGCCGAAAGCGATGGTGTAGGCGTCGAAAGTAGCGTCGGCAAAAGGCAGTTCCTCGGCATTGGCTTCGACGAAATCGGTATTTGCCGACAGGCCTTTTTTCTCGGCCCGGTCGCGGCCGACGGCGAGCATCGAGCCGTTGATATCGAGAACCGTTGCATGAGCGTGCCTGCCGCTCGCCTCGACGATGCGGAAGGCGACATCGCCGGTGCCGCCGGCAACGTCGAGAACGCTCCAGCCCGGCCGCTTCGGTGGATTGAGCCAGGCGACCATGGCGTCCTTCCACAATCGATGCAAGCCGGCCGACATCAGATCGTTCATCAGGTCGTAGCGGTTCGCCACCTTGTGGAAAACATCATTGACCAGGGACTGCTTGTCGCCTGGCCCTACCCGCTTGAAACCATAAGAGGTTTCCATGCCGCCCGCAGCAGTGGTTCTTTCAACCGACATCGTTTTGATCCGCCATAAAATCGGCGGGACCATAGCCGATCGATGGTGCGGGCGCTATTGTTTAAGGCGCGGTGTTCGGCCGCGCTTCGAAGCAGGTTCCGGAAAAGTGTCACACGGTTTTCCGACAGGAACTTGCGTCATAAGAAAAAGCCTGACGGGATAATTGAATGCCTTTGAAAGCAGAACTGCACTGCCACATCGAAGGGGCAGCGGCGCCTGAACTCGTCCTCCGCCAAGCTGAGAAATACGGCAAGGATGCCTCGCCCTACATCCAGGACGGCTCCTTCGTCTGGCGCGACTTCACCTCTTTCCTCGCCGCCTACGACTTCTCGTCGGACCTGTTCCGCACCGAAGAAGACTATGCGCGGCTGGCCGATCATTACCTGACCAGCCTCGCCCGCGACGGCGCCATCTATTCCGAGGTTTTCACCTCGCCCGACCATGCCAGCAAGGCCGGGCTGTCGCCGAAGGCCTATACCGACGCGCTCGGCGAAGGCATGGCCCGCGCCAAGGCGAAGACCGGCATCGAAGGCCGCATGATCGTCACCGGCGTGCGCAATTTCGGTGTCGAATCGATCGAGCGGGCGGCGCGTTTCGCCGCGCGCTGCGGGCATCCGCTGGTCACCGGTTTCGGCGTCGCCGGCGACGAGCGGATAGGCGACCTGGAAGATTATGTTAGGGCCTTCGAGATCGCCCGCGAGGCCGGCCTCGGCATCACCGTCCATGCCGGCGAATTGATGGGCTGGGAGAGCGTCGAGGCGGCACTCGACCACATCCGCCCGTCTCGCATCGGCCATGGCGTGCGCGCCATCGAGAACCCCGAGCTTGTGCGGCGCATCGCCGACGAAGGCGTCGTGCTCGAATGCTGCCCTGGCTCCAACATCGCCCTGAAAATCTTCGACAGCTTCGCCGACCATCCCTTCCCCGCCTTGCGGGCAGCGGGCTGCAAGGTGACGCTCAACTCCGATGACCCGCCCTACTTCTGGACCTCGCTGAAACGCGAATACGACATCGCTGCCGAGCATTTTGCGATGGACGACAAGGCGCTCACCGCCGTCACCAGGACGGCCATCGAGGCAGCCTTCGTCGACAGGAAGACCAGGGCGGTGCTGCTGGGCAGGCTCGGCGCCAAGGGCAGGTGAATGGTGAATGGTTCACCCGGCGCTTCGGTCCGTCAGCCGCGAGTTTTTCCGCGCAACCAAGGACTCGCAAACCAGTTCACTATTCACTATTCACCATTCACCATTCACTTGCGCAGTTGGAGAACACCATGAAGGGCGTCACCGTCGTCGACCATCCGCTTGTCCAGCACAAGCTGACCATCATGCGCAAGAAGGAAACCTCGACGGCCGGCTTCCGGCGGCTGCTGCGCGAGATCTCGCTGCTGCTCGGCTACGAGGTCACCCGCAACCTGGAACTGACGACGACGACCATCGAGACGCCGATCGAAACGATGGAGGCGCCGACGCTGGAGGGCAAGAAACTGGTCTTCGCCTCGGTGCTGCGCGCCGGCAACGGCTTGCTCGAAGGCCTGCTCGATCTGGTGCCGGCGGCGCGTGTCGCCCATATCGGCCTCTATCGCGACCATGAGACGCTGGAAGCGGTCGAGTATTTCTTCAAGGCGCCGGGCGACCTCGCCGACCGACTGGTGATCGTCGTCGACCCGATGCTGGCGACCGCCAATTCGGCGATCGCGGCGATCGACAAGCTGAAAGGCCGCGGTGCCACCAACATCCGCTTCCTCTGCCTGCTGGCGGCACCAGAGGGCCTCGAGCGTTTTACCCAGGCGCATCCCGATGTTCCGGTCTTCACCGCTTCCATCGACCGCCAACTCAACGAAAAGGGCTACATCATGCCGGGTCTCGGCGATGCCGGCGACCGCATGTACGGCACCAAATAGATCCGTTTACCGATTGTTTACGCAAACGGCTGGTTTCCGCACTCGTTAAAGCGGCAATCACCATGTCGGACTAAGGATCGGCAACCACAAAGGCCGGTCCATGCTGCGCAAGCTCCTCATCCTTGGCGTGTTTGCCGGAACGTCGGCATCGCTGCCGATCGTGTATCAGTCCAATTCACAGGTAATCGAGCGGCTGTTGAAATCCGCCATCGGAGCCAGGCCGGCCGACACTCAAACCAACCTGAATCTCGCCGCCGTCCCGGACAGGCCGGCAACGCCGCAGCCGCTCGGCCGCAAGGTCGTCGTCACCGCGGACGCGCGCGGGCATTTCATGTCGGTCTTCAAGTTGAACGGTCGCCAGGTCGACGGCATGATCGATACCGGTGCGACGCTCGTCGCCATCAACACCTCGACCGCGCGCAGGATCGGCATCTCGCTCAATTCGACGGACTTCAGCCATCAGGTCAACACCGCCAATGGTGCGATCAAGGCCGCCGTGGTGACGATTGACCGCCTGCAGATCGGCAAGATCACCGTCGAGGGCGTCGAGGCCGTCGTGCTCGACGACAGGGCGCTGCACACCAACCTGATCGGCATGAGCTTTCTGCAGCGGCTCGACAAATACCAGGTCGAAGACGGCAAGCTGCTGCTGGTTCAGTGATTACCCGCGCGGCAGGATCCGCCGGATGACGGTTTTCTCCGTGGCCGGTTTGGAAGTGCCGATGGTATAGGCCGAAAGCACCGCGGCCGCGGCCGCTTCGGCATCCCCGGTATTGCGGGCATGGACCAGCGCCAGCGCTTCGCCGGCCCGCACTTCAGCGCCGACCGGCAACAGCCTGGTGATGCCGACGGCGTGATCGATCCTGTCGTCGGGCCGCGTCCGCCCGCCGCCAAGCCCGACCACGGCAAGCCCGATCTCGCGGGTCGCGATGCCGGTGACAAAGCCGTTCGCGCTCGCCTTGACCGCGAATTCCGTTGCCGCTTTCGGCAGATATTTTTCCGGATTGTCGACAAAGTCGACGGGACCACCCAGTGCCGCCACCATGCGCGCGAAGATGGAAGCGGCGCGGCCGCCGGCCAGCGTTTCGGCGGCGCGGCGCAGGCCGCCCTGGTTGGACGACACCAGGCCTGCCGATTGCAGCATCTCGGCGGCCAGCGCCAGCGTCACGTCCTCCAGCCGCCGGTCGCGAAAGCGGCCGGTGAGAAAATCGACGGCGTTGCGCACCTCGACCGCATTGCCGGCGGCGGACGCCAGGGGCTCGTTCATGCCGGTGACCAGCGCCGAGGCCTTAAGGCCGGCGCCATTGGCGACGTCGACCAGGCTGTTGGCCAGTGCGGTTGCGTCGCGCGATTTCTCCATGAAGGCCCCGTTGCCGACCTTGACGTCAAGCACCAGCGAATTGAGGCCGGCGGCCAGCTTCTTCGACAGGATCGAAGCAGTGATCAGCGGCACCGATTCGACCGTTCCCGTCACATCGCGGATGGCGTAGAGCCTGGCGTCGGCGGGTGCGAGATCGGCGGTCTGGCCGATGATGGCGCAGCCGGTTTCGAGCACCGTCTTGCGGAAGCGCGCAACATCCGGCTGGCTGATATAGCCGGGGATGGCATCCATCTTGTCCAGCGTGCCGCCGGTATGGCCCAGACCCCTGCCGGAAATCATCGGCACATAGGCGCCGCAGGCAGCGACGATCGGCGCCAGCATCAAGGAGACATTGTCGCCGACGCCGCCGGTCGAATGCTTGTCGGTGACCGGGCCGGGCAGATCCGACCAGTCGAGCACATCGCCGGAATCGCGCATCGCCATAGTCAGCGCCACCGCCTCGTCGCGGCTCATGCCGTTGAAGAACACCGCCATGGCAAAGGCGCCGACCTGCGCGTCGGTGACTGTGCCGGCGGTCAGACCCTCGATGAAGAACGCTGTCTCCTCAGCCGAGAGCTTCTGGCCGTCGCGCTTGCGGCGGATGATTTCCTGGGGAAGCATCAGGCGTCGACCCTGTGCTCCGGAAGCCCGTCCTGAAAAACACGCTGCAGAATGGTCGCCAGCCGCGCACCGCCAACCGGCGCCATGTCCTTGGTCTCCTGGTGCGACAGCTCGGCCCCGGTCATGCCGGCAGCAAGGTTGGTCACGACCGAACAGGCGGCGACGCGCAGCCCAAGGAAGCGGGCGAGAATGACCTCCGGCACCGTCGACATGCCGACCGCGTTGGCGCCCATGACGCGCGCCATGCGGATCTCGGCGGGCGTCTCGAAGCATGGGCCGGAGAACCACATATAGACGCCCTTGTGCAGCGTGGTACCGGTGGCCTTCGCCGCCTGCTCGATGGCGGAGCGGAGACCGGCGTCATAGGCTTCGGTCAGGCCGACGAAACGGCGGTCGCTCGGTTCGCCGATCAGCGGGTTGGAGCCCGAGAAATTGATGTGGTCGGTGATCAGCATCACCGAGCCCGGGCCCATCCCGGGATCGACCGAACCGGCGGCGTTGGTGAGGATCAGCCTGGAGATGCCGAGGCCGGCGAGCACCTCGAGTGCCGGCCGCATCGCCGCCGCGTTGCCGTGCTCGTAATAATGCGCCCGGCCGGACAGCATCAGCACCGGCGTGCCGGCAAAGAGCCCCGCCACCACCTCGCCGGCATGGCCGCTGACTCCGCTTCGGGGAAACCCCGGCAAGTCGGCGTAGGAGATGCGCACCGCATCCTCGACTTGGTCGACAAGCCCGCCAAGCCCTGACCCCAGCACCAAGGCGGTAGTCGGCGCCAGCCCGTCCAGCCTTTCGACGAGGTGATCGAGCGCTTCCTTCATTTCAGCACATCGCCTTCAAACCCGTATGGCAGCAACTCGCCCATGGTCACGGTTTCGACCACGCCGCTATCATCGCAGAGATAGAACTTCGTCTCCGGCCGGCAGAATTCCGCCAGCCGCTGCCGGCAGCCGCCGCAGGGCGAGCATTTTGCCACGCGTTCGGCGATCACGGCGATTTCCGTGATTTTGCCGCCGCCGCCCATGATGTAGTTGGCAAGTGCGGTGGTTTCGGCGCACCAGCCCTCCGGATAGGACGCGATCTCGACATTGGCGCCGGTGAAGACACGGCCGTCCTCGGTGCGCAACGCCGCGCCGACCGGAAATTTCGAATAGGGCGCATAGGCCTTGGCCATGGCGGCTTTCGCCGCTTCGAACAGATCATGAGCCATAATAGATCAGCGTTCCTTGACATAAGGCACGCCGCCGGCGCGCGGCGGGATTGCCTTGCCGATGAAGCCGGCAAGCAGGATGACGGTCAGCACATAGGGCAGCGCCTGCATGAATTGCACCGGCACCTTGCCGATCAGCGGCAGCGGCGTGCCTTGCAGGCGGATCGACGCGGCGTCGAGGAAGCCGAACAGCAGGCAGGCGAACATGGCGTTGACCGGTTTCCATTTAGCGAAGATCAGCGCGGCCAGCGCGATATAGCCCTTGCCGGCGGTCATGTCCTTCACGAAGCCGCCATTCTGCACCATCGACAGATAGGCTCCGGCAATGCCGGTGAGCACGCCGGTGCAGATCAGCGCCCGATAGCGCAGCCAGGCGACTGATATGCCGGCGGTGTCGACCGCGGCCGGGTTCTCGCCGACGGCGCGCAGGCGCAAGCCGAAGCGGGTGCGAAACAGCACCCACCAGGTGAACGGCACGGCCAGGAAGGCGAGATAGACCAGCACGGAATGGCCGGAGATGAGTTCCGAATAGATCGGCCCGAGAATCGGAACGCTCCTGAGCGCCTCTGCGCCCGGCCAGATGATTGCCTCGAAGCGCTCGCCGGCGGCCAGCGCCGGCGTGCGCCCGCCTTGCTGGAACCAGGCCTGGCCGAGCATGATCGTCGATCCGGCGGCAATGAAATTGATCGCGACGCCGGAAACGATCTGGTTGCCGCGATGGGTGATCGAGGCAAAGCCGTGGATCAGCGCGAAGGCAACCGAGATGAGGATGGCCATGCCGAGGCCGAGATAGGCCGAGTGGAAGACCGAGGCGGCGGCCGCACCGGCGAAGGCGCCGACAAGCATCTTGCCCTCGAGCCCGATGTCGAAGACGCCGGCCCGCTCCGAATAGAGGCCGGCGAGACAGGCGAGCAGCAAGGGCACAGACAGGCGGATGGTCGAGTCCAGGACCTGCACGATAGCGTTGAAGAAATCCATCTCAGGCGCCCTTCCCCTTGACCGCTTCCATGCCGACCGATTTCGGGCTGAGCGAGGCGAACAACGCCTGGACGTAGGGCCGGAACATATGCTCGAGCGCGCCGGCGAACAGGATCACGAGGCCCTGGATGATGACGATCATGTCGCGGCTGATCACCGGCATCTCGAAGGCGAGCTCGGCGCCGCCCTGGTAGAGCATGCCGAACAGGATCGCCGCCAGCACGATGCCGACCGGGTGCAGGCGTCCCATCAGTGCCACCGCGATGCCGACGAAACCGGCGCCCGAAACGAATTCGAGCGCGACATTGTGCTGGTCGCCCATCGTCGGGTTGAGCGCCATCATGCCGGCCAGCGCGCCCGAGATCATCATCGCAATGATGATGATGCGGATCTCCGAAATGCCGGCATAACGCGCCGCTTTCGGGCTGTGGCCATAGGTGCGCATCTCGTAGCCGAGCTTCGTGCGCCAGATCAGCACCCACACCAGAAAGGCCATGGCTAGCGCCAGCAGGGAACTGACGTTGAATGGCGCCGAACGGATTTTGGCGCCGAACAATTCGATGACCCAGTTGAGCTTCGGCAATTGCGCGCCTTCGAGGAAGGTGCGCGTCTGCGGCGCCATCGAGCCGGGCGGCTTCAGCATCCCCACCAGCGCATAGACCATGACGCTGGCAGCGATGAAGTTGAACATGATGGTGGTGATGACGATATGCGAGCCGCGCTTGGCCTGCAGATAGGCCGGGATCAGCGCCCACAGCGCGCCCATCGCCGCGGCGGCGATAATGGCGATCGGGAAGGTCAGCCACCAAGGCAGGAAGCTGTCGAAGGCCAGACAAACAATGCCGATGCCGAGACCGGCGATATAGCCCTGGCCCTCGCCACCGATGTTGAACAGGCCGCAATGCGCCGCAACCGCCACCGAAAGCCCGCTGAAGATGAAGGTGGTGGCATAGAAAAGCGTGAACGCGATGCCTTGGCCGCGGCCGAAGGCACCCTCGACCAGGACGACGGCTGCGCGCAGTGGGTTCTCGCCAACCAATATGACGACGAAGCCGGCAACGACGAAGGCGACGAACAGGTTGATCAGCGGGATCAGCACGTAGTCGGCCCAGGCCGGCAGCTTGGCATAGGGAGTGCTCATTCCGCCGCCTCGCGCTGCTCGACGCCGGCCATCAGCAGGCCGAGCTCGCCCTCGGTCGCGTCGGGGCCGCGTTCGCCGACGATGCGGCCGGCAAACATCACCAGGATGCGGTCGGACAGCGAGCGGATCTCGTCGAGCTCGACCGAAACCACCAGCACCGCCTTGCCTTGGTCGCGCATGGCGATGAGGCGCTTGTGGATGAATTCGATGGCGCCGACATCGACGCCGCGTGTCGGCTGGCCGACGATCAACACGCCGGGATCTTGTTCCATTTCCCGCGCCAGCACGATCTTCTGCTGGTTGCCGCCGGAGAAATTGGCGGTCTTGAGGCGGCAGTCCGCCGGGCGGATGTCATATTTGACGATCTTGTCCCTGGCATCGTTACGGATGGCGTCGATGTCGAGAAACGGCCCCTTCAGATAGCGCGCGTCGTCCTGGTAGCCGAGGATCGAATTCTCGTTTTCCTCGAAGGCCAGCACGAGCCCGACATGATGGCGGTCCTCCGGCACATGGGCGAGGCCGCGCTCGCGCAGCTCGCCAGGGTCGGCGGCGCCGGTGAGGTCGATCGGCTTGCCGTCGAGCATGACCGAGCCCGAAACGGCATGCCTGATGCCGGAAATCGCCTCGAGCAATTCGGACTGCCCGTTGCCGGCGACGCCGGCAATGCCGACGATCTCGCCGGCATGGACGTCGAAGGAGACGTCGTCGACCATGGTGACGCCGCGGGAATCCTTGACCGTCAGGTTCTTGACCGCGAGCTTGACGCCGCCGGCCTTCGCCTCGCCCTTTTCGACGCGCAGCAGCACGCGCCGGCCGACCATCAGCTCGGCCAGCTCCTCGACCGTGGTCTTCCTGGTTTCGCGTGTCGCCACCATGGTGCCCTGGCGCATCACCGAGACCGTGTCGGTGATCGCCATGATCTCGCGCAGCTTGTGGGTGATCAGCACGATCGTCTTGCCCTGCTCCTTCAGCTGCCTGAGGATGCGGAACAGATGGTCGGCCTCGGCCGGCGTCAGCACGCCTGTCGGCTCGTCGAGGATCAGGATCTCGGCGCCGCGATAGAGCGCCTTGAGGATTTCGACGCGTTGCTGCAGGCCGACCGGCAACTCCTCGATGATGGCGTCGGGATCGACTTCGAGCCCGTATTCGCGCTCGAGCCGCTCCAGCTCGGAACGCGCCTTGGCAATGCTCTTCTTCAGCAGCGCATCGCTTTCGGCGCCGAGAATGACGTTTTCCAGCACCGAGAAATTGTCGACCAGCATGAAATGCTGATGCACCATGCCGATGCCGAGCGCGATCGCATCGTTTGGCGTCTTGATCGATGCCGGCTGGCCGCCGACACGGATCTCGCCGGAATCGGCCTGGTAGAAACCATAGAGGATCGACATCAGCGTCGACTTGCCGGCGCCGTTTTCGCCGACGATGCCATGGATAGTGCCGCGCATAATCTCCAGATTGATGTCGCGGTTGGCGCGCACGGCGCCAAAGCTCTTGTCGATGCCGATCAGCTCGATTGCGGCTTGCGCCATGCAGCCTGTTCCCACTGTTATTTTTTTACCGCTTGGTCAAACGCCTAGCATGACGCCCAGTCTGTGCCAATTGGGTCCCTACCAATTGGCCGGAGCAGGGTTCACTCTCGACAAATCCCGCCATGCTTGTCAATTTCCAACGTGGCCGCACCCTGCACAATCGCCTGATCGAGGATTTCAAATGACCATGCCCGAGGACCGGCTGACGACGCTGGAAATCCGCGCCGCCGAGCAGGAGAAGATCATCGAGGAACTGTCCGGCCAGATCGCCGAGCAGTGGAAGGTGATCGAGCGCATGCAGCGCAAGCTGGACGCGCTGGCCGAGCGCTTCCTGGCGCTGGAGGAACAGGCCGCGCCCGACGTGCCGGTGACCAAGCCGCCGCACTGGTGAGCGGGCCGACAAGACAAAACCGCCGGGCTTTCACCCGGCGGCTCGTCACTTCAGCAGTGCCAGTCGATCAATAACAGCAATCGATCAATACGGGCAGGCATTGTCCGACATGTAGTCGTGCACCTTGATGGTGCCGGCTATGATGTCGGCCTTGGCTTTTTCGACCGCCGCCTTCATCGCATCGTCGACAAGCGCCTTGTTGTTGTCGTCCATGGCGTAGTCGACCCCGCCTTCCTTGAGGCCGAGATCGTTGACGCCCGCCGTGAACTTGTCGTTCTTGGCATCCATGAAGGTGTTGTAGACGGCAACGTCGACGCGCTTGACCATCGAGGTCAGCACCTTGCCGGGCTGCAGGCCGTTCTGGTTGGAATCAACGCCGATGCCGAGCTTGCCGGCGTCGGCCGCTGCCTGCAGCACACCGACACCGGTGCCGCCCGCCGCTGCGTAGATTACGTCGGCGCCCTGGTCGATTTGCGTCTTGGCGATCTCGCCGCCCTTGGCCGGATCGTTCCAGGCTGCCGGCGTATCGCCGGTCATGTTCTGGATGACGTCGGTGGCCCCGGCCGCCTTGGCGCCGCCGACATAGCCGCAGCCGAACCTGCGGATCAGCGGAATATCCATGCCGCCGACGAAGCCGACCTTCTTGGTCTTGGAAGCCATCGCCGCCATCACGCCGACGAGGTACGAGCCTTCCTGCTCCTTATAGACCAGGGAGCGGACATTGGGCTTGTCGACGACCATGTCGATGATGGCGAATTTGGTGTCGGGGAACTCGGTTGCGATCTTGTCAAGCGCGTCAGCCCACGAGAAGCCCGCCATGACGATCGGGTTGCGGCCGTCCTCGGCGAAACGGCGCAGCGCCTGCTCGCGCTGGGTGGCGTTGCTGACCTCGAATTCCACATAGGGGATGCCGGTCTCGGTCTTGAACTTTTCAGCGCCGTGGAAGGATGCCTCGTTGAACGACTTGTCAAACTTGCCGCCGAGATCATAGAGGATCGCGGGTTGAATGTCCGCGGCGAAGGCCGGAAGAACCATTGCAGCTGCGGCCATGAGGCCGAGAACGATACGTTTCATGTGATCCACACCCCTGTCGGTTATTTGTCCATTATGCACCGCATGCCGGCCCGGTTCTCCGGCAGGCATACGGTGTCGGGCAGGAGTGTCTTCCTCCCGCTTCGGGTCAATCTGGCACGGCCCGAAACAAAATTCACGTGGAATTTTGACCCTTTGGAAAAGCATGGCGCCGCATCGCGGCGCCACAGCATATTCCTTGCGTCAGGGGCATAAAATCAGGCGGAGACGGCGGCCGGAATGGCGCAGGTGACGCCGGTTCCCTGCAGGCCGCAATAGCCGTAAGGGTTCTTCGCCAGATATTGCTGGTGGTCTTCCTCGGCGAAGTAGAATTCCGGCGCCGGCGCGATCTCGGTGGTGATCTTGCCGCGTCCGGCACCGCGCAGCGAAGCCTCGTAGGCATCGCGCGAGGCGAGCGCCGCCTGGTACTGCGCGTCGTTGAACGTATAGATCGCCGAACGGTAGGTGGTGCCGACATCATTGCCCTGGCGCATGCCTTGCGTCGGGTCGTGGCTTTCCCAGAACAGCTTCAAGAGCTCGGCATAGGACACGATCTTGGGATCGTAGACGACAAGCACGACTTCGGCATGGCCTGTCAGGCCCGTGCAGGTTTCCTGATAGGTCGGGTTGGGCGTGACGCCGCCGGCATAGCCGGCCGCCGTGACCCATACGCCCTCGACTTGCCAGAACAGGCGCTCGGCGCCCCAGAAGCAGCCCAGCCCGAACATCGCCGTTTCCATCCCTTCGGGATAAGGACCCTTGAGCGGCCTGTTCGAGACAAAGTGCTTCGATGCCGTCGGGATCGGCCGGTCGCGGCCGGGCAACGCCTCGGAGGGTTTCGGCAGGTTGAGCTTCTTGTTCAGCATGTCGCTGAGAAACATGTGTGGCTTCCTTTTCTTCTTGGTTGAGCCTTCCGGGTACGGGATCACCGGGTCAGGCTGGAAATGTCAGGTTGCGGCGAACCGCCCGCTGGGGCGCTGCCGCCTGTAACCGATTGCATAAAGAATGAACGCCAGCACCGCGAACACGGCAAAGCCGGGCTGGCTGAGCACCCAGGCGATGGCACCGTCCCACAGCAGCGGGTTGACCTTGTCGCGGACGAAGCTTTCGAAGGCGCTGCGCGTATCCGGCGAAACCGCGAGCCAGCTGGTGTTGAGCGGAGTCATCACCAGCGCCGAAGCCGCCACCGAGCGGGTCGCATCGAGCACGGCCATGATGACCGAAACCGAAAGCGCGATCATTGCGGCAAGACGGAAGATAAAGCGGAACATCCGGACCCTTCCTCCCCAGGAGTTTATCAGAATGTCGTGTGGACTGTTAAATAGGATCTGCGTGCTTTATCCGCAATCGCGACACGCGAAGTTGAACCTGCGGCCGCCGGTTCGCCGGGACCGGTGGCGCGCCGGGGACGGCAAGCACACCTCCGCCGCTCCTTTCGATAGGCTCCCAACGGGTGCCCCAGCGGCATGGGCTGAGCATCCGTATCCGGCAAAGCGAATAGACTGCCGTTATGTCTTGGCATTCGGCACCGGATCGACTAGATGAGCCCCGCGCCTGTTGCTTTGACGGCTCAGGTGCGGGGAAAGGGTATCCGCTGGTTGACGGCGCCCACGGCCGGAATTCCGGCACCGGAATCCCAAAGGAGATGCATCTCCCCAACCCGCGCGGCGAAACCGGCCGCGTCGAAAATGCTAAAAAGACGGAGAGGTGGCCGAGTGGTTGAAGGCGCACGCCTGGAAAGTGTGTTTACGGGAAACCGTAACGCGGGTTCGAATCCCGCTCTCTCCGCCAGTTAAATCTCTGTCCAACCCGGAGACATGGGTAACAGATTGTACTTAAGACATGGGTGACAACCTCGTGCCGAACGGGTTGTCGATGGTCTGCAAGGTCCTCTGTTCCAAGTCGATATACCCGAGATCGTAATGCATGAAGCTGACGAGCCAAATGCCGTCGTCGATCTCCTTGATTCCCAGCCTCTGACCGGCGAGCACGGTCGAGACGCTGATCTTCTTCCTGTGCATGCAGATGCGGCCGCAAGCGGTAACCAGGATGTCGCGGTCGTGGAAGGGGTATTCCAGTTCCGGCAGGCCGTCATAGGCTCTTGAGGACGGCGTGTAGAGCTCGGCCGGGGTGCGCATGGCGAGCGCCTCGTGTGGCCTTTCCTCATTGAATTCGCTGATGAAAGCGTCGAACCTCGCCTGCTGCTGGAGAATGTTCATGCCGGGCGGCCTGGTCGTCTCTTTCTTTAAGGTCAGATGCATGCGCTCGTGGCGGCCGTTCTGTTGCGGGTTGCCCGGCTGGATGCGCTCGATGACGATGCCGAGCCTGAGCCAGAACACCGACAGGCGCGAGAGATTGTAGAGGCCGTTAGGCGAAGCGAAAGGGAGCCCGTTGTCGGAGCGGATGGCGGCGGGCAGGCCGCGCTCCCTGAACAGCCGCACGAAGGCCTCGATGACCGGCGTCTCCTTTGTCGATTCAAGCGCTTCGCAGGCGAGCACATAGCGCGAGATCTGGTCGGTGACCGTCAGGGGGTAACAGTAGCTACCGTTGCCGAGCCTGAACTCCCCCTTGAAGTCGGTGCACCACAGATCGTTAGGGGCGGCGGCTTGCGACAATGGCGTGCCCACGGCCTTGCTCGCCCGGTTCCTCTTGCGGGCCTGGCTCACAAGGCCGTGACGGTCGAGCACGGCATGCACGGTGCTTTTGGCCGGGATACGCACATCACCGGCGAGCTTCCTGACCAGCAACTCCCTGATCTTGCGAGCGCCCCAATGCGGCTTCTCGCGCTTGGTCTCGACGATCAGCCGCTCGATCTGCTCGGGCAACTGGTTGGCGTACCTCACCGGCCGCCGCGAGCGGTCGCAAAGCGCCTCCAGCCCTTCCTCCCTATAGCGGTTGAAGATCTTGTAGCCAGTCTTGCGCGAAATCCCGAAATCCCGGCACACATCGCTCATGCCTTCTCCCGCGAGAAGGCGGGCAACGAAACGTAGACGTTCCTCCATCACCGAACACTCTCTCCACGGCATCAACACCTCCGGCCAAAAGCCAAAAGTGTTACCCATGTGTCCGGTACAAAACGTCACCTATGTCTCAGGCCGCACATCCAGGACCATTCTCGACACATGGATTACGGTTTATACCGAGAACGGTGCAGTAGGGCACCATGTCCCTGGAATGAGCTGTCGGCCGTCTCTCGGAGAGGGTAAGCAGTCCTTTTCCTGTCGCGGGTTGATGTGCACCGCACGTTCTATTGCCGCATTGCACATCATGCTGCGCTGCACAACTGAATTTAGACCGATGACGGTACCTATTACGCTGCTAGGCGGCCGGAAGCCCGACCGGCGGGTGCCGATGATGAAGTTGGGCTCGTTGTATTTCGTCTGGCTGTCGAACCGGCCCGACAAAGTGCCGCAGGCAGTCTTCGATCGATAAGCGAAGCAGGCGGTTGTGAGGAGTCAGCTTTCGGTCCTCTTGCTGGTTCGCAAGTTCCTTCGCGTTGACTATTCGGAACTGCAACGTTTATTGAACGCTAACATCAAAGTGGATGAAGTCGCCCAAGGGACAAGCCGACCATGCGTTTCGCACCTTACTTCGTCGCGCGTTTGGCTGGTGTGCAGGCCGGCGCCGGCTCCAAGCTCAGCTACCGGACGGTTCGCAGCGCACGTCGCGGAAATCATGTAATCGGGGAAGAAAGCATTATTCACTGCGTTTTCTCCTTCGATCGCCCGGATGCGCAAATCACCGTGGGAAAGCGATGTTTCATTGGCAGAAGTCATTTGGTTTCTGCGGGACGCATCGAAATTGGCGACGACGTGATCATGTCGTGGGGTATCACGGTAGTCGATCACAATTCCCATTCCGTCGATTGGAGGTTGCGTGGGGACGACGTGAAAAAATGGCATCGTGGCGAAAAGGATTGGACAGGGATCCCCATCGCTCCAGTGAAGATTGAAAACAGGGTCTGGATCGGATTCAACGCAACAATTCTCAAGGGTGTTACCCTCGGCGAAGGATCGGTCGTCGGCGCAGGCGCTGTCGTAACCAAGGATGTGGCACCTTTCGCAGTCGTCGCCGGAAACCCTGCTAAGCCGATCCGTCAGCGCCTTATTTAGCGGCCGAGCAGAGCGCACCGCCAATATAGGCAAAGTTGCGCACCGCCGTATTTGGAGCAAATCTCAAGAATCCCGTTCGGATTTTGTGCTTGAGCCACCCTTTTGCTCGCCCGCCCGAAAGTTGCTCGTAGGCGAGATCGTTGGCAAACACCATGAGACGCTCGACCTTGAGCCCGGAGGTCTTAAGCAGGTTTTCCAGCAATAATGGGGTGTAGAAATTGATGTGGCCGTATTGCTCTGAAATCCGGATAGCTCGATCCAGATGCCGTGTGTGCTCCAAAGGCACCTCTACATACAGTTTCTTACAGACCCGTGCGGCTTCCGCCAGAAATTGTCGCTCATGCTCGACGTGCTCCAGGACATGCAACGCCAACCCTAAATCAAAAGACCCATCTGGGTGGGGGATGTGATAGCCGTCAAAGACATCGAGATGTTCGAGGTTGGGGATGTTCCTGGCCTTGATCGCCGTTAAACCCGAATTGGAAATCTCAACCGCGCCAAGTGTTCTTCCGATCTTAAGTTTGTTGAGCTTATCCAGGACGGCCCCTTCACCGGCCCCTATATCCAAAATCCTGTTGAACGTTTCGGCGCCCACCATTGCAGTAAGGTGGCTAACAGATTGTTTTGATGAAATTTCGCGCTTAACATCTACTTTGCCATCGGCGTAGTAATTGTCATACATCGCAATAATGCTGTCAGCGCCGGCCATAAAATCCATCCAATTTGTCTATGTTCATTGGATCGTGCCACAGTCATCCGGCCCCGTCCAGCGCATGACGAACGCGACGCTGCAGCTCCCACGCACACCTGAGGAGACTTCGGTCCAGAAATACTCGCCGACATCGACGTTCTTGCCGAGGATCGCTGCGGCGGCAGCGCCTGCCAGCCCTGCCGACGCAGCGAAGCCGAGGTCGGGGCAACAGCATACGAACCGGCGCGTTACTCAGAATCTGGGTCAGCAACACACCTCCCATCTCGAAGCGGCCTGCGGCACCCGAGCGGGTGCCGCCGCTGAGGCAACATCAAAGGCGCCGTTTGCGCCGCCGGGGCATGGTGCCGGCCGCGACGACTCCAACACCGATCGATGCAGCAGCCCGCCGGGAAAATGCCCGGAACTCCCGGTGCTGGCGGATGCCTGGTCAGCGCTGGCTTGGGCGACAGCGTTTAATAATTGCGTCTCGTCGAGCAGCGGCTCAGCCTCACCGAGTGCGTCCGAAATGTCTCGCGGCACGAAGGCGGCAACGATGGATGGCATCGGTGCCGACGACCGGCTCTTCGGCCGTGTACACAAACACTCGGTTGGCATTGACCGGCGCGACCTAGCAGGCTGTTGAAAAAGGCCCTCGCCACCGGACCGCAGCGATGATTCACTGGATTCGGAGGTGACGAGTGCGTGGCGGCGACGATCGAACTGGCGAACTTTTCAGCTACGTGGACCTTTAGGTCCGGGTTCGGCGCAATCACCCATTGCGGGCGATCCGGACGATCGTGACTGAAGCCCTGTCGAGGCTGGAGCGTGAGTTCGCAGCGCTATATTCGCCGATCGGACGGCCATCAATCCCGCCGGAGAAGCGGCTGCGGGCGATGCTTTTGCAGGCGTTCTATTCGATCCGCTCGGAGCGGCTTTTGATGGAGCGGTTGGAATACGACCTCCTGTTCCGCTGGTTGGTCGGCATCGGCGTCGACGACGCAGCCTAGGACCATTCGGTGTTCTCCAAAAACCGTGACCGGCTGCTGGAGGGCGATATCGCGGCGAAGTTCCTGGCGGCCGTGCTGGCGCAGCCCAAAGTCAAGAAGCTCCTGTCCACGGATCACTTCTCGGTCGACGGCACGCTGATCGAGGCCTGGGCTTCGATGAAGAGCGTCAAGCCAAAGGGCGGCCCAAGCGGCGGTCATGGCGAACCGCCGGCAGACGGCGGCGGACGCAATGCGGAAGCCGACTTCCACGGCGAGAGGCGATCGAACGAGACGCACACCTCGACTACCGACCCCGACGCCAGGCTCTACCGCAAAGGGCGGGGCAAGGAGGCCAGGTTGTGCTTCATTGGACATGGGTTGATGGAGAACCGCCACGGCCTGCTGGTGGAAGCCGGTCTGACGCTGGCCGACGGACATGCCGAGCGGGTGGCGGCCCTGCACATGATCGAAGCTCGTGCCGACCGGCCGCGGGCGATCACGCTCGGTGCCGACAAGGCCTATGACGCAGAGGACTTCGTCAACGAGTTGCGCTCGATGAAGGTGACACCACACGTAGCGCAGAACACGAACGGCCGTCGTTCGGCGATCGATCGCCGCACCACGCGCCACGGTGGCTATGCCGTCAGCCAGCGCATCAGAAAGCACATCGAAGAGGCGTTCGGCTGGATCAAAACCGTCGCTGGGCAGGAGAAGACCAAATTGCGCGGCCGCGACCGCGTTGGGGGGCCTTCAGCTTCGCGGCCGCCGCCTACAATCTGGTGCGGCTGCCCAAGCTCTTGGCGGCGTCGAAATGACCGCGCCCGCAGGCTGCCAACTGATCGGCCGCTGGCGGATCATCGAAGCCGATCTGTGGGATCGCGGTTACCTGAACCTCGGTGGACCCGCAACCATCGCCATCGGACCCGACAACAACGGCGAGATCGCCTTTGGCGCCCTGCAAGCCGGTCTCGAACTGAGCTACAGCCCCTCGATAGTTCACTTCACATGGGCCGGGTGTGACGAGATGGACGAAGTCACAGGCGATGGGTATGCCGAATTGCTCGACGACGGCTCGATCGAGATCACATTCGCCTACCACAACGGCGACGAGGCCATCCTCAAGGCAATACGTCAGACTTCTTCAACAGCCTGCTAGACGTGGACGTTCGTGTCCTTCTGCACGGTGCGGGCGTCGGCGGCGCGAAACTATACGCCTTCGCTCGGCGTGTAGATGCCACTCTGCGTCAGATCGCCTCGGTCCTTGACCAGAATGCGGTCATCGACCTCGGCCGCCATGCCGTCGATCGTCTGCAGGTCGTGAAGGACAATATTACCCGTGATTGCGAGTCGCACGGCCTCGCGCTCGCGGTCAGAAGACGAATGGCGGCAGTTGGGGGTCGGGACATTTGGGCTTGTTCCAAAAAAGTCCCCGTGGAAGCGAGGCTTGAAACTGTTCTGGTCTTGGCGTTCAGTGCGCGCTATGAGCTTGAGCGAGCGGTTGCTATCTTTGGCGACCTGTTTGGAACGTGTCGGCGGTCGGACAGCGACTCACCTCGAGGGTGGCACCTCGGCTCCGGTTCTTCTATAGATTGACCCGGCTTACGGGGTTTGGACATTCAACATGCGCAAGACGGTCGAACCGCGAATTCGCAGATTTCAGCTCGTACGGCCTGCGCCCGGCCATTGTGCTGACGGCGTCTCGCCTGTCGAGGCCTTCGCTGGCGCCCGCAGCGGCCAAGAGTGAGTAAGCGATGCTCATAAACGTCCGAAAGCGGCTGATCGAAATCGTGCTCCTGTGGACGTTGATCGGCTATCCGCTGCTAGGAATATACACCACCGTCACCGGAATCGATAACCGTACAGTTTCCGTGGCCGTTAGAATAGTTGTCGTACTGACATCACTGTTCCTCATTGCGACGGCCATGTCCGACAAGAAATTCCGAATCAACAGCCTGTTAGCGGCCTTCTTCGGTTTATATTTGGCAAGGCTTGTATTTGATTACGCCTATCAAAATAACGATTATGCATTAGTAGCAATTCAGTTCTATCTCGCGTCCGTGGTTTTTCCAGCGATCGCGCTCGCCTCATATGCCGAATATATTCTGACTATTCAAAAACGAGTGGTAATCCTGCTTATCGTTTCCGGTGCATTATTTATTCCGGCGTACTTCTACGCCTATCGAAACGGGCTATTCTTCACCCAGGGAACGGACGACACCAATGTCCGGTATGCCTCCGAATTCGTCAATGCGGTTTCGCTTGGGCATTTCACCTGCATCGTCGCGATCGCGACGTTCTTTTATACGATCGAGTATAAGCCTCGGCTCTTCGAGCGTGCCGCATGCGGGGCAATTCTGGTCGGCACAGGGGTCGCCCTGTTCCTGTCAGGATCGCGAGCCGGTTTCGTGGGCATGGTCGTTGCCTCGGCTGTCTATGCGATTGCCCGTCCATCGCGCCTAGTAATTCTGATACCCTTCGCGCTTGGCGGCCTGATGTACCTGCCGGAGGACAACTACCTGGTCCGGCGGATGACAGATCTCCTGAACTCTAATTGGGACACAGGGGCGCTGGAGCGCATGAATGTGCAAAGTACGGCGCTGGCCGACTTCTTCGACAGCCCTGTTATCGGCAAGCATTTTATCGACATGAACTGGGGACCAGGCCTGTACCCTCACAATATCCTCGTTGAAGTGCTTATGGCGCTTGGCCTAGTGGGCGCCGTTCCACTTTTCCTCATATCGGGTATGTCGATGTACAAAGCCTTGAAATTTCGGTCTCAACTTACTTTCTACGCAATCCTATACTTTGTTTCCTTCACATTCCTACAGACTTCAGGCGCATTATGGGCGGCAGACAGCCTGTTCGTACTGACTTCCGTGCTGTTGACGGCCAGCAAGAAATTTGAGCCTCGCTTCGTGGCGGGCTTTCAGCGCCGACCGAGGCCCATCCAAAGCTCGTCGCATGCCCCTCTGTAGACGAGCAGACATGGCTGTTGCCTTTCGGGCTAAGGAATTTTGCCCAACTCGCGAAGAAACCTCAGCGTGGCCTGCCACCATTCCGAGTTTTCGTCCCACTGCTCGGGCCGATTGCTTGCCTCGCGAGTCATCGTGCCCCAGATAACGATCCCGTCGGCATATCTCCTGCAGGTATCCAACTGAGTATACCAATAGTCCCCCGGCAGATAGGCAAAGGTCTTGAAAAACTGAGGCCACAGGAAGCAATAGACTGGCTTCCCCTGCGAGATTCTTCGCGCCTCTTCGATGTTGGCCCGCGCGAAGACCACCCAAGCGTCCTTGTCGCCATAAAATGTGTAAAGCGATGGAAAGAGCTCATCGACATATGGCACGAGAGCGGATGCAATCTCGCCGTTGCGGGACTTCCAGTCTCTGAGCGCGTCGTCCCCTCGCCAGCCGATCGCATTCCAGTAGTCGCGCATCGGCAACACGCCATAGAGGCCAAGCTTCAGGCTCGGGTCAGCTTTCCTGATCGCGCCGAGCGTTGCCTGGTATTTGGCGATAGATGATGCCCGTGCCGCATAGGCGCCCTCCAGCGGCCATTGTTCGATGTCCACCACCAGATGCTGGTTGCTCCTCGGCAGCTCCAACGCCTTCTGCACCTGCTCGGCATTCGGAACATCGAGACCCAGCACATGAGGATCCGCGATGGTGAGATGCTCGAAGCCGAGCCGGCCCAGATCGGGGGCATCGCCGGTGAAAATCAAGCTTTCGAACAGTTTGAATGGAGTGCGGCTCTGCGCCGTCGCCGGCCAGGAACTGGCCAGAATGCCTATCAGGCAGAATACGATTTTGCCAAACATGATGGTCTCGCGTGGAACGGAACTCTGTGCGGCCGACATTCACACAATTCAACCTTTCGGCCCACCTGCGGAAGGACTAGTGAAGACATGGGCTGAGATAACAGCGGCGGCAGTCGAAACAATCTGGTCCGATCCTATTTCGTTGTTGGTAACGCGATTCTGCAAATTCCTGAGAACGCGCTGTCGTCGATGTTACTGGTTATAGCTTGCAACCACACTGTCCGCGATTAACGGCGATATCGCAACGATGCTTCGACGGCATGCCGATCGAGTGATCGAGTGGCGGCCGTTGCAGCATGGTCGAACTTCGCATGCACGTGATCGAACCCACGCCGACTGGCCGCCAATCTGGCGTGCCAACCATGTCGCCTGTCCGGACAAGCGATGTCACCGATGGATGCGTCGAATGGGCAGAATGGGCGCAGCAGCACGGGCAACTTGCGAGCGCCCGGCGTTCCCTCAGTCCTCGTTCCGGGTCGCCGGTCAGCTGTCCGGACAGCGTCCCGACGTCATCGGGCTCTGCAGTGCTCTGCCTGAGCCACTTCCCGTCAGAACCTGCCTCCCCGGCGAAGGGCAGGATAGCCAATCCAAACCATCTTCCGTGTCCACATTCTCAGTTGAGGATGATTTCTGCCGTGAACGAGTACCCGCCTCCACTATCTATCCACAACAAAATTGGCGCTGTTGGTACACAGCGTAGTTCGCGTAACTCTTCAGCTTAATGACAACAATATTCTTCTGCATTTAGGTTAAACATTGTACGATAGAGACGTGTTTCTGTAAGCTCTCGCTACTACATTTGCGTGTTTTATTAAGATTTAAGATCAAGCCCTCTTTCCACCATCTATGGCTTAATATGCACCTGTACTACTAGTTACTGTTTTTCATATAATACTATACTTTTCTAGTTTATAATTACTTCTAGATTATTTTTTCTTAGACACTATGGGACTTTGTCCACTTATACACAGAATTTCACAAGTACCTTCTCTTCATTTGATACATATTTCAATTATGGCAAAACAATGCCATAAGTGAGTCGTATTCATTATGATACATAATGCTTATTCTGAGTAGTTTTTTCCTGCAATGCGGCAATCCTGCCACCGATCAATCATTCTATCAGTGCGTGCAGGTATGTGATTTGGCGCTAATATACACCCTCTAGTAGGCAGACATCCGCGGGGCGCTATCGAATCAAAATGAGGGATTATGGATGGCAACTCTGCACTATGCATCGGGTGGTTCTGCCACCGAAATCGCAACCGCCGGCTTCAATCTGGCTGACGTTCAGTATGTTTCGCTGGTCGACGCATTGCCTGACGGCATGAAAGGCCTGGTGTACCTCAACGAGCATGAGGGCGTAACCGCATCCTTCATCGAGAAAATGACCCCCTTCCTCGGCAATCCGAATGTGTTTGGGTTCTATCTGGTTGACGAGCCCGATCCCACGGGCAGGTGGGGCACCTATGCAACCGCCGAGAACCTGAAGGCGGAATCCGACTGGA